>JAISMH010000173.1 GCA_031276855.1 Synergistaceae bacterium
ACGATTCCCCAGATTGCCGACCAGCTGGGCGCGATCGGGGCAAAAAATATCCTTCTGGTCTACGGCGGCAAGGCGATTTTCAAAAACGGCGTCTATACGCAGGTGACGGACGCCCTGACGGAGAAGGGCATCGCCTTCCCGGAACTGGGCGGGGTCAGGTCCAATCCGACGATAGACAAGGTGCGGGAGGGCGTGGCGCGGGTCAAGGCCGACAAGGTCGACGCCATTGTGCCCGTCGGAGGGGGCAGCGTCTTCGACACGGCCAAGGCCATAGCGGCCGGGGCCTTTTACGGCAAGGACGTCTGGGACCTCTTCGAGGGCAAAACGGCGGAGCTGAAAAAGGCCCTGCCGATCTTCGGCGTCCTGACGGCCTCGGCGACGGCAAGCGAGGTCAACAGCATCTCCGTCGTCTCCAACCCGGAAAAGAACCTGAAAACGTCGCTCACCAGCGCCTTTCTTTTCCCGCGCGTCTCCATCATCGACCCTTCGGTCCAGGCCTCCCTCCCGGAAGAGCAGACGGTCAACGGCGGCATCGACATCATCGCCCATACGCTGGAGCGCCTTTTCGACGGCGCGGAAGGGGTCGGGCTGATGGACGAACAGGGCTGCGCCATCGTCCGAAGCATGATTCGGCTGATTCCCGAGCTGCGCGAAGACCCCGGCAACTACGAGGCGCGCGCCCAATACGCCTGGGCGGCGTCGCTGGCGCACAACGGCTCTCTGTCCTGCGGGCGCGCCTCGAGAGGGGATTTTTCCTCCCACAAGCTCGGACACTCGCTCAGCCTTCTGTTCGACACGCCGCACGGGGCCTCCCTCGCCGTCGTGATGCCCGCCTGGGCGCGCCGGGTATACCGGGACAACCCCGCGCCTTTCGCGCGTTTCGCGGAGACGGTGTTCGGCGTGGAGGACGGGGACGAGGAAGACCGGGCCCTCGAGGGCATCGAGAAACTGGAGGACTTTTTCCGGTCGCTCGGCGCTCCCACGACGCTGCGGGAGCTGAATGTGGCGGAGTCCGACCTCGAACGCCTCGCCGAAAACGCCTCCGCGTCCCTGCCCTTCGGGGTGCTGAAACCCCTGACGCCCGAGGACGTTATGGAAATCTACAAACTGGCTTATTGATTACGCTTATTGACTACAGGGAGGAAAGACATGGGCAGGCTGAAAAATATAGGCATCATCACGTCCGGCGGGGACTGCGGGGGACTCAACGCCGTCGTGCGCGGGGCCGCGAAGGCGGCGCTGTCGCGGGGGATCGGGGCCTACATCATCCCCAGCGGCTACGCGGGGCTCTACAACCTCGTGGACTTTGAAAAGCTGGTGCTGCTGGACGAGGAGCGGACGGACCACGTGAACTCCGCCTTCGCGGGCAGCGACGCCGGGCACAGCCGCGTCAAGATATCGGGAATCGAGGACCCCGAGAAGTACGACCGCATTCTGCTGGGCCTTCGCAAATTCAACATCGACGGGCTGGTGATCTCGGGCGGCGACGACACGGGCAGCGTGGTCGTCGATCTGGTGCAGAACGGCATTTCCTGCGTCCACGCGCCCAAGACGATGGACTTGGACCTCCAGACGTACTCGGTGGGCGGGGACTCGGCCATCAACAAAATCGCGCGTATCGTGGAGGACATCAAGACGACGGGCAAGACCCACAACCGCATCATGATCGTCGAGGTGTTCGGGCGCTACGCCGGGCACACGGCCTTTCGCGGGGGAGTGGCCGCGGACGCCGACTGCATCCTGATCCCGGAGGTGGCCGTGGACTTCAATGCCGTCTACGAGCACATCAAGCACTATTACATGCGGCGCATTCTGAACTCCGACGTGAACGCGGGAACCTACGTGATGGTGGTGGCGGAGGGCGTGCGGGACGACGAGGGAAAGGTTTTCTCGGAGTCCGGCGGCACGGATTCCTTCGGGCACGCCAAACTGTCCGGCGCGGCCCGCGCCGTCCGAGGGCGCATCGAGCACATGATGAAGAACGACCCCGAAATACGGCAGTTCATGCGGGTCACCGGAATGTTCGTGCCGGGTGTCTTCGAGACCCCGGAGGTGCGCGAGGTCATTCCCGGACACATGGTGCGCAGCGGTTCGACCTCGGCCTACGACGTCAACTTCGGCAAGGAAATCGGCGCCGCCGCGGTGATTTTGCTGGACGAGGGCGTCTGCGGCGTGACGGTGGTCGAGGTCAGCGGGGGAAAAATCCGTTACATCCCCACGGAGCAGGCGATCGTCCAGCGTTCCGTCGACCTGAACGACGTGACGTTCTACGAGCAGATGGACATCTGTTTCGGCCGCGCGCCGCGGAAATACGTCCCGGCACTCGAAAAATACGAAGGCCCCGTGGAGCGGTTCATGTAGGCAGACTGCCCAAGGCAGACGCAAGCCGCGCCGAAGCTGATAAAATACATGAAAAAGGAGGCGCCCGACATGACCCCGGTAACGGCGCCTCGGATACGGGGTTTAGACGCAAAACGCGGGAGGGATACGCTATGGCCGTTGCGATGAAATTTATGGACGAAGAGCTCGCCCGGATGAAAGAGGAGGGGCTCTACGGCAATATCCGCACGCTGGAAGGTCCGCAGGGCGCGTGGGTGCGAATCGGCGGGAAAGAGTACCTGAACCTCTGTTCCAACAACTACCTGGGGCTCGCGAACGACCCGCGCGTCCGCCAGAGGACGAAGGAGACGATCGACAGGTACGGCGTGGGCCCCGGCGCGGTACGCACGATCGCCGGCACGATGGACATTCATCTGGAACTCGAAAGGAAGCTGGCGAAGTTCAAGGGCGCCGAGGCCGCCCTCGTCGTCCAGTCCGGTTTCTGCGGCAACCTCGCCGTCATGCCCGCCCTGACGGGCGAGGGCGACCTGATATTCAGCGACTCCCTGAACCACGCCTCCATCATCGACGCCTGCCGCCTTTCGCGGGCCGGAAGCGTCCGCTACGAGCACTCCGACATGGAGGATCTGAGGGCCAAGCTGAGAGAAAACGCCTCCAGTCCCGGCAGAAAGCTGATCATTACGGACGGCGTGTTCTCCATGGACGGCGATATCGCGAAGCTGCCGGAGATCGTCGCCGTCGCCCAGGAGTTCGGGGCCATAACGGCCGTGGACGACGCGCACGGCGAGGGCGTCCTCGGGCGCGGAGGGCGCGGCATTGTCGATCATTTTCATCTGCACGGCAGGGTCGACGTCGAGATCGGCACGATGTCGAAGGCGTTCGGCGCCGTGGGCGGAATCGTCGCGGGCAGCGCCGTCCTCATCGACTACCTGAGGCAGAAAGCGCGCCCGAACCTGTTCAGCAGCGCGCTCACCGTCCCGGACATCGCGGCCTGCGCGGCGGCGGTCGAGATCATGGAAGAGAGCGACGACCTGGTCAAAAAGCTCTGGCGGAACGGCGACTATCTGAAGGCGGAGCTGAAGCGGTTCGGCTTCGACACCGGCGGGAGCGAGACGCCCATCACGCCCGTCATCATCGGCGAGGCTCAGGCCGCGAAGGACTTCAGCGCGAAGCTCTTCGAGAACGGCGTGTTCGCCACGGCCATCGTCTTTCCGACCGTCCCGAAGGGAACCGCGCGCGTCCGCGCCATGGTCAGCGCCGCCCATTCCCGGCAGGACCTCGATTTCGGCGCCGCGGCCTTCGCGAAGGTCGGAAAAGAAATGAACCTCATTTCGGATTAAATAAAAATAGACGGGTCAGGGGGCGAGCCCCCTGCGGGGTATGGGGCGGAGCCCCATGGTTTTCGCTCGGTTTGTAAGGGGGGTCTGAGTGGTGAAAAAAATACTTGTAACCGGTTCCAACGGTCAGATCGGATTCGGGCTGGTCCAGCATCTGCGAAAGATTTACGGGGCGGAGAACGTCGTTGCGACGGATATTCGGAAGGTTCCCGGCCCTGTTTCCGAGGGCGGGCCTTTCGAGGTTCTCGATGTGCGCGACGGCAGGGCAATGACGGAGCGGCTTTCGTCCGCGAAGGCGGACACGGTCATTCACCTGGCGGGCGTGCTTTCGGCAAAGAGCGAGGCCGATCCCCAGCTGGCGTGGGACACGAACATGAACGGGCTTTACACGGCGCTGGAGGCGGCGCGGGCGAACGGCTGCGCTCTGTTCTTCCCCAGTTCCATCTCGGCGTTCGGCAGGACCACGCCGGCAAAGAACACGCCGCAGGACACCATCCAGCGCCCCAGCACCATTTACGGCGCCGCCAAGGTCGCGGGCGAGCTGCTCTGCGACTATTACCACCTGAAGTACGGCATGGACACGCGCGGGGTGCGTTTTCCCGGCCTGATCTCCTACTCGGCGCTCCCCGGCGGGGGGACGACGGACTACGCCGTTCACATTTACCGCGAGGCCGCCGCGAAGGGAAAGTATACCTCTTATATCGGGAAGGGCACTTATATGCCCATGATGTACATGCCGGACGCCCTTGACGCCGTCGTCCGCCTGATGGAGGCCGATCCGCGGAAGCTCAGGCACCGCAACTCCTTCAACGTCGCCGCCATGAGCTTCGAGCCCGAGGAGATCGCCGCGTCCATTCGGCAGGTCATTCCCGATTTCACCCTCGCTTACGACGTCGATCCCGTGCGTCAGGCGATCGCCGAATCGTGGCCCGACTCCCTCGACTGCTCTGCCGCGAAGGCCGAGTGGGGGTTCTCGCCCCGGTACGACCTCGACTCCATGACGCGGGAGATGCTGGCGAATATGCCGAAAGCGTAAAATTTCCCGGAAAAGGGAAAAAAGGGACGCCTCGCGAGGGGCGTTTTTTTCGCGCCCGATTTTATTTTTAGACTGCAATGTAATATAATGAGTTTACATTAGAGTTCTCTATGCTGACTTCTTGAGAGTGAAGTTTTCTATCCAAATATAAAAGGGGGTGTTTTTCAAGAGGGGGTATTGCAGGAACGGGAACTGACGCGCTGTAGGGGGGAAATACCGTCAACTTATCGGCGCGCTCGAAGAGAGCGCGAGCATACGCTAAGGAAGGTGAGCTAAAAAGATGTTGTTAGGACTATTCGCAGTAGCTGTGGTGGTTTTTGTCATTTCTTACGTCGTTTACGGGAAATTCATGTCGAACGTCTACGGCCTCAGCGACAGCAACAAGACCCCGGCCGAGGCCCTGTACGATGGTGTCGACTACTGCCCGGCGCATCCCGCCGTTCTGCTGGGGCACCACTTTTCGTCCATCGCCGGCGCGGGCCCCATCACCGGGCCCATCACCGCGGCGACGCAGTTCGGCTGGCTGCCCACGTATCTGTGGTGCGTCCTCGGCTCGGCGTTTTTGGGCGGCCCGCATGACATGGGCGGACTCGTGGCCTCCATGAGGCACGAGGGCAAATCCGTCGGCGAGGTCGTCGACCGTTGGATCGGACGAAGGGGAAAGATACTCTTCCTGCTGTTTACCATCATCACGATCGTTCTGGTCGTCGCCGTCTTCCTCCAGCTTTCAGCCGACTCCTTCGCGACGGATCCCGCCGTGGCCTTTTCCTCGACGCTTTACATCTTCATGGCGGTCGCGTTCGGCATCCTTATCTACCGCATGAACTGCCCCCTGTGGCTGATGACGGTCATCATGGTTCCCATCATCATTTACGCCTGCTGGTTCGGCAACGACAACCTGTGGATCGCCGACCGCTTCTCCTTCTCCGGCAACCCCGCGCTCGAGTTCCATAGGGGAGAAAAGGGCGCGCCCGTCGATACCGAGGAGAAGTTCCAGGCTCTCAAAGATTCGGGCGACCCGGTTCTGAAGGACGTCGCGACTTTCAAAGAATACACCGACGCCAAGAAAGCCCTCTTCACGAAGAACATGGAGGTATGGCGCTGGCTGCTGGTGGTTTATATCATCCTGGCGTCCGTCCTTCCGGTGTGGCTGCTTTTGCAGCCCCGCGACTACCTGGCCTCGTACTTCCTGTACTTCGCCGTCATCATCGGCGGCATAGGGATGGTCATGGGCTCCAACAAGGGACTGGTGGTTCAGCTCGAGGCCTTCAAGGGCTTTATCGGCAAGGACGCCGCCGGCGCGGATGTTTCCGGCATGTACCTGTGGCCGATGCTCTTCATCACGGTGGCCTGCGGAGCCCTTTCCGGCTTCCACGCCATGGTGGGCAGCGGCACGACCTCCAAGCAGATTCGCAGAGAGAAAGACGCCGTCCTCGTGGGCTACGGCGCGATGCTCATTGAGGGCGTCGTGGCCGTCATCGCGATCGGCACGGTCATGATCTCCGGAAAGATGATCGGCAACCCGACCATCACCTACGCGACGGGGTTCGGGCGGTTCGCGGAAATCGTGGGCATCGACCCCATCGTCGGCAAGTCGCTGGGATTGCTCGCCATGAACAGCTTCCTCCTGACCTCTCTGGACACGGCGACGCGCCTCGGCCGTTACCTGATTCAGGAGCTCTTCAACATGAAGGTGGATCGCTACTCGGCCACGGGCGTCGTGGTCGCCGCCGCCATGGGGATGCTTCTCATGAAGACGCATGACCCCTCCGGCAAGGAAATCGCCGTATGGTCGGCCCTGTGGCCGATGTTCGGCTCCGCGAACCAGCTCGTGGGCGCTCTCGTTCTTCTGACTGTCTCCGTCTGGGTCGCGCGCGCGCTGAAGAAGGGCAACAAGTGGCTGATGTATCCCATGTGGTTCATGCTGCTGACGACCTGCGGCGCGCTGATTCTGATGATCAAGTCCCAGCTGATCGACGCGAAGGTTCCCAACTATCTCCTCGGAGGGTTGTCCGTCTGTCTGTTCGTTCTCGCGCTCCTGATGGTGCAGCAGGCCTTCGCCGCCCTGAAAAAGGACGCCGCCTAGAGAAGAGACCGCGCTTCGATTCAGTCATTGAGTTAACCCATCGATTCAGTCATTGAGTCAGTTGAGAGTATACGAAAGCCCGCGCCTGAGGCGCGGGCTTTCGTGATTTCGGGTGGGGTCGTGACAAGAGCTTTCTGCGGACCAACTGCCGCCAAATTCATAACGCGCCGGGATCTACGATCCTGCCGGCCTACGGCCCTGTGAGGGAGAGGATGTTTTGCGGGAGGGCGCGTGCCTGGGCCATGAAGGCCATGCCGCTTTGACTGAGGATGCTCAGTCTGGTGAAGTTCATCATCTCCTGGGCGTAGTCGGCGTCCGCGATGCGGCTTTTCGAGGATGTCATGTTCGTTTGAGTGACGCTCAGGCTGCCGATCGTGTGTTCGAGTCTGTTTTGGCAGGCGCCGAGCGCCGCCCGCATGGACGAAACGCGGCCTATCGCGCTGTCCAGTATCGTGATCGTCCTCTTCGCGCGCGCCGCGTCGGTCACGTACAGACGATCCAGCCCGAGAGACGACGAACTCGCGCTCCGAAGCCGCATATGGAGCGTTTCGCCCTCGTTCGCCCCGGTTTGAAGCATCATGTCGTTCGCCGCGATGTGAACGAAGACGTCATAGGCGCTCTCCATTTCAAAATCGTATCTTCCGGTCTCTTCGTTGTAGACGATGCGCCTGACCCCCGAGGCCGAGTCGAACTTCAGGGCCGCGTCGCCCGGCAGAAGTTCGTCGACCGTCTCGCCGGAGCGAATCGTCGCGGAAGCGACTATCGTTTCGTCGTGCGCGTCCCGCGCGGTGACGTTGTAGACGTTTTCCTCCGAATTCTGAATGGTGACGAAGGCCAGGGCATTCAAAAGCCCGTCGTCGGCCAGAAAGCGGTATTCCCCGTCCGCGCCGGTCTTGTACGAGCGCACGACGAACGTGCCCGGAACGGTTTCGTAGGCGCTCTCGCGGCGCTCCCAGTTGAACCATTCCGCCAAATGCGTTTCGTCGTGAAAACCCTCCGAGTGGTCTTTGCCCACGACGTTTCCGGACAGAAACATCATTCCGCCGGGAAATTTTTCCATCAGATACTGACCGCCCATGCGATAGATGGCGCCCGCCAGAGCCTCCACCAAGTCCTTGACCTCCATTTCGCCGTGGATCGTGACGAAAACGCTCTCGTTCCCCTGCCGGATCTCCAGCTGCTGAGGCACGGACAACAGGAAATTCCCAGAAGCGTCGTAAAAATTTCCGATGTCCTTCAATTTGGTGTAATAGTGCGCCAGACGGGCGTCGAAGCCCCGTGCTTCGCCGACGGCAAACTCGGCGGCGCGCTTCACGGTGCGGGGCGTATCGCTTCCCGTCGCCATCTCCCCGGTAGTGGCACCGTTGTGGAAGTCGTCCGCCGCGAGATAAAAAACGCCGTCCATTACCGCGTTGCTCCGCACATCCGTCCCGTTGGGGGTCTGCGGTCTGCTGTCCACCTGAAAGAGCCTGAGCTCCGTCCCCGCGTTGTCCAGGACGCCTTCCCGGAAGCGCCACGTCATGGGGTAACCCGTGCCGAGGCCGTCGGACGTCAGATTGAGTTCGTCCCAGTCGCTGCCGGACGGATCCGTTACGCGGGCGTCGGCCGCCAGCGAAAGCGTGAAACGGTCCCCCACGCTGAATCGGTGCGTGTCGCCGGCCAGTTCGATGGTGTCGAACAGCAGCCCCGCGAATTCGGGGGCAGAGTTCAGGCCCTCGTAACGATCCCCCGCGAACAGAAGCAGATTGTTGTTTTCGCCCGGGTAGAGCCAAAGGTCGTGATCTTCCGCGTAGCGGTAGTTTCCGTCCCCGTCGTAGAGGTGTCCCTGGACGCGGAAGCGGATTCCGTGCCCCTGCGCGATGTCCACCACGTCAAACAGGAGGGAGCCGTTCCATTCCGCCTTTTCGTTGTACTCGACCTTTCTGATGAAATCGGTGACTCCCACCGCCTGATCGTGCGTCTTCTGGAGGTCGCGGAAGAAATAGCTCCCCACCACCGCCGCCGCCTTCGGGTCCGAGGAGCCGACGTAGTTGACCTCCGCGAAGATCGTTCTGCCGATGTTCTTGTCCGGCGGCCCCGCGTAGGCGTAGACATCCGCGGTCGTGCGATCCTGCATCTCGCTCTTCGTACCCTGTGAGGGCTGAAGCCCGCCGAAGGAGAAGGTCATCTCGAACCCCTGTTTCTGTATCCCCAGTTCTTCGTCGGCGCCGTCGATCGGATCGACGAAATAGCTCAGAAGCTCTATTTTCTTGCCTTCATTCGCGCCGTCGATGAAGCGGTATTCCGATGCCGCGCCCATCTGCGCGTTGCCCTGCGGCTGTCCCGACGTGGTGACGGTATCCGTTCCCCAGGAAAAGTCGGTGAGGTTTGTCTTGTCCAAGGCAACAAAACCAGTAGCAGCTGCGTCGGTGTCCTGGTTCACGAAGAAGGCCGCCGCCGAGACGTTGACGATGAATGCGTCCCCGACGGTCAGTTCGGCCCAGTTCATCTCAAAATTGTCGAAGTGGATCGAGCCGTCGCCCCCCGAACCGTCGTCGAGCCACAATTTCGGAGCAGCCGTGTCTACCGTCGCGCCTTTGACCTCGTAGTCGAACTCGTCTCCGTTCGCCTCGTAGCCCTTGACGCCGACATCGAAGACGTGGAACCCGTTCGCGTCGAGGCCGCGGTAACGGAAGGCGAGGGCCGCGTTGCTGTTCTCCTGCGCCCAGACCGCGATCGTTTTGAAATAATCGTCCGGGTTCCCGGCCTTGTCGAAGTAGGATGTCGTGTTTGTGCCGTAAAACGCCTTCGCCTTGAAGTCCTCCTTGGGATCGACCGTGTACCCGTCCTCCGGAACCGGATCGGAAGACCTGCGGAATCCGTAGGCGAGCGCGTTGGCGGAGGTCTGAAAGCCGCCGTTGATCGTGAAGTTGTGGTAGAGGGAGTATCTTGAGGGGCCGGCATTGTACGTGTACGTGCTTCCATCACTATACGTGTAGGTATAACCGTAATTTCCGCGATAGAGCTGCGGAAGGGTCACGTCTTTGCCGTCGAGAACACCATCCTTGAAAACGTAGTCTATTTTCGGCCAGGCGTAGTCGTCGTCTCCCTCTATGTTTGTATTTCTGCCGACTCTGTTCGAGTTCTGTATGGCGGTTTGCGCCGTGATGACGTCGGCCGCGGTGCTCAGCGCCGGCGACGTGTAGGTGGCGAAGTCGAAGGTGTAAATGCCTACACCCGAAGAACTCCAACTAGCTATTTTTGAATTTACCGGCGGGTTCTTATCTCGCCCATTATCGTATGGAGGATTTCCAGAGTCATCGCCTTGCTCCATCAGACTATCGAAATTTACGCTGGCATAGGCCATCCTGAGATCGCTGAACTCGGCGCCTTTCGCAAATCCGACGTACGCCGTGGCGGACGCGCTTCCCTCGACAATCTGTCCCGTGTTGCTGTCCACCCCTTGGTAGCTTGCGAGAACGTAAATTCTGTCCCTTGCCATGCGTTCGTCCGACGTGAAATTGACCTTGCTGTCGTTGTTGATCGTATAGGTCATCGTACCGGCATTTCCGGCCATTCCACCCGAAGAAGTGTAAGACTGCACGCTCAATCGGGCGCCGCTTCCAAGAAATCCGTAATTATTGACATAGTATTCCACCGTGTTTGATATGTTATTCAGCAGATCGTTATAACGAAGGTTTATGTAATTATCGCGCGTGGCGGCGTCCGGAGCAGTATAAGGACGACTGGAATCAAGTCCATAACAGTAAATGCTGGGAACACCGACGGCGACGCTGACAGTGATCGTTGTGGGGTTGTACGTGAATTGCCCGGATGTCTTGGGATCCGACGCGTCGAAATTCGGATCGGTGACCCACGTTGTAGAGACTCCGCCTTGTTGCAGTTTGTACTGAATCGTTTCGATGTCGTCCCCCGCGTCGAAAGAAACGCCATCGATCGTGATCGTCACCGCGGCGGAGGCGTAAAGATAGTATTCGGTGTTGTTTGCTGTATCCTGATAAGTGGTAGTGGAAATATTACCAATATTGCTTGCCAGCCTCCAGCGGTCATAAACGATGACATCGAAGGTCGTGAACATGTTATATTCGTAACCATTTCGCGGAATCAGAAGAGACCCTGCCGTTCCCTGGTCAACGTAGCTGCTGGCGTAGTCGCTGTTGTCGATGTTGCTGGAATCGGCGTTGTTCCAGAGCAGGGTGTCGTAACGCGTCGTCGTCCCGGCAGCTTTTTCATTAAATTCCATGCTGGCGTTGACGGCGCGATCTCCGTAGGTTCCGTTGCTCGGGGCGCTCGTGGAATTTTGGGTCCGAAAGTAATCGCCCGTCGGCGGGCTCACCGAGGCGACCGCGCCGGAACCGTCCGCGTTGAGGTCGTAGGTCGCCATGAAGGGCACGGTGTCCGTGGCCCGGAAGTAATATTCGCCGTAGGGAACTTTCTCTTCCGCGGCGTTGATCCCCGGCGCGACGAGCGACTCCACGCCGTGCGTCTCGGACGGCGATTTCGTAATAGTGACTCCGTTTTCCAGGAAGA
Source organism: Synergistaceae bacterium (assembly GCA_031276855.1). Classification (GTDB taxonomy): domain Bacteria; phylum Synergistota; class Synergistia; order Synergistales; family Aminobacteriaceae; genus JAISMH01. The sequence goes on from JAISMH010000173.1 coordinate 11,330, forward strand.
TGGTGCCGCCGAAGGGAACCTCCCGCGTCTCCAGGCTGTACACGCCGGCCGCGAGGTTGACGGCGCCGACGTTCCGAATCTGCGTCTTGTCCTGGTCGGTGTAGCTGACGCCGTTCGCGAGGCTTCGCGTTCCGCTTGTCGCGTACAGGATGCCGGATTTCAGTATCTCCGCCTTGCCGGCCTGGGCGCTCACGCTTATTCGGTAGTTGCCCGAAACGGTCTCGCCCGACAGCGGCGGCGCGGCTCCCGACTGGAGGAGACGCACGAATTGATCCGAACTGCTTCCCAAAAAGTTGAAAGAGCCGTCGAGCAGCCGCTTCTTGTTGAACTGGGTGGTCGAGGCTATCCGGTCTATCTCTTTTTTCAGCGCGTCGATCTCCAGCTGAATGAACTGCCTGTCGCCGGCGGTGAGAGTCTCGTTCGCGGCCTGAACGGAAAGCTCGCGCATTCTGTGGAGGATGGAATGAACCTCGCTCAAAGCGCCCTCGGCCGTCTGAATCAGCGATATGCCATCTTGGGCGTTCCGGGCGGCTCTTTGCAGGCCGCGTATTTGCGACTCCATTTTCTCCGACAGGGCGAGCCCCGCCGCGTCGTCCGCGGCCGAGTTGATCCGCAGCCCCGTCGAGAGCCGCCGAATGGTCTTCTGCAGCGCCGCGTCGGTCACGGCAAGCGCGTTTTGGGCATATAACGCCGGAATATTGTGGTTGATACGCATAGT
>JAISMH010000176.1 GCA_031276855.1 Synergistaceae bacterium
ATTTTATTTTAAGGAGTGAAAATCATGTTGTTGGAGCGAATGCGTGACATAGAGACGACTCTCCTCCATGGGGGAATCGACGGCGACGGCCGAACCGGAGCGGTGAACGTCCCCATCTACCAGACCTCGACGTACAAGCAGATTCGGTTGGGCGAACACACGGGTTACGAATATTCCCGGACGGGCAACCCCACGCGGGAGGCTTTGGAAAAACTCATCGCGGAATTGGAAGGAGGGGCGCGGGGATTCGCCTTCGCCTCCGGGATGGCGGCCATAACCGCCATTTTGACGCTTTTCAAGACAGGCGACAAAGTGCTGATTTCAAACAACGTCTACGGAGGCACTTTTCGCGTTCTGGATAAAATTTTCTCGAATTTCGGCCTCGAATACGAGTTCGTCGACACGACAGGCTCCGGCATTGACGGCAGTATCAAAGACGATATCGAAAACAAGCTGACTGCTCCTGTAAAGGCGCTGCTGATCGAATCTCCGGCAAATCCTCTGATGACCGTCACGGATATCGCGGCGGCCGCGGACATCGCAAAACGGCACGGAGTCCTCACTATCGTCGATAACACCTTCATGTCGCCCTACCTCCAGCGCCCCATCGAGCTGGGCGCGGACATCGTGCTTCACAGCGCGACCAAATACCTGGGCGGACACAGCGACCTGATAGCGGGGCTCGCGGTCACCGCCGACGAAGTTTTGGGCGAGAAGCTTCATTTTATACAGAACGCCACCGGCGGTATTTTGCAGCCCTTCGATTCGTTTCTGCTCATCAGAGGGATAAAAACTCTCGGGGTCCGGCTCGATCGTCATCAGGAAAACGCGCTTTACGCGGCGGAATGGCTGCAAAAACATCCCGGCGTCGCGCGGGTGTATTATCCGGGGCTGCCCGGCGACGCCGGGTATGAAATCCAGAAGCGGCAGGCGAACGGCCCCGGCGGAATGCTTTCCTTCGAGCTGAACGGCGGCTGGGATCACGAGGCCTTCATCAACGGGCTTTCCCTCGTCACTCTGGCGGAAAGTCTGGGAGGCGTAGAGTCTCTTATCTGCCAGCCTTCCTCCATGACCCACGCGTCCATTCCCGAAGACATCCGCAAAAAAATTCACATCACCGAAAAACTCATCCGATTTTCCGTAGGCATCGAAAACAAGCATGACATCGTCGCGGATCTCCGGCAGGCGCTCGACGGCGCGAGGCGGGCGTCATGAATTACCGGGACGGCATAGAGACGCTGATTGGAAACACCCCTCTCGTAAAGCTGAATCGCGTCGGCGTTCCGGATGGAGTCGCTCTTTTCGCGAAGCTGGAGCTCTGGAATCCCGGAGGCAGCGTCAAAGATCGAATCGGCGTCTCCATGTTGGAAGACGCCGAGAAGAAGGGCGAGCTTCGTCCCGGCGGCGTCATCATCGAAGCGACGGCCGGCAACACCGGGCTGGGGATCGCCGTCGCGGCGCTCGGAAAGGGTTATCGGGTCATCTTCGTGGTTCCGACAAAATTTTCGGCGGAAAAGCAGAGCCTCATGCGCGCCCTCGGCGCGGAGGTCGTAAACACGCCCCGGGAAGAGGGAATGCTGGGAGCCTCGCGCAAGGCGGAAGCTCTGCGCGAGGCGACGCCCGGCGCGATTTCGCTGAAGCAGTTCGAGAACCCCGCGAATCCGCGGGCACATTACGAGACCACCGGCCCCGAAATATGGCGGGATTTGGACGGACGCGTGGACTATCTGGTGGCGGGGGCCGGGAGCGGCGGCACCTACAGCGGCGTGGTGAAGTACCTCAAAGAGCGGAACGCGCGGGTGAAGGGCGTCCTTGCCGACCCTGTCGGCTCGCTCCTGGGCGGAGGGTGCGACCATGCCGACTACGACATCGAAGGAATCGGAAACGATTTCATCCCCGGGACGATGGATCTCGGGCTTGTGGACGAGGTCATAAAAGTTTCCGACGCCGACGCGTTCGAGGTCTCGAAACGCCTCGCCCGCCTCGAGGGGATTTTCGCGGGCATGTCGTCGGGGGCGGCGCTCCACGCCGCCCTGTCCCTCGCGGGGCGCGTGAAGAATGGAAACATCGTGGCCATACTGCCCGACAGGGGCGATCGCTACTTCAGCCGCGGATTGTACGATTGAACGCGCGCTCGGAACGGCCTGACTGAAAACAGGAAGCTCCCCCTTTCGGAGGAGCCTCCTGTTTCATGATTTTTTTAATATTTTTCGAGCGCAACATGAGCCCCCCGCGCAGGTTTTTTGTATCTATCTGAGATCGAAGGGTTGGAAAATTCGCCAATGCGGATGTAGCGTTGACGTTTTTTCGGTTTGAGCTATAATGGCTAATGGAACAATACGGGAATATGTCACGGAACGAAAGCGGGCACGGAACAATGACGGCGGCGAAGACGAAAATGGGAAAGATAACGAAGGCAAAGATAAAAAAGATGAGGATAAACCCTGCGGTATCAAACGGTCGTTTTGTTTTTGTGCCTTTTGCCCTGGCGTATCGTGCCTTTTGTAATTATGCCTTTTGTGACCGTGCTTTTTATAGCGAGGGTGTTTCGCGATGATGACGGAAGAAGTTCGCAAGCGGCTCATCGAGAAAATGAGCCGGGAGTTGGGGAGCGACGTTATGGGTTTCCTCGCCGACGACGATGTGACGGAGATCATGCTGAACGACGACGGCCGGATATGGGTTTCCAGGTCCGGGGGAACGGCGGACACGGGAATCTCGATGCCGCCGAGCCGTTCCGTCGCGTTTCTGGGCACGGTCGCGTCGTTTTATGAAAGGACGGTCAACCGCGCGAACACGATGGTTTCCGAGGTTCTGCCGATCGACGGTTCGCGTCTCAACGGCGTCATTCCGCCCACGGCCGAGGCTCCGACTTTCAACATACGCAAAAAGGCGAAGCGTATTTTCACGCTTTCCGAGTACGTCGCCCAGGGGCGCATGACGCAGGAGGATCGGGAAATCATCCGTGAGGGCATCCGCAAAAGGAAGAATTTTCTGGTTGTCGGCGCGACGGGAAGCGGCAAAACGACTTTGACGAACGCGGTGCTTTACGAGATCGACGAGATAAACCCGACGCACCGGATCGTTTCGATGGAGGACACGGCGGAACTGCAAATTCCTCAGCAGAACAAGGTGCGGATGTACACGGACGAAAACGTCACCATGCAAAAACTGCTTTTCATCGCCATGAGGCAGAGCCCCGACAGAATCATCATCGGCGAAATCCGAAACGGGGCCGCCCTCGACCTTTTGAAAAGCTGGAACACCGGTCACCCCGGAGGCGTCACGACCTTGCACGCGAACAGCTGTCTGGAGGCGCTGTCGAGGCTCGAGATGCTGATTTTGGAGGCCGTCCCCAACCCCATGCAGGGGCTTATCGGGCAGGCGGTGGGGTTGGTTCTTTTTATCAAGCGGCTCAAAACCGGGCCGACTCTTACGGAAATCATGGAGGTGGTCGAGTACGACCGGAAAAACGGAGAATACATCGTCAACTGGATCAAGAAAGAGCGGGAGGAGTAGGCATTCGGGCCCCGGGAGCGGGGAGCCGGCGCGCACGCGGCGGCGGGGCGGATTTTCGCCTTTTCTGAAAAGGTGTTTTCTGAAACTTGAGAGCGGAAATTAAAGTGGGAGGGTTTACTGTGAAAAAGATTAATGGAAAGAAATTGTTGAATAGGAAGAAATTGCTGTGCGGGGTGCTTTTTGCGTTTGTGGCACTGAGCGTCGTCCTGACTGTCGGCGGCGCCGCTTTCGCCGCGGGGGGTGGTGGGGAGCAGGCTCTGCCCTGGGAGGCGGGACTCCAAACGCTTCAGACTTCCATCACCGGCCCGGTGGCGACGGTCATTTCGTTGGTTGCGGTCGTCGGCGCGGGTGCCGCGCTGATCTTCGGAGGCAACATCCAGGGTTTCATGCGCACGTCGGTGTATATCGTGCTGGTGGTCGGCATCGTCCTCGGCGTCAACTCGCTGCTGACGAGCCTCGGGTACACGGTGTCGGCGAACGTTCCGCTGAGCGAGTTTTTGCGCTGAAAACGCCATGGCCGAAGAGAAAGTCCGTCAAATCTCCATCAATCAGAGCATGACCAAGCCCCTTCTCATTTTGGGCTGCGACCGCGACCTTTTCGCGTTGAGCAGCCTGATGTGCGGCTATGTCGGTTTCAGCCTGGGAATAACGAGGGCGGAATTCTCCGTGGCGTTGTTTGCCGGAGGGGCGTGGATTCTCATTCATTTCGGACTTCGGCTCATGGGTAAGGCCGACCCGCGGATGCGGGAGGTTTTTCAGCGTTCCACGCAGTATTCCGACAGGCCGTTTCACAATCAATTCCACATACCGGCGCGCAGTCCCGTGAAGACGGAGATTCCGGCGTTCGTCAGAAGAAGGTGGTTTTAGCCATGGATGATTCATCAAGGGGATTCGACTCGTATCTGCAGTATTGCACCATGGTCGACCCGGGTGTCATGCTGCTCAAAAACGGCTCTTACCTGGGCGGTTTTCTTTTCGAGGGGCCGGATCTCGAAAGCGCGACCAAAGACGACGCGGAGTGGCTGTCCATGTCCTTCAACAACGCCATCAAAAGCCTGGACGAAGGGTGGATGATTCATCAGATTGTCGTGAGGACGCCTTCGTCGGGTTATCCGAACGGTTTTTTCGAAGAGCCGACGAACGCCCTCATCGACGGGGAGCGTCTCTTGCAGTTCACGAAGGAAGGGGCCCACTACGAGTCTTTCGCGTACCTGTTCCTGACTTATTTTCCGCCCAAGCACTCCCAGGGCGGATTCGCGAAGAAATTGGGAGACTTTATCATGGGGCGGGAGGACGAAGACGTTTCGTATATAGAGAGGGACATCAAGCACTTCAACGGGGCCCTCAAGCGTTTTCAGACGAGCTTTTCCCAGATGATCCGCTGCCGGCGGCTCACGTACACCCCTCAGAACGACGAGATTCTGCAGGCGCTCAACAGGATCATGAACCATAAGAGTCACCCCTGCGCCCTGCCGACTCCGCCCGACGGGCTCGATTCGTGGCTGGCGAGGGACGTGGAAAACGGCGATCTCCTGGTCTACGACGGTTATTGCACCGCGGTTCTGAGCCTTGACGGTTTCCCCTCGTACTCCCGTCCCGGGCTTCTGTCGGATGTGGAGCAGCTGCCCATGGACATGATCTGGTCCTCGCGCTTCATCGTCACGGATCAGGAATATGCCCGCAACAAGGTCAACGCGGACAGAAGAAAGTGGCAGCAGAAGATTTACCCCTTCATGGCCGCCATGATGAACAACACGAGCGCCCCTCCCAACCAGTACGCGCTCCAGATGGTCGAGGAACTCGACGGGGCGCTCTCCCTCATCGAGCAGGGCAGCATCATTTACGGGCACTACACGTCCACCCTTCTTCTCAGGGCGCTGGATTACGAGACCTTGCAGGGGTATGTCCGGGAGGTGACGAAACTTTTCGAGAGACTGGGGTTCGGGGTGAGGCTCGAACGCTTCAACGCGCTCGAGGCTTTTCTGGGCGCGCTGCCCGGTCACGGGCGGGAGAACGTCCGCAAGCCGTTCCTTCACAGTCTCAACTTCTCCGACCTGGCGCCTCTGACGCACCAGTGGTCGGGAGCGGAGTTCTGTCCCTCCCCGCCGCCCAATTTTCCCCCGAACAGCCCGCCGCTCGTGCAGGCCGCCACGAAGGGAGGCACTCCCTTCCGCCTCAATCTGCACGTCGACGACGTGGGGCACACCCTGATCCTGGGGCCCACCGGCGCGGGCAAGTCCACGCTGCTCGCACTGATCGCCTCGCAGTTTGAGCGGTACGAAAACGCCCAGATATTCGTTTTCGACAAGGGCATGTCGATGTTTGCCCTGACCTCCGCCTGCCACGACGCCGTTCACTACAACATCGGAGCGGTGGCGGAGAAGGGAGGGTTCTGCCCTCTCGCCGAACTCGACACGGAAGGGGACAAGGGATGGGCGATCGACTACATCGACACGCTTCTCGGCCTCCAGATGGAGGACAATAAGGGCGACATCGTCTCCTCCGAGGATCGCAACCTGATACGCGAGGCGGTCAACATTCTGGCCGCGTCCACCTCCCGGAGCGAAGACCGCACGATGACGGCCTTCATCAGCGCGGTTCAGTCCTCCAAGGTGAGGAATCTCCTGACGTACTACCAGATCGGGAGCGGCGCGGCGGGGGATTTCGTGGACGGCCGGAAGAACGACCTCTCCTACAGGAGCTTCGTGACCTTCGAGATCGAGGAGCTGATGCAGTACGGCAAAAACGTGGTCGTGCCCGTGCTCCTTTTCCTCTTCCGCCAAATAGAAAAGCGCCTAACGGGACGCCCCACCCTCCTCATCATCGACGAGGCCTGGCTCGCCCTCAGCACTCCGGCCTTCTCCGGCAAGATCAAGGAATGGCTCAAGGTCTTCCGCAAGTTGAACTGCGCGGTGGTGCTGGCCACGCAAAACGTCTCGGATATCGCGGAAAGCTCGATCACCGGCGCTCTTGTCGAATCGTGCCCCACCAAGATATTCCTGCCCAACGCCGAAGCCAAAAGCGAGCATTCCTCGGAGCTGTACCGAAAGATTTTCGGCCTGAACGACCGCCAGATCCAGCTGATCTCCGGGGGCATCCGAAAGAGGCATTATTACCTCGTCAGCCCCGCGGGCAGGAAGCTCTTCGAGCTGGGGCTGGGGCCCGTGGCTCTGAGTTTCGTCGGCGCCGGCTCTAAGGAGGACATCGCGAGGATCATGGCTCTGAAGTCCGACCACGGCGACGAGTGGCCCTATTACTGGCTGAACGAGAGAAATCTGCCTCAGGCGGCCGAGGGCTGGATGAGCGGCTACAAAAAGTGGCGGCTGGAGGCGACGGCATGAAGACGGCAAAAGCAAAAGCCGGAAAGGGAATATTCTGTTTGGCGCTCTGCCTTCTGGCGCTTCTCGCGAACGCCGCGTTCGCCGTCATTTATGACATTCCGGACGATGAGCTGGACAGACTCCTGAAGGAAATCGCTGCCCTTGAGACGGCCGCCAGCGGTCAAGGAGCGAAGGATCTGGACGCGGCGGACATGGCGACCCTGGCGGGGGTGTTGCTGTTGCCCCGAAGCATAGCGAAGGGCGACAAGGTACACGAGGTACGGGAAGCGGCTGTGAAAGCGGGCATGGTGGCAATGGACAAATTGCTGAAAGACAAGCAGGAGGCCATCGAGGAGCTGGCCAAAAAACGCTTCGCGACCCGTCAGGGTTACTATTTCGCGGATCACTTGGCCTTGGGCGACGGCGTGTGGAACGACCTGACGCAGAAGATAGCCGATCTTTCCAAACTTCTGGATACGGCGCACGCGATTTCGTTTTTGGCGTCCGCCGACGCCGTGGAGTCCAATTTTTGGACCTACTACCCCGGTTACGCCGGGCAGAGGGCGGTGAACTTCGGCGGAGAGTTCAAAAGCAGGATGGCGGAGTGGGAGAACTACGCCTTCGGGACGCTCCTGGCCAACAACAAAGAGGCGATGGACCTCAAGGACAACCTGCTGAATCTTCTGTCGAAGCTGAACGACGCCACGGGCTCCCTGACGGCTGTGGGTTATCGCCAGTATATTCAGGCGCGCAACCAGATTTACCTCTTTGTCGCGCAGCAGGTCGCCAACATGAGGCTCGACGTCATGAGGCAGATAGAGGCCCAGGCCAGAATCGCCGCCAACAAGCAGCAGAAGCGGACGAACGCCCAGGTCGCGTTCGGAAAGGCGGTTCCGGCGCTGAGAGCCCAAAGCGCCGGAAAGGTTTACTGATGAAAATGGCGGTCGGGCGTTCTCGTTTTTGTTTTTGCGTTCATGTTGTCCTTCTTTCCGCGGCTGTCGCGGGGGGCTGTATTTTTCCGTCTCCCGCGAGGGCGGGGGACCTTCTTATGGGTCGTTACCCGCATTACAAGGACATCGACCAGAGACTTGCCGCGATAATTGCGATTAACACCGCCCTCGGTACCGATCTGGGGTTTTTGAAGGACATCAGGAAATCCATGGAAAGCACCCTGGAGACCGAAACGGCGATGGACGTTTGGGAAGAGGCGCAGTACCAGCTGGATCACGGAGTGTTGGACGATGTCGTCTGGCGCGACATCAGCGGGGACATCAAAGAGCTTTACGACGGTCTCTCGTCCATGCAGGTGGCGGCGTTCTCCTTCATGAATCCCGCGGCGGCGGCGCTTTCGTTTTCTCAGCAGTATCCCGGATACAGGAAGCACCAGTCCGGTACCTATATCGATTTCGCGCAGGCGTACAAGACGCGGGTCGACGGAAATCTGATCCTGGGCGGGGGACTGCAGGGCTATCTCAAGGGCGTCCTGAAGGCCAACAATTCCGAGTTTCTGGCCGTTCAAAAGGCGCAGGAGCAGATAAAGAAGCTGAAGGACGCCTCCGACAACGCCGGATACTATCGTCAGATGTGGCAGGCGGGGGATCAGATCGTGAATGTCGTCAACCAGGAAATTTCGCAGCTGAGGATCGATATCCAGAGGCAGCTGGACGCCGAGCTGCGATACGCGCTGAACGAACAGCAGGAGAGAGCGGACGGGCAGGCCGCGTTCGAGTGGGCGGTGCAGGAATGGCAAACGCAAAGTTCCGGAAAAGGTTACTGACCGCTTTTCTCGCCCTGGCGTTTTCGGCGGCCGGCTCTCCGCCTTTCGCTGAGGCGGGGAGCGTGTCCGAGCTGCGAAAATACTTGGGAAAGCTGACGACTTTGCAGGCCGGACGCGTGTCCGCGACGGCTATGGAGTTCTTGCTGAAAAACGAGGAGGAGGACATCACGAAAGCCATGGCGGCGATCATGGCGGAGGCGGTACGAAGAGACGAGACGGAAGTTCAGCCGGAGTATAAAAGCGACCACGAGGCGTTGAAGGATGTCGTGTCGAAAGATATAACCGCTGAAATGACGTTGCTTTATACCGCTATCATCGCGGCCGACAATAATATTTTCGACAGCAGCGTCCCCAGGTACCGGACGCCCGGGGAGGGGCAGACCATCCGCTTTTCGGAGGTCTATGCAACCCGCGTCGGGGAGTGGCAGAACTACGCGCTGTTGTACGCCATCACCGCCAACAACACCCAGACGAGCGACGCGACCAGCGTGCAGACGACGATCAAAGCCCTGCACGACGCATCCCTGGCCGCCAGGGGGTATCGGCAGCTTTTGCAGTCGAGGCACCAGACAGCCATCTTCATGGACCAGGAAATATCGAAACTGCGCACGGACATCCAGAGGCAGATCGCCGTGGAGACATGGATCGCCGTAAACGAACGGCAGGAGAGGGCGGACAGGCAGGCCGCTTTCGACCAAGCGGTCAGCCGGGGGGATTCCGCCCAGACCGCGGGCAAGGGGTACTGATAAATGGAAGAGATGAGGAAGAAGAGAACCGTTCCTTTCCTTTTTGCCGCCGCGGCGGCGCTTGCGGGATTTCTGTTTTTTTCCGTTCTTTCCGGACGGGCGGAGGCGGGGGATTACGATCCCAGACAAATAGCGATGCTGGAGGCGGCAATCGACTCCCTCGAAACGACGCTTACGGGCAACGAATTCGTATACCGGATGCCGCTGAAGGACCAAATGAAGGAGGAGATCAATCGCGTGGGGTCACAGGCCGCCTACTATAATTTCCTGGTCCAGCGCGACAAGAGACTCGAACAGGAGTACCAGGCCGACCACGCCATGCTGACGGACATCGTTTGGACGGACAGGACTTTCGATATTCAGAGCCTTTACAGCCAGCTGGCCGGGGCGCACGCCCAGTCCTTCGCGGGTTCGATGAACGTGACGGAGTTCCGGAACTTCAACCCCGGCTACCAGACGTCGCCGGACGCCTACCTCCATTTCTCTCAGATCTACAAGGATCGCATGGCCGAATGGAACACCTATGCCAAAGGTGTGCTGGACGCCAACGAGAGGGAGGCGCAAAGCGTCATGTTGTTTCAGGCGCAGAAGGTGGGAATAGCGGGTCTGCAAAACGCCTCGGAGAATGCGTCGGGCGATCTCCAGCTCCTGCAGGCCGACAACCAGATCTACAACATGGGCGCGCAGCTGACCGAGAGGCTGAGAATCGACGTGAACAGGCAGACGGAAGCGCGAACGAGATTCGCGCTGGACGAGCGGCAGGAGAAAACCGACGAACACGCCGCGTTCAATCAGGCGGTAAGATGGAGAACCCAGACTCAGGGGCAAAATTATTGAAAAATTATTGAAAAATCATTAAAAATTATCAGAATGAAGAGACCGTTGAAATTGAAAAAATTAAACTTGAGATTATTGAGATTGAATTTGAGCTTGATTTTGGACTAGAATCTGAATCTGAATCTGAAAATAAACGCGGCCGGTCTTTTCGCGGCGGCGTTTTGGATGTTCGCGGTCTTTTCGGGCGCCGCGGAGGCGGGGAACGACCCCCTCGGCTTCGGCGACAAACTGGTCAAGGCGAACCTGGGACTCTTGTCGCTCCGATATTCGTCGACTGTCTACGCCTATTTGGACTTTAAGGAAGAAGAATCCGCCGACAAAGCCTACAACGAGCATTACAGGCACGATCACTTGCCGCTGCCGCTCACGGTGTGGGAGGACTGGGCCGCCGATACGGCGAAGCTCTATAAGGGGCTGGCCTCCAACGACGTCTCGTCCAGAGACGTTCTGGCGTTCTCCTTCGCGGCGTCGTTCGATCAGGCCCTGTTTGAAGCCCAGAACCCCGGGTACAGAAGCACGTCTCCTTATTCTTACACCGACTTCGAGGCGGAGTACAAAAAGCGCGTCGAGCGCCGGCAGAATTTCGCACTGGAGACGCTGAGGGCCAACAACACCATGGCGAACGCGTCCCTGAGTCCGAGGGTGCCCGACATGCTGCAGCTGCACCTTTCGTCGAGCGCCACGCTGGGTTATCGCCAGGGGTTGCAGGCGGGCAGCCAGACCGTCAATTTCATGAATCAGGGACTCGTGCTGTTGAGAATGGATATGCTGCGCCAGTTGGAGGCGGAAACGTTTTTCGCCCTGGACGAGGCGCAGGAGGACTCCGACAAAGAAGCCGCTTTCGAGGTGGGGATGAAATGGCGCACTCAAGCTACCGGCAAAAACTATTGATCGTGTTTCGCGCACTGGCGTTCGCCGCCGTTCTTCTGGCCGCGGCCGCTCCCTCGTTCGCCGCCTCGACCTCGGACGGCGCGGCGGCCGTCAACGAATTCGTCGATGCCTTCGTGACCAGAAGCACCAACATCTTGACCGATGTCATCACCGCCGCCAGAACGCTGTTCTGGATTCTGGCCGCCGTCCAGTTCGCCTGGGCCGGGTTCCGTCTCGCCTTGAACGGCAACTACACCCTCACGGGAATATTCGGGATGCTGGTGAGGGAGGTTCTCTTCATCGGATTCTTCTACTGGCTTCTGACGCAGGGAGGGACTCTGGGAAGCGGTATCATCGTGAGAGGGCTGAGAACGCTCGGCGGCGGGGGCAGCATCAGCCCGGGGGACATCTTTTCCAAAGGCGTGGCGCTCGTGTACGCGCTCACGAAGACGGCCTTCGAACTGGGGGTTCACAATGCCGTGTGGGCCGCCGTTCCCTACGCGCTGGCTTTGGGGGCTCTCGCTTTTGCCGCGGCCTACGCCGCCGTCTACGTGCTCGAGTACTACGTCGCGGTTCCTCTGGGGATCATTCTGCTGGGCCTGGGCAGCACCCTGTGGTCGAAAAAGTTCGCGGAAAACTACGTCAGGAGACTGATCGCCATCGGCTTCAAATTGGCGGCCCTGCAGATCGCCGTCGCCTTCGCGGCCAACATGCTCACCGGCCTCGAGACAAGCATCAAAGACTACGCGACGGTGGGAACTCAGGGATTTTTCCTGCACTCGTTCAACCTCGCGGGGCTGGCGGTGCTCATTTTCGTGACGCTCAGCAAGCTGCCGGATCTCGTCTCCGGCCTTGTGGCGGGGACGTGGTTCCAAAGCGCCACGCCTCTCGACTTCACGACGCCCGCCTCATCTTCCCCCGCGCCCCTTTACGCGGGCCTCGGCGCCGGCGGCGGGCAGTCCGTCTATCGGGAGGAGGCCGATCTGCTCCAGGCGTCTCAGTACGCGGGGGTGGGAACTTACTGGCAGAACCAAGAGTCCGGGGGAGGCTCTTTTGCCGGAGAGGCGGGCGGGGTTTCCTCCGCCGGCGGAGCCTTCCAGGGAGGCGAGCTTTCCGCCGCCTTTTCGGGTATGCCCGCGCCTTCTTCGCAAACGGCCCAGGGCTTCGGAAGAGAAGAGGCCGTTACGGAATCGCTGGCAGAGGTTTTTGCGGGCGCGGGCGCGGGCGGAAGGTCTTCCGCGAGCGGGAGGTCTTCCGCGGGCGAAAGCTCTTCCGGCGGTTTTTCCGGTGCCGGGAGCATGACCGGAACCATGATGTCGGGGGCTTCCGGCGCCGGAGAGGCGGCAAGTGGAATACCAGGAACGTCGGGAACATCGGGAACGTCTGGCGCGGAATCGAGTGCCCCGACAGGATCGAGTGTTCCTACCGAGTCGGGTTTGCCCGGCGCGCCGGGAGCGGGAAGAGCCGCCGCGGCCGTCGCCGGAGCGATGGCGGGCGGAATATCCGGGGCTTCTTCGGTCTCGGAGGTTTCGGGGGCCTCTGGAGCTCCGACAGAATCGAGGCTGCTGGAATCGTCGGGGGCGGGAGCTTCCGGCGCCGGGGAGGCGTCAGACAGAATGTCGGGAACGCCGGGCTCAGGTGCTCCTACGGAGTCGGGTGCTCCTACGGAGTCGAGTGCTCCTGAGGGTTCGGGTGCCCCTGCGGGCTCGGATTCGCTCGGCTCGCCGGGAGCGGGAAGAGCCGCCGCGGCCGTTGCCGGAGCGATGGCGGGCGGAATATCCGGGGCTTCTTCGGTCTCGGAGGTTTCCGGGGCCTCTGGAGCTCCGACGGAATCGAGGCTGCTGGAATCGTCGGGGGCGGGAGCTTCCGGCGCCGGGGAGGCGTCAGACAGAATGTCTGGAACGCCGGGCTCGGGTGCTCCTACGGAGTCGAGTGTTCCTGCGGAGTCGGGTGCCCCTGCGGGCTCGGATTCGCTCGGCTCGCCGGGAGCGGGAAGAGCCGCCGCGGCCGTCGCCGGAGCGGCGGCGGGCGGAATATCCGAGGTTGCTTCGGTTGTGGGGGCCTCTGGGGCTCCTGCGGAATCGGGGTTGTCGGGAACGCCGGGCTCGGGTGCTCCTACGGAGTCGAGTGCTCCTGCGGGCTCGGGTTCGCTCGGCTCGTCGGGAGCGGGAAGAGCCGCCGCGGCCGTTGCCGGAGCGATGGCGGGCGGAATGTCCGAGGTTGCTTCGGTTGCGGGGGCCTTTGGGGCTCCTGCGGAATCGGGGCTGTCGGGAGCCGGAGACGGGGCGGGAATATCGGGAACGCCGGGGGCTTCGGGCTCCGGAATTTCGGCGGGGCCGGGTTCGAGGGGCTCTTCCGCCGCGGGAACCGGTGTTTCGGGTTCGAGTAGTGACGGCGCCGGCGCTGCCGGTCAAACGGCGCCTTCGCCGCGCGGCGGCTCTTCCTCCTCGGCGGCCCCGGCTTCTTTCGGGTCGGGCGGTTCCGGCGGGGATGTCAGCGTATCCGTCAATGTCTCGGGCATGGGAGGAAGAGGCAGGACGGAGAGCAGCAGGGGAGGCATGCGATCCGCCGTCGTCGACTCGTTTATTTCCGTGGGAGGAGGGTACGGCGAAAGCGGCGGCATGGCGGAGCATATTCAGAAGCAGTTCCCGATGACCGAAATGTCGCCGCTTCAGATAGAGATTTTCAAGGGCATGACGGAATGACAGGG
>JAISMH010000046.1 GCA_031276855.1 Synergistaceae bacterium
TTGTACATCATTCAAGCGGATTTGCGCAACCCTTTGGGGGCGATTGCCGCCGGCAGGCAATCGGCATGTGGGCCGAGGGCAAATAAATAAAGGGGGTCGGGGAAATTCCCCTGACCCCCTTAAATTCGATTCGAACTGAACTTGAGCTGAATTCAGGCAAAAAAGTTTTCCGTCTATTTGGAGTACAGCTCGACGGCCAGGATTTCGTTCACCTCAATGGGAAGTTCGTGGCGCTGAGGCTCGCGAATCAGTTTGGCGCTGAATTGGTCCTTGTTTTTCTCGATGTAGGGGACGCTGAAGGAGACCAGTCCATGGAAGTTGTCCTGAAGAACCTGATTGGTGCGCGATTTTTCCTTGAGCGCGATTACGTCGTTCACTTTCACGCTGTAGGAGGGTATGTCGACCTTCGCTCCGTTGACCAGAATATGGCCGTGACTCACCAGCTGGCGCGCCTGCCGGATCGAGCGGGAAAAGCCGATGCGGTAGACCAAGTTGTCCAGACGGCACTCCAGCGTTTTAAGAAGGGCCGCGCCGGTCATCTCGGAACTTTTCTTCGCGATGTCGAAATAACGCGCGAACTGGCGCTCCAGAATGCCGTAGTAGGCTTTGATTTTCTGCTTTTCCAAAAGCTGCAGGCCGTACTCCGAGACCTTCTGACCGCCGCCTTTCATGGGCTTCTTGCTGTCCACCCGCTTGAGGGCTTTGGGATGCCCGCAGATATTGACCCCCAAGTGACGGGATAACTTAAAACGTGGTTCCCTTCGCGTTGCCATAGTATAGAGGACTCTCCTTTGCACGATAAATTTCAGATTCTCAAATTCTCAGATTCCAGACTCTCAAATCTCAGATTCTCAAAAACCCCAAGGGTTTTTCCGTTTTTCGGCCGTCAGGTGAAAAATCACACAAGATCCTGCTTTATTATAGGGATCACCCGGCGATTAATTGTAACACATGCCGTGAAAAAGTGTAAACAACTTGGACGTGAAAGACAGAAAAATGTCACGGGTTTTCCCGGGGCGGTTTGATGTACCACCAGCGTCCTTTTCTCGCTACCGCGGCGCTGCCCTCGCGGAAGGGCAGTGCCGCGTCGAATACGGGGGGAACGACGATCTTTCCTCCCGCGCCGGCGTAGCCCCACCCTCCGAAGGCGGATTGGAAAAGGACGAGTTCCCCGCCGCCGGGGCCGGTAAAATAAAAATCAGCCGCGTGGGGAAGGGAGGGGAGAGGAGTTTCCAGCAGTTTGCCGCCGCGGTCGATGTAACGCGGACCCCGGTTCGTATGCACAAGAGCCGAACCCTTACGGAAGCGGGGAGCCGCGGTCTGCCACGGCAAAAAAACGGGCTTGACGATTTCTTTCCCCCGGCGGTCGACGAACCCCGTCTTTCCTCCGATCAAAACCGCCGCAAGTCCCTCGGAGAAGCTCCCGATTTCGGCTTCCGGCCTTGGAACGCCGAAACGCGGCTTGATGACGATGCCGCCTTTGGCGTTGGCGTAACCCACCCGATCGCCCTGCCGCACGGCGGCCAATCCCTCGCTGAACGGCCAGGCGTAGTGGAACTGGTTTCGGACGGCCCAGATTCCTTTTTTATCGATATATCCCCAGCGGTTTTTCAGGCGCACGGGGGCCAGTCCTTCGCGAAACGGTCCCGCGGCCTCGAAATGCGGCGGAACGACCCACTTCCCCGCCGGGTCGATGTATCCCCACCTGTCTCCGGACGCGACGGCGGCAAGCTGTTCGGAAAAATCGGAGGCGTTCTCGAAAGAAGCGGGAAAAGCAGGCTGTCCCTTCGCGTCGATGTAGTATTTTCTTCCCCGGTAGGAGACCGCGGCCAGTCCTTCCGAAAAAGAGCGCGCCCCTTCAAACGTGACGGCGAAGAGGGGTGTGAGCCCGCGGCCCAGGTAACCCCACCGGGCGCCGGAGCGGGCGGGGGCCAATCCCTCGGAGAAGGGTTGAAGCTCCGTGTAAACGGGATCCGCGACCCAGGCGCCCAGCCGGTCGATGCAACCCCAGCGATCCAGAAACTTCACGCCGGCGATGCCCTCGGAGAAGCTCATGGCGTCGTCGAAGACGGCCTCGATTTCGAGCCGCCCGGAGGTCGCGATATAGCCCCACTTCTGTCCCTTGCGGACGGCGGCTAGGCCCTCGCTGAAGCTCCACGCGCCGTCGTACAGGGGTTCCACGGCCCAGCCGCCGTTGTGGTCGATGAAACCCCAAAGCCCGTGAAGCATCACGCCCGCCAGTCCTCCCGAAAAAACGCGCCCCCGGAACGTCGCGTCGAAACGGGGCGCAACGATCCATTCCCCTTCGGAGCCGACGAAGCCGATTTTCCCGTCCATGCCCCACTCCCGCACCGCCGCGCGTCCTTCCACGAAAGGCCAGGCCTCGCCGTAGCGGGGGGGCAGAATCCACGCGCCCCGGGCGTCAATGAAGCCGTGGGTTCCCGAGGAGGCCGCGGCCGCGCGTCCCTGATAGAACTCCCCCGCCATGTCGAAACTGGCCGGAATCGCGGGCTGGCCTTTGGTGTCGATATAGCCCCACTTATCCTGGGAGCGGACGGCGGCAAGTCCTTCGCTGAAGGAACCGGCCGCTTCGTAGAGGGGCGCGGCGAGGAATTTCCCCTGAGGGGTCAGGAAGCCCCATTTCTCGGTCTCTCCGTTCTTCACGGCGACGGCGGCGAAGCCTCCCCGGAAGGACTTGGCCTCCGAGAAGAGAGGGGGGACGATCCACTTTCCGCGCGGATCGATGTATCCCCACATCTCCTTGACCTTCACCGCCGCGAGTCCCTCGGAAAATTGCGCCGCCTGGTCGTAAACGGGCTCCAGCAACCATTCGAGCCGCGCGCCCGAGGCCGGCGCGGCAAAAACGAGCAGCATCGCCATTGTCAGATTTATAGTTATCAGATTCATAACGGGGTGCAGGGGCCCGCGGCCCCTGCCGGGTCCGGGGCGGAGCCCCGGGGCTTCCGGCAGTTTTCTTTTCATTTATAGTTTCTCTCGTCTTATATGTCTCTCTCGTCCCAAAGCGTGTAAAAGCCTTCCGCGTCGGCGCTTGCGGCCGCGCCGAGGAACTCCAGAACCGCTTTCCCCGCCGCCCGCGCCGCCGCGAGTTCCGCCGCCGGAAGGCCGGCGTGGTTGAAGCGCGTACTCTCGCCGGCGTAGACCGCCTCGATCCGGCGCTTGCCGTCCGCGCGCCGGGCGGAGACCCAAATCGGCGCGACGGAAACGCGCGTGACGCGGGCTTTGGAATCTCCGGCGTTCTTCTCGGCGTCCACGGCCAGAATGACGCTCCTTTCGCGCGGCGGCGTCCGCTGATACGAGATGAAATTTCCCAGAGAGTACGCCGTAACGCCAACCGCGGACTTTCCACCGGAAACGAGGACTTCGACCGGCTGCAAAACATGGGGGTGCGTGCCGATGACCAGATCCGCTCCCTCGCCGGCGGCGAGCGCGGCCAGGGCCCTCTGCCGTTTCGTCGGCGCGGACTGATATTCGTTTCCCCAGTGGAAACACGCCACGACGATGTCGGGGCTCGACAGGCGCGCCCGTGCAAGCCCGTCCGTCACGGCGGTGTCGGAGATCGTGTTCAAAGAAACGTCGCCCGACTTCGGCGGTCTGTTGCTGCCGTAGCTGTAGTTCACGAAAGCGACCCTCATTCCCGCGCTCTCCGCCGTCAATACGCCGCCGGTTTCGTCTTTTTCCGTTTTTTCCATGGGCCCCGCCGAGATTCCCGTCCAGAGGATGCCGGCGCGGTCCAGCACTTCCGTCGTCCTTTTCGCGCCCGAGGGGCCTCTGTCCAGAATGTGGTTGTTGGCCAGAGTGAGAACGTCCACGCCCAAATCCGCCAGAGCGTCCGCCAGTGCGTCCGGCGTGTTGAACGAAGGATAACCGGCAAAGCCCCGCTTCTTTCCCGCGAAGACGGTTTCGAGGTTTCCCGTGACGAGGACGCTCCTTTCTTTTAGTTTGGCTTTCGATCCGAAAAGGGGCTTCACCCTGCGGAACTGCGGGGAGAAATCCCACTCGCCGCCGGCTTTCCGCGCGCTTTCGAGTTGCTCTTTGTGGGCCATGATGTCTCCCACGAAGAGCAGCCGGAGCTTCTTCCCCTCGTCGACATTCAAGCTCAGGGGGGCGGCGCAGGACGCGAACAGGAGAACCAGCCCCAACCCTTTCAGAAACCGCCGGATTCCGCGTTCAATACGCAAGTCTCGCTCACCGCCGTTCTTTTGCAGCTCACAAAAAAATCCCCGCGGATGCCGTGTCTTGAAAGTCTTGACCCGTTCCCATTAGGGTTGAAGATCGCCTTGCCTTGGTTCTGTCGGCCCCGAAGGTCGTCATCTCCGGCAAGGACGTTTTCTTCATGGAATCGAGCGTTGGCTCAAGACATTATCACGATCACGCACATCGCAGGGACATACCGGTTTCATATTTCATTTCAGCCGTTCAAAAAACTCTGCCGATACTTTGCTTTGTCATTTATTGGAGTTATTATATCAAAATCTGCGTCGAAGGAACAGATAAAAAATGGATGGAGAGGATAGGCAGATGAAATATGGAATCGTCGGCCGCAGCGGGCGCATGGGACAGGAGATCGAGAAGCTCTTCGGCGACGCCGGGCACGAGCTGGTTCTGGCCTCGGACGCCGCGGGGACGGAGTGCGGGGGAAAGCCGGAGGTCATCCTGGATTTTTCCTCCCGCGACGCGCTGGCCGGGACGGCGGAGCTCTGCGGGACTCATGGGGCGGCCCTCATCGTCGGGACCACGGCGCTCTCGGAGGAGCAGCTGGCGAGCCTGAGAAAATTGGGAGAAAAGGCCGTCGTCGTGCAGAGCTTCAACTTCGCGGCGGGGGTGAACGTGCTGAAGATGATCCTAAGGGATTACGCGCCTCTGCTCTCCGACTGGGATATGGAAATCGAGGAGACGCACCACAGCAAAAAGAAAGACGCCCCCTCCGGCACGGCGGTTCTTCTGCGGGAGGCGGCGGGCAGGGACGCCCCTGCTCACTCGCTGCGCCTGGGCGGGGTGCCGGGCGACCACAGCGTCCACTTCGCGAACGACGGCGAGGTTTTGTCCTTCACGCACCGCGCCCTGTCCCGCGGCGTTTTCGCCCTGGGGGCTCTGCGCGCCGCGCTTTTTGCGCTGAAGGCCCGTCCGGGTTTTTACTCGTTCGGGGATGTCCTCCGAACAGGGAAGGAGAAGTGAGAACATGAGCGAAATGAACACCGCCGAAATGGATAGCGGAGAAATGGACACCGAGGAAATTATCCGCCTGATCCGGGAGTCGAAGAAAACGACCCCGGCCCGCGCGTTCGTCGCGGGAGACCTGAAAGGGCTGGACTGGAACGGGCTTCGCTTTGTCGGGGGCGCGGATTTCGGCACGCTTTACGGAGACAGCGGCGCCGTCGAAGAGGCGCTGCGGAAGCACGCCGCCCGTATCTTTGCGTCGGACATCGAGGTTTACGCGCGAAATTCCGCGGTGCCTCTGGCCGATCTGACGCGCTACGAGGCGCGGATCGAGCCGGGGGCGGTCATTAGGGATCGGGTCGCGATCGGGAAAAACGCCGTGGTCATGATGGGCGCGGTCATCAACATAGGAGCCGTCGTCGGAGAGGGCACCATGATCGACATGAACTGCGTTTTGGGCGGGCGGGCCCGAATCGGCGCGAAGTGCCACATCGGCGCGGGAGCCGTGATCGCGGGCGTCGTCGAGCCGGCCTCCGCCGTGCCCGTCGTGATCGGCGACAACGTTTTGGTCGGCGCCAACGCCGTCGTTCTCGAAGGCGTACAGGTGGGTTCGGGGGCGGTCGTCGCGGCGGGCGCGGTCGTCACGCAGGACGTGCCGCCGGGGGCGGTCGTCGCGGGCTCCCCGGCAAAAATCGTCAAGATGGCGGACGGGAAAACGGCATCCAAAACGCAGATCGTCGAAGACCTGAGGAAACTCTGACGATGACGCCGGGAACGAGACAAAAAATGGGGCCTGAAGCAAATCAGGAAGCAAATCAGGAAACGAATCGGACAGCGGAGCGGAAAAACGCCGTGCCCATGTCCGGCGGGGGGCTCGTGATTCAAAAGTACGGCGGGTCCTCCGTGGCCACTCCCGAAAAAATCAGGAACGTGGCCCTGCGGGTCAAGGCCAGGGCGGACGCCGGCTCCCGATTGATCGTCGTGGTCTCCGCGATGGGCAAGACCACGGACGGTCTGATCGCCCTGGCGAAAGAGGTCTCCGCATCGCCGCCCCCGCGGGAGATGGACATGCTGCTCGCGACGGGGGAGCAGGTGTCGGCCGCGCTTCTGGCGATGGCGCTGAACGGGCTGGGAGTCCCCGCCGTCTCCCGCAACGCTTTTCAGCTGGGCATCGTGACATCCGAGAACTACAGCAACGCGCGCATACGGGACATCGGACTCTCTCTCCTGCGGGAGGATTTCGAAAAGTACAAGGCCGTCGTCGTCACGGGATTTCAGGGCATCACCCCGGAGGGCGACCTCACGACCCTGGGGCGGGGCGGCTCGGACACCTCGGCCGTCGCGATGGCGGCGAAGGCTCTCGCAATGGGCGAAACCGACGTGGTCTGCGAAATATACAGCGACGTGCCGGGCATTTTCGCCTGTGACCCGAACAAGGTGAAGGGAGCCCGCAAGCTGGACTGTATCACCTACGAGGAGATGCTGGAGCTGGCCGCGCTGGGGGCCAAAGTGCTGCACATGCGCTCCGTCGCGCTGGCGCGCAAATACGGGGTCGTGCTTTATTGCGCGTCTACTTTTTCCGAAGAGAGGGGTACTTACGTGGTCAAAGAACTTCCCGAATGGTTGGAAAACCCTGTCGTGACAGGTGTCACTGTCGCGCGTAACCAAATGAAATTCGTCGTCAGGCGCATTCCCGGGAGCGGCGACGCCCTCTCCGGGATTTTCCGCGTCCTGGCTCTGGCAGGGGCGAATATCGACATGATCTCGGCCGCCAGCGACAATGGCCTGACGTTCCTGGCGTTCACCCTTCAGGACGGAGACGCCGCCTCCGCGGTCGAGGCTGTCGCCGGCTATATGAAAGAAAAGGGTCTTGAAGGCTGGGAAATAGAGCCGGGCGTGCCCGTGGCGAAGGTATCGGCCGTCGGAGACGGAATGAACGCCGCGACAGGCGTCGCCGAACGGGTTTTTTCGGCTTTGCAGAGCCGCGGCATCGAAATTCTCGGCATTTCCACCTCGGAGATCAACATTTCGATTCTGGTCGAGGGTTCCCGCGCGGACGACGCCGTGAACGCCCTGGCGCAGGAGTTCGGCCTGATCGAATGACTGAATGACTGACCAAATGACGGAAGCCGAAGCCTCCGGCTTCCGTTTCAGTTTACCTGTCAATCTTCCTCCAGCGGGTAGCAGATCTCGTAGCCCGCGCTGCGGATCAGTTTGTTTTTTTGGAAAAGCTCCAGATCGTACCGGACCATCCGCCTCACCAGCTCCGGGAAGGAGACCCTGCGCCTCCAGCCCAGAAGGCGCTCCGCCTTGGAGGGGTCCCCCAGAAGCAGATCGACCTCCGTGGGGCGGAAGTAGCGCGGGTCGACTTCGATGAGGGATTTGCCCGTCGCGGCGTCGATGCCTTTTTCGTCCGCGCCATCGCCCCGCCAGTCCAGTTCTATCCCCGCCTCGTGAAAGGCGAGCGTCGCGAATTCCCTCACCGAATGGGTTTCGCCGGTCGCGATCACGAAGTCGTCGGGCTCGCCGTGCTGCAAAATTTTCCACATCGCCTCGACATAGTCCTCCGCGTGTCCCCAGTCGCGTTTGGCGGAAAGGTTGCCGAGCCACATTTTCTCCTGAAGCCCCAAGGCGACGCGCGCGGCCGCCCGCGTGATTTTTCGGGTGACGAACGTCTCTCCCCGGAGTTCCGATTCGTGGTTGAAAAGGATGCCGTTCGACGCGAAAATGCCGTAGGCCTCGCGGTAGTTCACCGTGATCCAGTAGGCGTAGATCTTGGCCGCCGCGTAAGGGCTGCGGGGGCAGAACGGGGTCGTCTCCTTCTGCGGGATTTCCCGCACTTTTCCGTAGAGTTCGCTGGTCGAGGCCTGATAGAAGCGTGTCGTCCGCTCCAGCCCCAGAATCCGCAAGGCCTCCAGAATGCGGAGCGTCCCCACGGCGTCGGAGTTCGCCGTGTACTCCGGCGTCTCAAACGATACCTTGACGTGGCTCTGAGCGGCCAGATTGTAGATCTCGTCCGGCTTCACCTGCTGGATGATCCGTATCAGGCTGCTCGAATCCGTGAGGTCCCCGTAGTGCAGGATCAGGCGCGGGTCCTCCTCGTGCAGGTCTTCGTACAGGTGGTCGATCCGGGCCGTGTTGAAAAGCGAGCTGCGCCGCTTGACTCCGTGTACGCAGTAGCCTTTTTCCAGAAGAAACGATGTCAGGTACGCTCCATCCTGCCCGGTGACGCCCGTGACAAGCGCGGTCTTTCTCATTTACGGAAGATTCCCCTTTCAGATTCAAGCTCAGGGTGGGCGGAGCCAACAAAGAAAGCAAGCGATTCGCACAGCTCCTTGACCCCCTGTGATAAACGCCTGTCTTGACTGAACCCGGTATGCAGGGTTTGAACGGTTACTCAGGCTTCAGGCTTTTGTCCGCATCTTTTCTCTGCCTTCTATCTGTTCGATGATGAAGGGGAGAACCTGTTCGCGCTCTATTTTGAGTACATGAGCGAACTCCTCGTAGAGCATTCTTTCGGCGTCTCTCATAAAATGCTTGTCGGTCTCGTTTATGTTCTTGTTTTTGCTTCTCTGCGACTGCCGGTGGAGATACAGGGTTTTAATGAGCGTTACGAGTTCCGTCCTGTCTCCGCCGTCGAGAATCTGCCTGTAGCTTCTGCCGCGGGCGGCCTCGTCCTCGATCCAGACGACATCGTGCTCCGCCGGCATCGCCTCGATCAAAGCGAGTATTTCCTCCGCCGAGAGGAGAGGCCTCATCTTCGCGGTCAGTTCCTTGTTGGCCACGGGGACAAATATGGTGCATTTGTCGTAGTAAAGGGGCTTCAGCGCATAGCAGGCAAGGCGGTTCCCCCTGACGTCCATCTCCGTTATGTCTGAAATTTCGCACACCCCATGCGTGGCGTAGAGCACGACATCGTTGATTTTATAGCTGTTCTCTTCCATTTTCATCCCGCCCTTTCCAGACCGGACAGCAACAAAACACCGGCAGCCGCCGCACCCACGGCGGAAGCGGAACTTGCCGAACCTGATCGGAATCAACCGGATATGATCTGACCTGCGGACTCGGCGGCATCCTGCCGCTATTCCTTCGTTCGATACTAATTTAACACATTTTTCGAAGGGATGTAATAGGGAACTTTCATCGCAGACGTTCAAGCTCGGGGGCGGAGCCAGCAAAGAAAGTAAGCGATTCGCACAACTCATTCGTCGCTGGCTCTCTGCTTATCGTTCGCCCAAAAGCGGGTCCACTGGTCCACCGAGACCCCTCACGCGGTTCAAGGTGAAATATTCTCCCCAAAGGGTTACGCAAATCCGCTTGAATGATGTACAATTCGAATTAGAAAAAAATCTTATAGGAGGGGTGCGCAGAAGGGTATACTCATTTGCACGGCGTCGGGAGTTCGGAAGAGGCATTGAAAAAACTGGATTTTAGAAAGGGTGATGCGCGAAAAAAGGGGCATGCAGGAGGGTATACTCTCCTGCGCAGGGGGCAATGGTGCCGAAAGGCCATGAGCAAAATTGGATTTCATGCGGGTTTAGAGAGGGGAAAACAATATGATTCGTAACAGTGAAGCGGATGAAATGAGGGCTAAAATTCTTTCCCTGATTCCCGAGTATTTTCAAAGGGCTTTCGACAAAGGAACGTTTATTCCCGGCAAAACGCCCATTCCCGCGTCAGGCAAAGTATTTGACTCCGATGATGTCGCGGGGCTCATTGAGGCTTCATTGGATTTTTGGCTCACGGCCGGCAGGTTTGCGGAGGCGTTCGAGGAAAAATTTGCCGAACGGGTGGGAACGTCTCATTGTTGTCTGGTCAATTCCGGTTCTTCCGCCAATCTTCTGGCGCTGGCGGCGTTGACGTCGAGAACGCTCGGCGGACGGGCGCTCGTACCGGGCGACGAGGTGATAACGCCGGCGGTGGGCTTTCCTACGACGGTCAATCCCATATATCAGCTGGGATTGACGCCGGTTTACGTGGATGTCGAACCGCGAACCTACAACGTTTCACTCGGCAGCTTAAAGAAAGCAATCTCCCCAAAGACAAAAGCCATCTTTATGGCGCACACTCTGGGTAACCCGTTCGACTGCGGCGGCGCAGCGTCTTTTGCCAGAGAACACGGTTTGTGGCTTGTGGAAGATTGCTGCGACGCTCTCGGCTCGGAGTTTCAAAACAGAGGAACGGGGACATTCGGCGACTTGGCGGCTTTCAGCTTTTATCCCGCGCACCATATCACGACCGGCGAAGGCGGGGCTGTCGTCACTGATTCTCATGAACTTGCAGCATTGATCCAGTCTTTCAGGGATTGGGGGCGGCACTGCCGCTGTGCGCCAGGACAGGACAATCGCTGCGGGATGCGTTTTTCGCAGCAGTTTGGTGAATTGCCGAAAGGCTACGATCATAAATATGTGTATTCGGAAATCGGCTATAACCTGAAAATGACCGACATGCAGGCGGCGGTAGGGCTATCTCAGTTAAAGAAATTAGATGCGTTCATCGAAAAACGAAGAGAAAATTTCCAGTACCTGAGCGAACGCCTGCAAGATTTTCAGGACACGATTTTGCTGCCGGCGGCAACCCCGGGTTCAAATCCGTCGTGGTTCGGTTTCCCCTTGGCAATTAAACCCGAATGCGGCATTGTCCGTGAGGATTTGCTGCGTTTTCTGGAACAGAGAAAAGTAGGGACGCGCTTGCTGTTCGGAGGAAACCTCACGAGACAGCCGGCGTACATCGGAAGAAAGCACCGTATTGCAGAAGAACTTCGAAACACGGATTTCGTAATGAATCATGTCTTTTGGGTAGGAATCTACCCCGGCCTCACCCGCGAAATGCTCGATTACACCGTCTCCTGCATATCCGAATTTCTGGCCGAACAACGACGTCTTTGACTATGCAACCCCATCTTTTGACCCGTTCGCTCGAAAAATATTTCGGCCTTCATCATTTTTATAGAGGGAGTGCGCAAGAGGATATACTCTCTTGCGCACTCCCTACCCGGATCTGCCGGTAACTATGAGGTCAAGGAGACCGCGTCTCCTTGCGGGGTTTGGGGCAGAACCCCAAAGTTTTTGCCGCTACTTCCCGCCCTCCGGCCTGCGGAGCCACCATTCGACGATCAGGCCAGTGGCGACGAACAGGGAGCTGTACGTGCCGACGACGACGCCCACCAGCATCGCGTAGCTGAAGGTGGCGAGCACCGGGCCTCCCCAGATGCACAGGGCGAGAACGGGAAAGAGCGTCGTCAGCGTCGTGTTGAGGGTGCGGGACAGGGTCTGGTTGATGGACAGGTTCACGAGGTCCACGATGCCCCGTCTGCCGAGGTCTTTCCAGTTCTCGCGGATGCGGTCGAGGATGATGATCGTGTTGTTCAGCGAGTAGCCCACGATCGTCAGAATCGCCGCGATGAAGGACGAGGAGATCTCCATTTGGGTGAGGCTGAAGAACCCCAGAGCCAGGACGGCGTCGTGGACCAGCGGAATGACGCTGACCACCGCGAAACGGAACTGGAAACGCACCGTGATGTAGAGCAGAATGGCGCCGAGCGCGGCGAGCAGCCCGACGGCCGCCTGATTGCGAAGCTCCTGCCCGACGACGGGGCCGACCTTTTCAAAGCCGACCACGCTCATCCCCGGAAAACGCGCGTTCAGCACGCCGACGACCTGCTTGCGGCTCTCTTCGGTGTCCTCGTTGGTTCGGATGATGATCCCCTTCTCGCCGAAATCCTGAATCATCGCCTCCCGGGCGACCACGGACGCGATGGCTTCCCGCACTTCGCTGACGTCGGGGCGCGTCTCGAACTCCACCTGCACGACGTTGCCGCCGGTGAAGTCGATACCCAGGTTCAGACCCCGGAACGCCACCAGCCCCAGGCTCGCGACGAAAAGCGCCAGACTGAGCAGCATCGCGGGGCTGCGCCACTTCATGAAGTTCAACTTGAGCTGAAAACTCATTGGAAATCGTCCCCCTAACTTCGCTTCAGGGCGTGTTTCTTGTGCCCGACGAAGACCTGCAGCAGAGCCCGGGTCACCACGACGTTGGAGAACACGCTCGCCACCAGACCGATGGACAGGGTCACGCCGAACCCGCGCACCGAGCCCGTTCCAAAGTAAAACAGGACGATCGCGGCGATCAGCGTCGTGATGTTGGAGTCCAGAATCGTCACGAGCGCCTTGCGGAAGCCGGCGTCCAGCGCCGCGAGGGGCGTTTTTCCGGCCCGCTGCTCCTCTTTCATGCGCTCGTAAATCAGGACGTTGCCGTCCACCGCCATGCCGATGGTCAGGATGATGCCCGCGATGCCGGGAAGCGTCAGCGTCGCGTTGAACGCGATCAGCCCGGCGAACACCAGAAGCAGCGTCACCGCCAGGGCGATGTCGGCGGCCAGCCCGCGGAATCGGTAGTAAATCAGCATGAAGAGGAACACCATCACCGTGCCGATGATTCCCGCCTGAAGGCCCTGCCGGATGGAGTCCGCGCCGAGGCTGGGACCCACGGAGCGGTTTTCCGCGACCTCGACCTCCAGAGGCAGGGAACCGGCCCTCAGCATGATGGCCAGGCGCGACGCCTCGTCCAGAGTGAAGCGGCCCGAGATGTGCGCGTTGCCGCCCACAATCCGATCCTGCACGACCGGCGCGGAAATGGTCACGCCGTCCAAAACAATGGCCAGCTGTTTGCCGACGAGCCGTCCCGTGGCCTCCTCAAAGTCCTTCGCGCCCTCGCTGTTGAAGGAAAGCGAGACGCCGATGCGGTTCAGGTTGTCATAGTCGGCCGCGGCGTTCCGCAAATCCTTCCCCGCGACCAGAGTCTTGCCCAAAAGATAATAGCGGACGTCCTTCTCGTCCTCGCCGCGGGAAACGATGGCGCCCTCGATGCCCTTGGCCCGCTCCGCGAAGAGGGGCTCCACGTTTTTGGACGCCTCCGACGCCTCATCCCATCGCTTGCGCGCGTTCTCGAACTGCTCGTCGTTGTCGTAGTTGGAGCGCACCGGCGCGGGAAGCGCGGGCTGGCTGACGTCCAGCACCTCGCGGAACTCCAGCAGCGCGGTCTTGCCGATCAGCTCGAGCGCCGCCGTGGGGTCCTGCACGCCCGGTAAGTCGATGATGACGCGGTCTCTGCCGCTTTTCTGAATGATCGGCTCGACGACGCCGTACTGGTCCACCCGGTTGCGCAGGACGGCCAGAAGCCGGTCGAGCCCGTCCTCGCCTATCGGATTTTCCGGCGTGTCCTTGGCCTGAAGAACGATATGGGCCCCTCCCTTGAGGTCGAGCCCCAAGTTCACCCTTCCCTTTATCGGCCATGCGTAAGCCAACGCGACGACGGTCACGCTCAGCACGATCCAAAGCCGCATACGGTCTTTCCGAAGCATTCCCTTTCCCCCTGCCATACAGGATAATTGTAATGGAATTTTCAAATTATCACAAAACGCAAATTATCACAAAACGCAAACTATCACAAAACGCAGCCTGTCACAAAACCAACCTGCACAAAACACAACAGAAGGATGAATTCCCTCAAGAACGTCTGAAGGAAATTCATCCCGAAAAATAAAAGCGGTTCCCGGCGTTCAAAGATACAATTTCCCGCAAAAGCCATGGGGCTCCGCCCCATACCCCGCAGGGGACTTGTCCCCTGACCCCGTTTACTTTCTCAGTCTTTCTTTTCTTCAACCGCAGGCTGCGAAACGCGCTTCGTCTGTACCGCGGACTTCAAAACACGCACCTTCACTCCATCGGCTATTTCGATCTGGAACGTGTCGTCCCGAACCTCGCGAACCGTCCCGAAGAAGCCGCCGATGGTGATCACCTGGTCGCCCCGCGAGATTCCGCTCAGCAGGGTGTCGTGCTGCTTCTGGCGCTTGCGCTGGGGCCGGATGATAAAGAAGTAAAAAACGAGGACAAATATCGCCAGCGGCAAAAGCATCCCCGTTATGCCCTGCATACCCCCCGAAGCCCCGTTTTCGCCGCCGCCGCCCGGCGCTCCGCAGGGATTTGTCACCGCCGGCGTTGTCTGTTCCGCCATACAATCTTCCTCCTTTCAGATTTTCACAAAACTTGCGTCATAAAATTGAAATACGGCAAAATATTATACCATTCCCCGCTCAGCCCTTCCAGGCGACGACCTCGACTTCAACCCGGGCACCCCTGGGCAGGGCTTTGACGGCGACGAAGGAACGCCCCGGGGGATTCTCCCCGAAATATCGGGCGTAAACGCCGTTCACCGCCGCGAAATCGTCCATGGAGGCGGCGAAGACCGTCGTCTTGACGACCTGCCGCATCGTGAAGCCCGCCCCTTCGAGAAGCCCCTTGACGTTTTCCAGCACGCGCTCCGCCTCTTCCTCGACGCTGCCCGTGACCATCTGGCCCGTCCGGGGGTCGAGCGCGATCTGCCCCGAGGCGAAGAGAAAATCCCCCGCCTGGACGGCCTGACTGTAGGGGCCGATGGCCTCCGGCGCCTTATCCGTGGAAACGATCTTCTTCATGGCAGAAACGAATCTCCGCTTACTTTCGGACGGAAAAACGTTTCAGCCCGGCGTAGCGGGCGGAACCGCCCAGCTCCTCCTCGATGCGGAGCAGCTGGTTGTACTTGGCGACGCGGTCCGTTCTCGCCGCGGAACCCGTCTTGATCTGCCCCGTCTTCATCGCGACGGAGAGGTCGCTGATGAACGTGTCGTCCGTTTCGCCGGAGCGGTGGGAGATGACCGAGGCGTAACCGGCCGACGAGGCCGCCTGGACGACCTCGATGGTCTCGGAGACCGTCCCGATCTGGTTGAGTTTCACGAGAACGGCGTTGGCCACGCCCTGCTCGATGCCGCGCGCCAGAATCTCGGGGTTCGTGACGAAAATGTCGTCGCCCACAAGCTGAATCTTGCCGCCCAGGTGTTTCGTCAGCTCGGCCCAGCCCGCCCAGTCCTCCTCCGCCATGCCGTCCTCAATGGACAGGATGGGATAGTCTTTGCAGAGGCCCTCGTAGTAGGCGATCAGCTCGGGCACGGTGAAGGTTTTGCCCTCCCCCTCGAAAACGTAACGGCCGTCTTTGAAAAGTTCCGACGAAGCGACATCCAGGGCGAAGCTGATATCCGCGCCCGGCTTGTACCCCGCCTTTTCGACGGCCTCCATCAGGAGATCCAAAGCCTCGCGGTTGGTCTTCAGATCCGGAGCGAAGCCGCCCTCGTCGCCGACGCCGGTCGAGTATTTACGCGCTTTGACGCAGCTTTTCAGCGCGTGGTAGGTCTCCGCCCCCATCCGAAGAGCCTCGGAGAAGCTCCCGGCGTTGTGGGGAACGATCATGAACTCCTGAATGTCCACGGTGTTGTCCGCGTGGGCCCCGCCGTTGATGACGTTCATCATCGGGGTCGGAAGCGTCTGGGAACCCAGCCCTCCGAGATAGACCCAAAGCGGCAGGCCGTGACTGTCCGCCGCGGCACGCGCGGCCGCCATGGAGACGCCCAGTATCGCGTTGGCCCCCAGCGCGGACTTGCCCGGCGTACCGTCCAGCTCGATCATGAGCTTGTCGATGGCGGCCTGCTCGTTGGCCTCCACGCCGATCAGCTCCGGCGCGATCTTGTCATTGACGTTCTCGACGGCCTTCAGGACGCCTTTGCCGCCGTACCGCTTCTTGTCCCCGTCACGAAGCTCCAGCGCCTCGTGCACCCCCGTGGACGCGCCGGACGGAACGGCGGCGCGTCCGAAAGAGCCGTCCTCGAGAAAAACCTCGACCTCCACCGTCGGGTTGCCCCGCGAATCCAGTATTTCCCTGCCGTGAACGCCCACTATCGTACCCAAAAAACACAACTCCCTCCATTGAAGTATATAAAATCAGATAAAGTTAAAACCAGTCAGACCCGGTCACCAGGGTTTTTCGTCGGGACGCGCCCCGCGCTCCTCCAGCAACTCGTATGCCGCCGTCTGAGGCCGCTTCAGAAGCTGCTCGTCGGCGCACAGAACCCTCACCGTCAGCACGCGCGCCGTATAAGCGACATCGACCACGCATCCTTCCGAGACCTCGGACGAGGATTTGCACGGCCGTCCGTTGACACGGACGGCTCCGACCTCGATCATTTCCTGTGCCGCGGTCCGGCGCTTCACCAGCCGCGACGCCTTCAAAAATTTGTCGATCCGCATCGCCTTTGTCCCCGTTCCCGTTAAATCTCCTTCAGTATATACTATACGGAGACCGAGCGCCGGACAAGCGGCACCCCCTTTGAAAACGGGGCTTTGTTTTCGAAGGCCCCTTTTCAAAGGGGCTCCCGCGAAGCGGGTGGGGGTTGTTCTTCTGATTTCAGTTCCCGCCGTTCTCTCATCCCCGTTTCTTCCGTGCCGGCAGGGCCGCGCCGAGCGCGGCGAAAATCGCGAGACTCAGGCCGCCCAAGCCCGCGTCGCAGCCGCCCCCGCCGTTTTTGCTTCCGCCGGTGAAGTCCCTTTGGACGAGTTGGCTCAACGAATCTTCGCCGTCCCTGCTGAAGCCCGTCAGTTCGGAAAAGGCGCGCACCCCCAAGCTCCTGAGCGGCGGTTTCACATCGGCGTGGTCGAGCGGGTTGTAATTCATCGTGATCGTCCGGCTGTACCCGCTCCCCAGGTACGGGATATGCTTCGAGCCGATGGGGATTCCGTCCACATACAGGTTGACCTTGACGAGCGGCAGGCCTTTCCCCTGCGGCCGTCCGTCCAGACGCACCGTCGTGGCCAGCTTGAACGGTTTGTCCACCGGAAGCGGGCCCTGAAGCTCATTGCCGTCTTCGTCCTGTATGACCAGGGATTCGATGGACAGCACGGCTCCCTCGGTCTCCAGCTTCGCCCGCGCGTTCATCGCGCCCGCCGCCCGCGCGTCCGGCGCGCTTGCGCTCGTCGTGCTGAAGAATTCGTCCGCGTCGTATATGCCGACCTCGATGTAGCCGGCGTCGTTGGCCGTGCTGAGCTGTCCGCCGGCGGGGTTCAGGACGATGTGCAGGAATCCGTTCCCCTCTTCCGACGGCGTTGTCCAATCGAATGTCACGTCTTCCCAGTTATCCGGCGCACTTGGATCGTTCGAGCGCCCGAAGATCAGGGGTACGACTCCGCTCGCGACCTGCGTCGCTTTGGAGATGTCGGGCCCGTCCGTGCCGCTGTTCTGAGGCTGATAGTACACCGCAAAAGCGACCCCCCCGGAGTTTTTGAAACTGTAGTTGAAGACCCGGAACGTCACTTTTTCCGGCGCGCCGGCGGGGAGCACGTTGTAACTGTAGTTGGAGAAACCCACGCCCCGTATCTGGTTCCAGTCCGGCGCCGTGGTCGCCACGCGCTCTCCCGCGAGCCAGCTGTACCGCCAGGGCAGCAGCAGGCCCGGGTCGGGGAGTGCCATGTAGGGCGACGCCCCTCCCCACAGATTCGAGCCCTCCGTGTTCTGAAGCGTCGGCACGGCGAAGGACACGCGAAGGGTTCCGTCGTCCTGGGTGTAGACTCCGCCGTTGATGTGGAATTGCTGATCCTCCATGGTGTAGTTGCTCGGACTCCTGTAATTCGTCCCCCCCGGCCAAAAGAGCGTTATGGCGCCCATATTGCTCACGTCCGTCGTGCCCATTTGGGCCGAACTCGACGCCCAGTCCTGATTCGAGCCGACGGTGGCCTTCCCGCTTACAAACAAAGCGTTGAACGACAGCGTGTCGCTCTCCGTCACCGACAGCGTGCTCGAGGCGCTTGTCGTGTCCGAGGAGCTCGCGCCGCTTGCCGTGCTTACCGTCGCGACCTTCTCGTCGCCGTCTCCGATGACGATGTCGCTGCCGAAGCTGAAGAGCAGCTTTCCGCTGAGGCCGGCCCAGGAACTGCCCCCCGGCTTGTCGGCGGCGCTGGGATAACCCACGGCCTGGTTTATGTCGCGAGGGTAGGTGA
This sequence comes from Synergistaceae bacterium, assembly GCA_031276855.1. Classification (GTDB taxonomy): domain Bacteria; phylum Synergistota; class Synergistia; order Synergistales; family Aminobacteriaceae; genus JAISMH01. The sequence continues at coordinate 18,039 of JAISMH010000046.1, forward strand.
AGAGGTTGTACGTGTCGAAAAGCGGCTGGTACCAGCTGACGTTGCTTCCGGGCGTCGACAGGGCCGAGCTGTCCACCGTCGAGAGCGCGGGGGCGACGAACTGGACGAACCGCGGCCGCGCTCCGTACGTGGGGTCGTAAGTGGGGTCGTCGGGGCTGACGTTTTCATTGAGCCGCAAGCTCCAGGGCCGCAGAAGGGGATAGCGCCAGATGGTGTAATCGGTCTCGGTGTAGTAGAGCTGGTCGTCGTTGTGAGCCTCCGTCGAGAAGCTCACCGTGGTGGTTTTCGTCTCGGAAGTCGTGCTTTCTTCCATCTTGCTCTGGGCGGCTTTCAGTCCTACGGTAAGCGAGTCTTTGACAAAGGCGTTTCCGACGCTCACGGTAACCGAGGCGTTTTCCCCGACGGAGAAAGAACTGGAATTGGTCGTCGCGGCGATCGTTTTGTCGGCGCCGCTGGATGAGAAATCCACCTCGTATCCGTGGGTCGCCGACGTGGGGCCCGTCAGCAGGGAGAAGGCGTCCGCGCTCACGCTGACACCGTTATAGCTGATGACGTCCCAGTGTTTGGGCGGAGCCTGTATGATGGCGCGGGGCTTGACCTGACCCGTGAGGGTGAACTCGATGGGCTCGCCCAGGATCGTGGTCTCGTCGTACAGATCCGCCGCGGCCAGGGCGAATGAATTCACATTGGAAACGCCGGTGATTGTCGGATAAGATCCCGTCGCGCCGTCCGTTCGCCACGTCCCGTTGTTTTGGAACGCCTCCGCGGGCAATATCGCCAGCGTTCCGGCGGAGCCGGCGGCGTCGTTCGGGTAGCAGAGGAGAGCCAGCGCGTGATGGTTGTCGTTGAACTCGCTGGAATACGGCACTGCGGTTATGGAACGCTTTACATGAGAATTGCTGCCGCCGCCGACGGAAAAATCGAATCGATCGCCGGGATCGGTAACGGAAGCGCCGGCGAAGCCGTTGGGCCAGGTGTGGATGTGCAGATTCTCGGGCTCGGAGCCGTCAAACAAGTCCCAAACCAGCTCGTCTCTCCCGTCGCCGTCCAAGTCGGCCGCTAGGGCCGTGAGCCTGGCCTGAGCGCTCTGCTTGGTGTCGATCTGGACGGGATCGAACACGCCGCTCCCGTCGGGCGTAGTCATAGACATATACAGATTGCCGTTCTGCGAGTAAATCAGGACGGCTTCGTCTTTGCCGTCGC
>JAISMH010000052.1 GCA_031276855.1 Synergistaceae bacterium
TCTGAGGGTAACGGGAACCTCCGACCTCAATGGAACCGTTACGATGCACAACAATTTGGATATGAGCAATACGGATATCAACAACGTCAACACTCTCAGAGCTGCGACCGCGATTCTGAACAACCTCACCTTGGGAGGAAGAACGGGAAGTCAGTCCAGTCCTTATAATTTTTGGGCTGCGAATGCCACAAATGCCAGTTATGCGGTCAATGCGGGTAATGCCGAGTACGCAGAGGTCGCGGGAGCGCTCACAGGGTCCTTAATGGATGAAATTATAGGGCAGATTCCAGTGCCGGAAACCAGCAGTCCAATCGACGGATACGAAGGTAATTTTTCTAACCCTGACAGCGGTTGGACTAAACTACCTAATGGAATAATATTCCAGTGGGGACATACGAACTCCGGTGGTGGCGGGGTTATATCTTTCCCAAGGTCATTTCCTAACGCTTGTTTGCAAGTTATATTAACAAATCATGCAAGTTCAAAACAGGAAGGGGAAAAAAACAGAAAGAGGGGTTCAACCAATAAATTACAATCTCTGGCTGATTACAAAATAAGCAGTTTTAATCGTAGTTCTTTTATGATAACACCAGGAGGAGACAGCGCGTTTTTTTCATTAGGTGAGTCTGCACAAACGACACTCGTGGAAGATTTTCTTGTAGATCTTGTTACGATGAGTGTACATAGTTTTGGTGCATCAGTGCACTTTTTTGCTATTGGATATTAGAGATCTCCGTTGTTGCACAGTAATTATAGAAGGAGGCCACTCAAATAATGAGCGGCCTCCTTTACCCCCTTTAAATATGACGCGTAAGATTTAACAGTTGAATTGTTGAGCTTTTACACTTACGCCGTTAGTGTTTAATAGTCCCGTCGCTAGAGTTTGACATCGTAACCATAGTAGCTTGTGTTATCTAAAACTAAACAATTATTGGATAGAACCACTTTAGTTTAATTGGAACCCTCGGACTTTTCGAGGATTCCAATCATAATTGATTTCAATATCCAATAGCAAAAAAATATCCACTTGGCGTGTAGTTTGAAATATCTGGTCTGAAATCTACCCATTGATATTCAAAATACTTACACTTATCAGCAAGACTGGCATTACGATCGACTACTAATTGAGCTTCATATCTTGAATCTCCACCATATATGCGTGCATAAGATGTTAAATAAATAGCAACACATCTGTTAGGAAATGGTCTATAAAAATCATTTCTATAAACTTTATGACCATCCACATTACGAGGTGAACCAACACTACTATATGAATTACCACGGTTCCTTCGCAAATGTAGTGGGAAGGGAGTCGATGGGATTACAGGAAGAATCCGGAGAACCTGAGCGAAGAGGGGAGGAAACGGATGGAGAGGATAGCGCATAGTGGGAAGCGGCTTGAAACGTCGAAGGCATAGGAAGGGATATCGAGCTGGTTCAGCAGCCGAATGACGAATGCGCTATTGGAGGGATACAACAGTGTATTACGAGCGGAGCGAGGAATAGCGAGAGGATTTCGGACATCCGCCAATGTTATTTTGAAGAGCTTTCTGACGGCAGGAAAACTAAACTTCGATTTCCCGCTGAATGTTTGGATTCCTTAAGGTCCCACACTAAATGCGAAGGAAACCAATTTTCGAAGAAATCAAGGATATGACGCCAGCAGAAGAAGCCGCTTATTTAGAAGCGCGGGTTGAGCCCATACACAAGCAATTTGGCATACGCACAGTCAGTGAGGCAGAATCTGCAGAACTGAGGAAAAGAGTAAGCGTCATAACGGTGTAATGTATACGTGAGCGCGTGGAGAGCAGCCGCAGTTCCACTCACGATACATTTTACGTCGGGTCAAGGCTGCGGGGAGTTGTCCCTCGTTCTTGCCGTTTCGAGGACACCGTTCCTGAAAGAAAGAATCAGCTCGTGTTCCAGCTTCCTTGCGAATCCGGCGTGGTCGTATTTCACCAGCCCCCCGTAAGGGCAGACCAGGTCTCCGCTCACCCACTCCGCAAAAACGCCGTCTTTGCCGCCGGAAAACAGCGAGGCGAACGTCGCGTCCGTGCGGCAGATCATCTCCATCCCCGTGAGGCAGAGGCGGTTCTCCCGAACCTCCCACCGCGCGACGTAACCCCTCGCGCAAGCGCTGACGAACCCCTCGAACTTGGGGCGAAGGCCGGGGTTTGCGGCAAAGTGAGCCTCCAGCGGCGTCGCCGCCAGCCAGTATTCTTTCCCCTCGTAAACGATTTTGTCGTACATCTGCGCGGACATACGCACCTCTCCTCCGAGTTCCGAGTTTACCTCAGCAAGGACAAAACATTCTCCGGCAGGGCGTTGGCCTGTGCCAGCATACTGATTCCCGACTGAAGCAGAATCTGCAGTTTCGTGAGATTCATCATTTCCTGCGTCATGTCGGCGTCGCGGATTCGGCTCTCCGCCGCCGTCAGATTTTCACCCGTCACGGTCAGGCCGGCGATGGTGTGCTCCAGCCGGTTCTGGTACGCGCCCAGCCGCGCCCGCTTCGTGGAGACTTTTTGGATCGCGTCGTCGATAAGCGATATGGTCCGCGCGGCGTTCACTCGATCCAGGAGATTCAGATGCTCCACGCCCAAGGCAAACGCCCCGGCGTCTCCCAAACTGACGGTCATGGTCTCACCCTCGTTGGCGCCGATCTGGAACACGATGCCGGCCGACGCGATGTGGAGGAGGAAAGAGTTGTCTCCTCCCGCGCTGAAAACGTAGCTGCCGGAAGCCGCCAGCAGACCCGCCGCGTCGAGGGACAACCCGAAGTTGTCCGGCATACGGATGTCGATATTTCTGTGAAGCATCCCGTTTATCGCGGTTCCGGTAATCGCGCCGCCCGTTATCCACGCGCGTGAATGGGCGTCCGCGATGTCTATCCTGTAAACGGTCTCCCTGGCCTCCCGTACCTCGGCGAAGCCCAGGGCTTTCAACAGGCGTTCGTCTCCGGAAAGGCTCATCTTTCCCGCGCCGCCCGCCAGAGGCGAGTGCAGAAGGAGCGTTCCCTTCACGGATTGAAGCTGAAGCGAGGCCGCCTGCGCCTCGACGATCAGGGGGGAAGAAGCGCCGCCCGCCGAAAAAGACGACGGCCACTGAACAGTCCAGCCGTAATCGGTCAAAAGCGGTCGGAGGCTGAACGTATCGTTCCCCACGATGACATCCGCCGGCGTCAGGTTTGGACCTCCGCTCGCGTACCCGCCGCCTGCCGCGCCGGTGTCGACATTGGGGTCTTCGTTAAATACGGCGGTAAGCCAGGCGGTGTCGGCGGTAACGGCACCCATAAGGGCATTCACGGAAGCGAAGGCTCCGCCGAGCGCGGTCATGGCATCGTTGACGGTTCCGCCGCTGTTTTGTATTGCCTGAAGCAATGCACTTATGCCGCCTGCGCCATTCTTTTCGTCGAAATAACGCACCGCCAGGTACGAGGCGGTATACTCCTCATTCGAGACGAACGGGGCGTCGCCGGAGGCGGCATGGCTTTGCAGATCCGCTAAGGCCGTTTGAACCGCGCTCACGTCCGCAAAGGCCTTGAGCCTGTCGTTCGCGCCGTGGATGTACTCCGCGATGCCCTCACGCATCCACTGCCCGTCCGCGCCGTTTTGCTGCGCGGCGGAAAGGTTCGGATTCAGGAAGGTCACGACGTGGACGAGTTCGTGGGCGATGATCCGCTCGTCGCGTATATCGTCCTTGCCGAAGGAATCCAAAGCGATCGTTATAAAGCCGCTTGTTCCGTCGCTTCCTCCCATTGCCGCGAAGTAGCCTCCCAAGGTGTCCGCGAATTCGATCCTCAACGCGGACGGATTCGGGATATTGAGGCCGTACGCGTCCGCTATCCGTTTAAGACCGCCCCATAGCCAGTTCGTCGCGAGTCCTCGCAGTATCTCGTCCTCGTCCGGCGCGTCTCCGGCGACGAACTGCGCCGCGGATGCCGCCGCCTCCGGGATTCCCGACGCCTCGGCCATGGCACCGGCGAGTTTTTCAGTAAGCGTGAGCATGGTATCGTGCGCGTAGAGCGTTATGGACGCGCTGCCGCCGTCTTCAAAAGAAAGGGTCAGAGTCTGCGGATCGTCGAGAAGGTTCACGCCGTTTGCGTCGGTGAATCCCATCAGAGCAGAAAGTTTGGTTCCGGCGCTCGCCGTCGCGGTCTCTCCGCCGGAAAACGCGCGGGAAAGAATATTGCTTTTCAGCACCTGGTTCCGGCCCGTCTCGGCGACATCGGCGGTGATCCTGAAGTTGCCCTCGAACGTCACGGCCTGCCCGAACCGATCCAGGCTCTCCAGAGCGCCGTTGACCGCGACGCGCACTCCCGGAAGACTCGTCGAATACAGGGCATCCGCGCTGCCGCCGAGCAATTTCTTTTTATTGAACTGCGTCGTCTGGGCTATCCGGTCGATCTCTTCCCGGAGCTGTTCGATTTCCAACTGGATATACGCGCGATCCTGCTGGGTCAGGGTATCGTTGGCCGCCTGCACCGCCAGTTCCCGCATACGCTGAAGGATACTGTGGGTCTCGCCGAGCGCGCCCTCCGCCGTCTGAATCATCGAAATGCCGTCCTGGGAATTCGCGGCCGCGCGGTCGAGCCCGCAGATTTGCGCGCGCATTTTTTCAGAGATCGCCAGCCCTGCCGCGTCGTCAGCGGCGGAATTGATGCGAAGCCCCGTCGAGAGTTTCTGTATGGATTTTTGTAAAAAACCCGCAGTTACGTTCACCGCGTTATAGGATTGCAGCGCGGGAATATTGCGGCTCACCCTGAAGGTCACGATGAGACCTCCTCCGCAAAACCGAAACTCACGGGATTATTTTGAGCCGCCGAATAAAAGGACGCGCCGCTTTGTGAATGGAAAGGAAATAAAGAAAGACTCAGGTTGCAGCGCAAAAGTAACCCCAGACTCATAATACATAACTTTGAATGTTTTATGAGGGCAAAACAGCCGCATCGTCGATTTTTTCCGTTCACTATGCGCAACATCTTTCCCACCGCCCCTGAACGTCATCAACAGAACGCGCAAAAAATATACTAGAGGTGAGTATACCACAACGAGAATGGTTACCTGAATATAGATAAAGCCGCTCTCCGAGTCAGAAGGCCCCAGCGCGTACTCACGGTCTATCAAACCGCCCCCGGACGAATCAGCCCCAGGTCGATGGCGTACTGCACGTCATCCGAGTCGGGAATGGCGTCTTCCGGCCACTCTTCGCCGGCAGCCATCGGAGCGCTCACCCGCCGCACCCGCGGCTCGCGGAGTTTGTCGGCGAGTTGGTCGAGGTGCGTGGCGCGTTCGAGGATAAGCCGCTCGGCCGCCTCCTCGATGACGTCCAAGGTGATGGGGCGGGTTCGGTCGCGGTACTCCTTCATTTTGAAAGTCGCCTGATGGGCCAGGGCGTTGACCAGTCACGGCCTTCCCCGTTGATTTGGCCGACCATCGCGAGCAGGGATGTCGTCTTGCCCGTTTGGCGGGGGGCGTACAGAACAAAATATCGTTCTTGACGGATCAAATTCGGAATTTCGTCGTAGCCGACGCGGCGCAGCGGGTCAACTATGTAGTGCTTGTTTTCTTTTCCCGGCCCCGCCGTGTTGAAAAACTTCTCATCCAAGAAGGAGCCCTCCCATCCAAGAAGAAGCCATCCCAGCATGATATACGCGAGTTACGTATATCAATAAACATTCAAGCTCAGGGGGGCGGAGCTCGTTCAGTCGCTGCGCTCCTTCACTTAAGCAGACGACCAATAAGCGAAGCGAATTGCGTCGGTCGCTTACCCGCGCGGCAGTTTGCGCGGAGCATGCCCCCCCCGAGACCCCCCGGCGATAAACGCCCGTCTTAACTGAACACGGTATATGGGGTTTGAACGGTCACGACATCTCGCTTCCTCTTGCCTGCGCGGCCCTCCACACGGATTCGGCGAATTCCCGGGCGTGCGCCTCTTTTTCTTCGGTCATGAAGGGGACTTCATAGCCGAGGTGGCGTTCGGCGAGCATCCCCAGACAGCGCAGGCCGGAATGCTTGCAGTAGCGCCGGATGCCTTCCTCCCACAAATCCGCCCCCCTCTCCGGGCGGTAGCCGCAGGTAGCGAGAAGCGCCAGCGGCTTGCCCGACCAGAGCGACGGCCCCTTTTCTCCGCCGCCGTAGTATTTGTTCATGCCGTACACCAGCCGGTCGAGCAGCGCCTTCATGGGGGGCGTGCAGTACCAGGAATAGATGGGCGTGGCGAGGACGAGGCAATCGCAGGCGAGGATCTTGTCGGACAAATCCTGCACGTCGTCCCGCTGCGCGCAGCCGAAGACCGTCCGGTCGCTCTGGCAGGCGCGGCAGGCCGTGCAGGGGGCGATTTTTTTGCCGTACAAATCGACGGTTTCGACCGCCGCGCGGCGCCGGGTCAGTTCCTCCGCGAACGGACGGAGCAGGGCGGCGGTGTTGCCGTTCTTCCGCGGGCTTCCCGTCAGGACGCAGAACTTCACGACCGGGTGTCGCGGAGGGCCTCGTCCGAAAAGCGGAGGAGCCTGCCCAGCTTGCGGAGCGTGGCGCGCAGCTCCGGCGAGGGCGGAGCCGCCTGCGCCCGCAGGTCGAGTTCCGTCGCGTAGTACAGGTTTTGGGCGTCGTAGAGGCTCAGGCGCAGCTTGAACTCGTCCAGGAAAAGCCTCAGGACGTCGCAGGCCTGCTCTATCTCGGCGGAGTCCGCGGGGGCGTCGTGAATTTTATGCACCTGCCGCGTCAGCCAGGTGCTGGCGGTAAAGCCGACCCGTTCGCTGTCGATGGAGATGTTCCACTGCTGAGCGCGCTCCATGTGGCGGCGGACGGACTCGATGTCCGGGATGTCCTCCTCCAGTCCGTGGATGATGTCGGCGGTCAGGACGATGGACGCCGACGTGCCGATGATGGAGGGCGCCTTGACGCCCAGCGACGTCAGGTATTCCAGAAGGTCGTCGTAGCTGTGCACGACGGTGCGCAGGTTGTTTTCGATGAGCTGGGCGTCGTGCCGCAGGAGTTTGTCCAGAAGGGTCCTCTGCGAGTCGCTCAAAATATGGCGTATCGAGAAAATATGGGATCCGAAATACTCCGCCATTTCCCCGCCGCTCGGCACGGAAAAGAACTTCTTCAGGGCGTCGGGGTCTTCCAAAAGGGTCTTCAGGGGCTTCTGCGGGGTTTCCCGGCGGGGGGCGACGCCGCAGATGGCGGAGACGCCGCCGCGGTAGCTGGCGGCGAATACGAACTCTTTCTTCTCCCACGTGATTTCGTCGGCGACCTCGGCCTCCCCGGCGGCGAAAACTTGGGATTCCCCGTTTTCGCCGGACTTGCCGGAGGCCGTCGTCTTCCCCGTCAGGCTCCAGCAGCCCTTTATCTCCAGCGGGAAATCGGGGAACAGGGCGCTCATGCCGCAGTGGGCGGCCAGGCGCTCGAAAGAAACGCGGGAGGGCTTGACCAGCGCCTCGTAAACCCGCTTGCCGTTTACGAACTCCGGCACGTTGCTGGGCGCCTTTTCGAGCAGGCGCAGGAACTCCGTCTCGAAGTTGAGGCCGATCAGATCGTGCGTCAGGCCGATGGCGCGCTCCGCGTAGCGCAGGATCTGAGTGCCCTCCAGCCCGGAGATTTCGTCGAAGAACCAGCCGCAGCTCGTGTACATCAGCATGGCGCACCTCTGGATCTCCAGCAGTTTCAGGACGCGCGTGCAGTCCTCGGGCGACAGGGGGCGGACGGCGCGCTGCGCGATCCATCGCTCCACGAACGGTCTGGAGCGGTCGAGAATGACCGCGATGTAGTCGTTGCGGGCCTTCCAGGGGTCCTTCAGGAACTTCGCGCCCTCGTGCTCGAACTGCATGAGCAGTTTGTCGCGCAGCCAGTCCATGGCCTCGCGCAGAGGCGCGCGCCACCGCTGATGGTAGCCCGGGGTGCCGTTGGAGCAGCCGCAGTCGGAACGCCACCGCTCCACCCCGTGAATGCAGCTCCAAGAGGATTTTTCCACGATGCGCACCGCGTACTGGGGCGGGTTGTGCTCCAAAAATTCGCCGTAGACGGTGAGCTGGGCGTCGTATCCGCTCTCGATGGTCTCCAGGCAGTAGGCCAGAGCCATGTCCCCGTGGTCGTGGTGATGTCCGTAGGATTCCCCGTCCGTCGCCGTGTGCGAGAGCGTCGAGCGATCCGTGTTCGGCCGGGCCTCTGTCAGGCGGTTGGCGAAGTCTCCGCCGTTGTTGAGGAGCCCGCCGAAGGCGATGGCCTGAGAGATTTGACCGTCGTAAAAAAAGACGGCAATCTGCTTGCCGGAGGGCAGGTCGCAGCGGTAGGCCAGGCTGGTGTCGATCTTCTCCCACTTGACGTCGCGCCAGGCGTTCGGGCCGTCCTCCAGAGAGCGCACCGAGTCGGCCTGACGGGGCGCGAGGATGGTGAAGCGGATTCCGTTTTCGGCCAGAACTTCGAGGGTTTCCGTATCGACGGCCGTCTCGGCGAGCCACATGCCCTCCGGCATCCGGTCGAAGCGGCTCCTGAAGTCGCCGATTCCCCATTTGACCTGGGTTTCCTTGTCCCGCCGGTTGGCCAGGGGCATGATGATATGGTTGTAGACCTGGGCCAGGGCGGGGCCGTGCCCCGAAAACCGCTGGAGGCCGATCATGTCCGCGTTCAGGATGTTCTGATAACAAAGCGGCGCGCCCTTCTCCATCCAGGAGAGGAGCGTGGGGCCCATGTCGAAGCTCATGCGCGAGTAGTTGTTGCATATTTTCCGTATATCTCCGCGGTCGTCCAGAATGCGGGACGCGGTGTTCCGGCTGTAGCATTCCGATGTGACGCGCTCGTTCCAGTCGTGCCAGGGGGAGGCGGATTCCTGAATCTCGATGGACTCCAGCCAGGGATTTTCGCGGGGCGGCTGGTAAAAGTGACCGTGTACGCAGACGTAACGTGGCATTGACAATATCCTCCCGCTTGCTTATAAAGTTTTTCGTTTATGGGTTTTTCGAGTGAAAAACCACGACGGCCAGAGGCGGCAGCGTCAGAGGCAGAGACCAGCCGTGTCCGTGGCAGGGGACGGCCTCCGCCTCCATGCCGCCGGAGTTCCCCATGCCGCCGCCGCCGTAGATCTCCGCGTCGCTGTTCAGCACTTCCGCCCAAAAGCCGGGCCAAGGCACGCCGATGCGGTAGTACTCGCGGGGAACGGGCGTGAAGTTCGCGACGGCCAGAATGCGCTCCCCGTCCGACGCCCCCTTGCGCAGGAACGCGGCGACGCTCTTCTGCCAGTCGGTGCAGTCGATCCACTGAAACCCGTCCTGCGTGAAGTCCCGCTCGTGGAGAGACGGATACCGGCGCAGGGCGGCGTTCAGGTCCCTGACCCACTGACGGATTCCCTGAAATTCCGGTTTGTCCAGCAGATGCCACTCCAGGGCGGAGTTGTGGTTCCATTCGAGGCCCTGCCCGAACTCGCACCCCATGAAGAGCAGCTTCTTTCCGGGGTGCGTCCACATGAACCCGAGCAGGAGCCGCAGGTTGGCGCGGCGCTGCCACCAGTCGCCGGGCATCTTGTTGACGAGGGAACCCTTGCCGTGAACGACCTCGTCGTGCGAGATCGGAAGCATGAAATTCTCGCTGAAGGCGTACCAGATGCTGAACGTCAGCTGGTTGTGGTGGTAGCTGCGGTGCACGGGGTCGTTGGCCATGTAGGCCAGAATGTCGTGCATCCATCCCATGTTCCACTTCATGCCGAACCCAAGCCCCCCGACGGAGACGGGGCGGGTCACCATCGGCCAGTCAGTGGACTCCTCCGCGATGGTGTGGATGTCGGGGAAGCGGCCGTAAAGCTCCTTGTTCATGTCCCGCAGGAAGGCGATGGCTTCCAGATTTTCGCGCCCGCCGTGGACGTTGGGCTCCCACTCCCCCGCCTTCCGGGAGTAGTCGAGGTAAAGCATCGAGGCCACGGCGTCGATGCGCAGCCCGTCGGCGTGGTAGCGCTCGCACCAGTAGACGGCGCTCGAAATCAGGTAGCTCCGCACCTCGTTCCGGCTGTAGTTGAAGATGCAGCTGCCCCAGTCGGGATGGAAGCCCTTGCGCGGGTCCTCGTGCTCGTAAAGGGACGTCCCGTCGTAGCGCGCGAGCCCGAAGTCGTCGGTGGGGAAATGGCTGGGCACCCAGTCGAGGATGACCGCGAGGCCGGCCCGGTGCAGGGCGTCCACGAGGGCCATGAAGTCCTCCGGCGTCCCGTAGCGGCTCGACGGGGCGAAGTACCCGAGGCTCTGGTAGCCCCAGGAGCCGTAAAAGGGATGCTCCATGACCGGCATCATCTCCACGGCGGTGAAGCCCATTTCAAGGCAGTAGCGGGGCAGTTCCTCCGCCAGCTCGAGGTAAGAGAGCGAGAGTCCGTCGTCCCAGTGGTGCTTCCAGGACCCCAGGTGCATCTCGTACACCGACCAGGGGGAAGAGAGCCCCGCGCGCTCCTTCCGCGAGGACATCCACTCCGCGTCCTTCCATTCGTATTCGGGCCAGTGAAGGATGGAGGAAGTGCGGGGCGCGACCTCGAAAAACGCCGAAAAGGGGTCCATCTTGTCCTTGTGTTCGCCGCGGCTGTTCACGATGTGAAATTTATAGAGTTCCCACTTTCTGAGCCCCGGAATGAACCCCTCCCATATCCCGCTGCCGTCCCAGCGGATGTTCAGCGGGTGCGAGGCCGGGTTCCAGCCGTTGAAATCGCCGACGACGCTCACCGAACGCGCGTTCGGGGCCCAGACCGCGAAGAAGACTCCCTCCGTGCCGTCCTTCGCCGTGACTTTGTGCGCCCCCATCTTCTCGTAGAGCGTGTAGTGCGTGCCCTGCTTGAAAAGGAAGATATCGTAGTCGGTCAGAATGGACGCGTCGTACCGCGCGGAGCTCGAAAGCCGCTCGGGCGCGACCCGGGCGGCCTGAGCCTGCTTCGGAACCGCGGACACGGAGTGATGGGATCTGGCGCGCTTGGACATGATTCAACCTCCTTGCTTCCTCAACCTTGTCTGCTTAAACCCTGGCTTGCTTAAACCTTGCCTGCTTGACCCTTGCCTGCTCAAATCCCGCTTGCTTCCGCTTCCTCAGCAAAGGCCGTAAAATTCGAGGCGGCGCCGGACTTCGCCGCGGCCCAGCAGGGCGGCGACCTCGAAGATTCCGGGGCTGACCTTCATTCCCGTCAGGGCAAAGCGCAGCGTCATCGCGTAATCCTTCATTTTGGCGCCCTTTTCCTCCACCCAGGCGCGCGCGCGCGCCTCCAGCTTCTCCGCGGCCCATTCGGGCTCGGCCAGAAGCGCGGCGAAGAACTCCCTCAGGCCGGGGCGCAGGCCGTCCGGAACGCCCTCGGCCGTCCAGCGCTCCTTCACGGGCTCGAACGAGACGTAGTAGTCCGAGAAGCCGGCCAGCTCCTTCGCGGTCTGCCCCCGTCCGCCCATCAGGGTCAAAGCGCCGGCCAGGTAGGCGTCGTCGTGCCCGCCGACGGGGAGGCCCAGCTCCCTCCAGAAGGGTTTCACCAGTTCGAGCCTCGCCATGGGGTCGAGGCGCTTCAGGTGCTCCTGATTAATGAAGTTCAGCTTGTCGGGGTCGAAGACGGCGGGCTTGCGCGTCACGCGGGAGAGCTCGAACAGCGCGGACGCCTCCCGGCGGTCGAAGATCTCCCGGTCCTCGCCGGCCGACCAGCCCAGAAGCGCCAGAAAGTTGAAAACGGAGTCCGGCATGTAGCCCATGTCCCGGAATTCGTAAACGCTCGTGGCCCCGTGGCGCTTGCTCAGTTTTTTCTTGTCCTTGCCCAGAATCATCGGCAGATGCGCGAAACGGGGCGGCTTCCACCCGAAGGCCCCGTAGAGCAGAAGCTGCTTCGGCGTGTTTGAAATATGATCCTCCCCCCGGATGACGTGGGTGATCTCCATGAGGTGGTCGTCGATGACAACGGCGTAGTTGTAGGTGGGCATTCCGTCGCTCTTGATCAGGACGATGTCCTTGAGCCCCTCCGATTCCCGGTCTTTCAGCCCGTCACTTTTCGTTTCGATGCGTCCGTAGACGATGTCGTCGAAGGAGAGGTCCACGTCCGGCAGAACCCTGAAGAGAATCGCTCCCTCTGCCCGGTACGCCTTTCCCTCCGCCGTCAGGCGCTCCGCGTGTTCGCGGTACAGATCCAGCCGCTCGGACTGGCGGTAGGGGCCGCGGGGGCCCCCTTTGTCCGGGCCCTCGTCCCAGTCCAGTCCCAGCCACGTCATCCCGGACATGATGGTTTCCTCGTACTCCGCCGTGGAGCGCGCCCTGTCCGTGTCCTCGATGCGAAGGATGAATTTTCCGCCTGTACGGCGGGCCCACAGCCAATTGAAGAGGGCGGTGTGTCCGCCTCCGATATGCAAAGCGCCCGTCGGGCTCGGGGCGAAACGCGCGCGTGTCTCCATCTGTCGATATCCTCCCACCTGATGCCTGATCCTGATGCTGAACATCCTGACGAGTCATTATAACTCAATAGCGGAACAAAAGGCGGGCAAGGCCGCCCAAATGGAGAAATAGGCCGCCAAATGACGGCGGCCGGCATTTGGGTGTTTTCGCACTTTCGTATTATCATGGAGCCGAAGAAATTATGGAGGAGCGATTGTCATGCACAACGAGGAAAAAGAAGCACCGGAGACCGCGCAGGCGGGGGCCGCCGAAAAACGGCCCGAAAACAAGATGGGCGTGATGCCCGTCCACAGGCTGTTGTTGTCCATGTCCGTTCCGATGGTGATCGCCATGCTGGTGCAGGCGCTTTATAACGTCGTGGACAGTATTTTCGTAGCGAGGCTCGGCGAGAACGCCCTGACCGCCGTCTCTCTGGCGTTTCCTATTCAGAGCCTGATCATCGGCGTCGGGGTCGGAACCGGCGTCGGAATCAACTCCTTCCTGTCGAGAAGCCTCGGGGAAAAGAACTTCGGCAGCGTCAACAAAGCGGCCCTCAACGGCATTTTTCTGGCCTGGCTCAGCTGCGGCGCGTTCATGCTCGTGGGGCTGTTCGGCTCCACCGCGTTCTTTCTCACGCAGACGGACATCCCGGAGATCGTCCGGTACGGCAGAGACTACCTGTCCGTCGTCTGCCTCTTCTCGTTCGCGGTCTTCAACCAGATCACCTTCGAGCGCCTTCTGACGGCCACGGGGAAAACGTTCTATTCCATGATCTCTCAGATGGCGGGGGCCGTCACGAACATCATTCTGGATCCCATCATGATCTTCGGGCTGCTGGGCTGCCCGCGGATGGAGGTGACCGGAGCCGCCCTCGCGACCGTGATCGGCCAGTCCGTGGGCGCACTGGCGGCGCTGGGCTTCAACCTCCGAAAAAACCGCGAGATCCGGTTCTCCGTGAAGGGGTTCAGGCCAAGCGCCGAGGTCATCAAAAGAATTTACGCCGTGGGGCTGCCCTCCATTCTGATGGCCTCCCTCGGGTCGGTCATGGTCTACGGGCTCAACGCCATTCTGATCTCCTTCACGGCCACGGCGGCGGCGGTGTTCGGCGTCTATTTCAAACTGCAAAGTTTCGTCTTCATGCCTATTTTCGGCCTGAACAACGGCATGGTGCCCATCCTGGCCTACAACTTCGGGGCGAGGAAAAAGGATCGCGTCGTCCGGACGATTCGGCTGGGCCTGACTTACGCCGTCGGCATCATGTCGCTCGGCGCGGTCGTCTTTCACGCGGTTCCCGACGCTCTGCTCCTCCTGTTCAACGCCACCGATGACATGCTCTTCCTCGGCGTCCCCGCCCTGCGGATAATCAGCCTCCACTACGTGTTCGCGGGGTTTTGCATCGTCTTCCTGTCGGTCTTTCAGGCGCTGGGGAACGGCATGGAAAGCCTCTTCATCGCCGTATCCCGGCAGCTGATCCTGCTTCTGCCGATCGCGTGGCTCCTGTCCTTCACGGGCTCCGTGAACGCGATATGGTGGGCGTTCCCCGTCACGGAGTTCGGCGCGCTGCTCCTGTGCGTTTTCTTCATGAAGCGCGTCTACGACAAAAAACTGCGAACCCTTTAACGCTGCCGGCAGCGTCCGCATCGGGATCGTATCGGAATTATATTGGGATTCTCAAGGGCCCACGGCCCTTGAGCGGGGTTTGGGGCAGAGCCCCAAGTCACTTTATTATCTTGGAAGGGAGCACTTCAACATGACCGGTTACACCATGGCGGAGGCTATTATCGCCGCGCACAGCAAAGACCCCGCCGCGGCGGGGAACATCTGCGCGGTGAACGTCGATTTCGCGTTCGCGAACGACATCACGGCGCCGCCCGCGATTCGGGAGTTCGGGAACATGGGGGCCCGAAAAGTCTTCGACCCGTCGCGCTGCGCGATTCTGCCCGACCACTTCACCCCGAACAAGGACATCGCCTCTGCGGAGCAGTCGAAAATCGGCAGGGACTTCGCGCGCGAACAGGGGATGCTCTACTGGGAAGTCGGGCGCGTGGGCGTGGAGCACGCCTTCCTGCCCGAACAGGGCCATATCCTCCCGGGCGAGATCGTCCTGGGAGCCGACAGCCACACCTGCACCGGCGGCTCGCTGGGCGCTCTGGCGACGGGCGTGGGCTCCACGGACCTCGCGGCGGCCTGGGCGCTCGGCACGACGTGGCTGCGCGTGCCGGAGACCTGCCGCGTCGACTTCAACGGCGCCCTGTCGCCCTGGCTCGGCGGCAAAGACCTCATCCTCTCCGTCATCGGCAGGCTCGGGGTCGAGGGCGCGCGCTACATGGCGCTCGAATTCCACGGGGACGCGCTCTCCGACCTGCCGCTCGACGGACGCATGACGATGGCGAACATGGCCGTCGAGGCCGGGGGAAAGGCCGGGCTGTTCGTGCCCGACGAGACGGTTCTGGCTTACGTCAAAGGACGCGCGAAGCGCGGATACGCGCCCGTCCTCCCCGACGGGACGGCCCGTTACGCGAAACGGATAGAGATAGACCTCGGCAAGCTGGACCCCGTCGTGGCGCTCCCCCATCTCCCCGAAAACGTCAGGCCCGCCAAAGAATGCGGGGACATGAACGTCGACCAGGTGTTCATCGGCTCCTGCACCAACGGGCGGATGACCGACATCGAGCAGGCGGTGAGCCTCCTGAAAGGACGCAAGGTACACGAGCGCGTGCGCCTGATCGTCATTCCCGCCTCCTACGAGGTCTACAACGCCTCGCTGGAAAAGGGCCATATCCGCGCCCTCACCGAGGCCGGCGCGGTGGTCTGCACCCCCACCTGCGGGCCCTGCCTGGGCGGGCACATGGGAATCCTCGCGGCGGGCGAGCGATGCGTCTCGACCAGCAACCGCAACTTCGTCGGCCGCATGGGCAGCCCGAAAAGCGAGGTCATCCTCGCCGGGCCGCTGGTCGCGGCGGCAAGCGCCATACTCGGGCGCGTCGCGGATCCGCGGGAGGTTCAATAAAAAACTATGGGGCTCCGCCCCATGCCCCGCTCAAGGGCCGCAGGCCCTTGAGAATCCCATTATTTCTATATACGAAGGAGAAAAGATGAAATGCGGACGATTCTGAACGGAAGGGTTTGGAAATACGGAGACAACATCGACACGGACGTCATCATTCCGGCGCGCTATCTCTCCACGAGCGTCCCGGAAGAACTCGCGCCCCACTGCATGGAAGACCTCGACGAAACGTTCGCGAAAGACATACGAAAGGGCGACATCATCGTCGCGGGAAATAACTTCGGCTGCGGGTCGAGCCGCGAACACGCCCCCGTCGCCATCGCAGGCGCGGGAGTGTCCTGCATCGTC
Source organism: Synergistaceae bacterium (assembly GCA_031276855.1). Lineage (GTDB taxonomy): Bacteria > Synergistota > Synergistia > Synergistales > Aminobacteriaceae > JAISMH01. The sequence continues at coordinate 15,718 of JAISMH010000052.1, forward strand.
GCGGCATCCTACGCGCGCATCTTCTTCCGCAACGCGATCAATGTCGGCCTCCCGATACTCGAATGCCCCGAGGCCGTGAACGGCATCGAAAAAGGCGACATCGTCGAGGTGGATCTGGAAAAAGGCTCGATCACCGACAAGACACGGAACAAAACCTGGACGGCAAACCCCTTTCCGGCGTTTTTGCGCGAGCTGATCGGCGCGGGCGGACTGGTTCCCTGGGTGCGCCGGCAGAGCGGGGCCCAGGCATGAAGAGCTACGACATCGCGCTGCTGCCCGGCGACGGAATCGGCCCGGAGGTGACGGCCGAGGCCGTGAAAGCCGTCGAGGCGGCCGGCGCCCGGCACGGGTTCAAGGTTCGATGGATAGAGTACCCTTTCGGCGCGGCGCACTACAACCGGACGGGCGAGACTTTCCCCGACTCCGCCCTCGGCGAAATGGGACTCTGCGACGCGATGTTGCTGGGCGCGGTCGGCGACCCGTCCGTGAAGCCGGGGATTTTGGAGCGCGGGATACTGCTCAAGTTGCGCTTTCACTTCGACCAGTACGTCAACCTGCGTCCGGCCCGAAGCTATGCGGGCGTTCCCTGCCCCGTCCCCCTGCCGGACGGCGTCCGTATCGACTCCGTCGTCGTTCGAGAGAACACGGAGGATTTTTACATGGGCATCGGAGCCGCGGCCCAGAAGGACGGTCTTGATCTTCCGTTCGAGGCGGAGCGCGGACTGTATAAGCTCACCGGACGGCTCTCCGTGAACTTCACCCCCGATTGCGCGGCGGCGCTCCAAATCGGCGCCCTCACCCGTCCCGGAATCGAGCGCGTGACGCGCTATGCCTTCGAACTCGCGAAGAAAAGGGGAGAAAAGGAAGTCGTTCTCGCCAGCAAGGCCAACGCCGTTCCCTTCCTGTACGGATTTCTGGACGAGGAAACGAGGCGCGCGGCCAAGGAGTACCCGGACATCGCGCTTAAAATACAAAACGTCGACGCCCTGTGCTACCACCTGGCGCGAAATCCGGCGGCCTACGGCGTCATTCTGTGCCCCAACCTCTTCGGCGACATCGTCAGCGACCTTCTCTCGGGCCTGACGGGCGGCCTGGGACTCGGCGCGGGGGGCAACATCGGAGACCGACTCTCCATGTTCGAGCCCGTCCACGGTTCCGCGCCCGACATCGCGGGCACCGGCAAGGCCAACCCTCTCGCGGCGATTCTGTGCGCCGCGATGATGCTCGACCGCATCGGGGAAAGCGCGGGAGCCCGCTCCATCGAAGCGGCGGTAGCGTCCTGCCTGGAAGAAGACGGGGCCGGCGGCGAAAAGCCCGTCGAACTGGGAGGCCGCGCCTCCTGCCGCTCGGTCGGCGACAGCGTCGCCCGCCGCATCGAATGAGATATCCGTTCAAGCCCCTGTTATCTGACTTTTCAGCAATAAGGGGCTTGAACGGATACCCTTTTTCGAGGTCGTTCTCGAACCGCAAAAGCGCCCCCTCCTGCGTCGTTCTGCGCCCGCTGAACAGCCAATTGATGTAGCTCTTCCCCTGCTGCCAGCGGTTCATGCTGTTCGCGTTCTTCAAGAGATAGTTCATCGCCTCGGCCTCGCTCCCGAAGCTCTGGAGTTTTTTGAGAAAACTATCGTCGGCCCTCTGCTTCGCCTCGTTCTCCATCCGCTTCCGGTCGGAATAAAACGCCTCGTACAGGCCCATAATCTGCCGTTCCTCGTCGCCCCTGTACTTTTCCAGAATTTCCTTCCGCGCCGCCGGGTAGTTCGTGCCGTGGCGCTTTATCAAGTCGTCGCGGACGATCTCCAGCTTATACGCCTTCGTCTCCTTCTCCAGCAGCGCCTTTTCGTCTTGCGGGCGTACTCCTCGGCCTTGTTGTCCATCCACGTCCCGGCCTCGGAGTGGAGCCCGATGGTGTCCTTCCCCAACCGGTTCAGCACGCCCTTGTCGGGGTCGTTGTGGTACAGGCCGACGTCGCGTTTGAAGGAGTTGTACATTTCGAGGGTTTCCGCGTCCTCTAGCTCCTCCGCCATCTTCAGCCCGCGCTCCGCCAGCCGCGTGAAGGCGTTGGCGGCATCCGCCCCGTAAGCGTCCGCCCGCGGCGCCGCAAGCCTCGCCCCCGGCAGCGGCTTCACTTGTTCCCGCCGCTCGTAGACCGGTACGGCCAAAGTCATCACCTCGTTATTTTCTTTAAGTTGGTATAATGTCCCGCGAAGGGTAGCCCGATGCCGGGCAGGTGGCATCAAAAAAGAAACCAGCCGACCGGCACGGCTCGAAAAAGCTCTCGCCGGCCGTCTGGCCGAAGGGGAAAACTTGCCTGAGGAATCTGGTGATGTCGGATGCGAGAGCGGAAGCGTCGCTGGAAAAGCCGCAGAGGCAATGAGTACCCGATCCAAGGAATCCTCATTGCCTCTGCCGTTGCTTGGATAGTAAGCCTGATTCTCTGGCTGAACTCCTGAGCCGGCGACGGCTGAGTTTCAATTTCGCCAAAGAGTCCGGAGCCCCTTCCTCCGGCTCTTATTATACACCGCATCCCCGTCCCGCCTTACGCTTTCCTCAAGCTCCGCAGAAACGCCAG
>JAISMH010000058.1 GCA_031276855.1 Synergistaceae bacterium
TACAGTGCCCGGCGAGAGGAATAAACACAGAAGGGAAAAAACGAAAAGGGTCAGTTTGGAAAAGATACGACCCGCGCCTGTGACTCCGCGCCCGAATAAATCCGAAAATACAACCGTAAACCGCACAGCTTATACGCCCCCGACCAATGTCCGCAATTTTAAGACTTGTTTCATTATAGCATTGCGGCACCGAAACGCAAAGGCCGGGGCGCGGCCCGCGGATTAAGGGCGGGCCTGGGCCGCGATTCATACAAAAACAGACGCGCCCCGGAAAAGAAAATGCCTCGATATCGAAGATTTTCTTTCCCGGCGCGCGCCTGCTTCTCAGTATCGTAAACGTTCAAGCTCGGGAGGGCGGAATTCCTTCACTGGCCCTCCTGAGATCAACGCCTGTCTTAACTGAACACGGTATATGAGGTTTGGACGGTTACTCAGTATCCTTCAGTTAAGCTCGGGCTCACAAGATCAAATCAGGCAAAATACCTCTTCAGCAGGCCCTCGAAGGCGCAGCCGTGACGCGCTTCGTCTTTGCACATCTCATGCACCGTGTCGTGGATGGCGTCGTAGTTGAGCTCCTTCGCGCGCGTGGCCAGCTTCTTCTTGCCGGCCGTGGCGCCGTTCTCGGCCTCGACGCGAAGCGTGAGGTTCTTTTTGGTGTCGCTGAAAACGACCTCGCCCAGAAGCTCCGCGAACTTCGCCGCGTGCTCGGCCTCTTCGTACGCGATCCTCTTGTAGGCCTCGGCGACCTCGGGATAACCCTCTCTGTCGGCCTGGCGGCTCATCGCCAGATACATGCCGACCTCCGTGCACTCGCCGGTGAAGTTGGCGCGAAGCCCTTCGAGAACCTCCGGGTCCACATCCTTCGCGACGCCGATGCGGTGCTCGTCCGCCCAGGTGTAAGCTCCCGCCTTCTGCTCCGTGAACTTCGCCGCCGGAGCCTTGCACGTCGGGCAGCTTGCGGGCGGCTCATTGCCCTCGTGCACATAACCGCAGATACTGCATACAAATTTTTTCATTTTTCCCCCTCCAGAACAAAAAAGATATAAAGAATCGGCACCCCCAAAAGAGTACGTTTCTTCTTGCCCAATTATATCGTATTTTTCAGCGCGCCGTGCCCGCCGAAAATCGCAGGCGAAAATCAGGCAACGGAAACCCCGGTCCGCATGGGGATCGGGGCGGCCTCCGGTCCGGCCTTCAGTCGCGGGAATTGCGGAGAGCCAGAAGCCGGACGAGCTGCATGACGGCCATCAGAGTGGCCGCGACGTAGGTCCAGGCGGCGGCGGAAAGGACGCTCTCGGCGCCCCGCAGCTCGCTGCCCGTGAGCGCGCCGGTCTGCCCCAGAATCTCGACGGCCCTGGCGCTGGCGTTGTACTCCACCGGCAGCGTGACCAGGTGGAAGGCAATGACGCCCAGAAACAGGAAGATGCCGAGGTTCATCAGGACGGGGCCGCGGAACAGGAAACCGATGAAGAAGAGCGGCATTGCCAGAGAAGAGCCGATGTTGACCACCGGCACGACATCGTTGCGCAGGGCCAGGGGCGCGTAGCCCTTGCTGTGCTGTATCGCGTGCCCGACCTCATGGGCCGCCACCCCGATCGCCGCGATGCTGGCGTTGCCGTAGACCGCGTCCGAGAGGCTGAGCGTTCGGCCGCGCGGGTCGTAGTGGTCCGTCAGGTGCCCGCCGACCCGATTCACGGGAACGGAGGTCAGGCCGAAGCGGTCCAGAAGCATCCGGGCCACCCTGTCCGCCGTGACGCCGCTCTGCGCCCTCACCTGACTGTACCGCGCGAAAGTGGACCTGACCTTCATCTGCGCCCACCCCGCGAAAAGCAGCGCCGGAAGCAGCAAAAGCATTGTCGAATCGAAAAAAAACGGAAACATGAAATCTGTTCGCCTCCCACATTATGAAATAAAAAACAGTATATCAATCGAAAAAATCGGGGTCATCCGATATGCCCGCGTATTTCTTCCTCGGAGAGCCCGCTCGCCTGAACGATCTGTTCCATACCGACACCCGACTTCAGCAGAGTGAGAGCCATTGACACCATTTTGCGTTTGCCTTCTAAGGCATCTTGGACGGCTTTTTCTTTTTCCCGTTCGGCTTTTTCAGCCCTTTGTCTCTCTTGCTCAGCTCTTTCTCTCTCTTTCTCGGTATTCTCTCTTGCTTGTTCCAACAAAAAATCATACGTGTGTTCCGCGCTGTAGGTGTCCATCAGGAGCTGCTGATGTTGGAAATAAAGCTCTCGCTCGGTTTCGTTGGCCCAGAACGACAGTTCTATGTCCTTCACTTCCGACAGGACTCTGTCCTCCGTCATGACCTTTTCCATTCTTTCACCTTCTTCGTTGCAGAAATACAGCAGCCATCTTTTTCCTCCAGCAAGTCGAAGGCCAGAAGGCATTTGGAGCTTCATCGCTGTTGATTCGCTTATTGTCCACATTGATGATCCTGAACGTCATGTCGTCGAACATGGTGTATCTCCATATCTCCTTTTATATCGCCTTCCGCCGATGTGAGCTTATTATACAAAGAATTCGGCGCGGAGCGGAATCCGGTATAGTCCGGCAGGTGATTCCGGCAAAATGCCGGGACGGTGGGGCTTTTTTGGCGCGCCCGGTTTTTCGCCGTCATATGTGCATCATGCCGAGGCCGCAGCGGTCGTGGTGAGCCGCCGCGTGGACCGCGCAGTCTCCGAAAATGGCGACGGCTATCCACTGTTCGCTGCGGACGATGGAGATCTTGGCTCCCATGCTGATTTCGAGAATCCCCCGATGTATGAAGCTGTCCCCCGCCTCGATCGCCGCGTGGACCAGAGAGTGCATTTCCCTGCTGCTCTTTTCGATGACCCCCGCGTTCAGGGCGGCCCCCACGATAGCCCTGACGAGCTTGGTGGGAAGGTCGTTCAGAAGTCCGCCCACCTCCGTCGCGACGACGTGCCAGCCGCAGCGTTCGATATGCTGCTTGAAGACGGCCTCCATTTCCGCGTTTTTCGTGAGCGCGACCAAAACGGCCGCCCTGGCCACGTCGTCGGAATCAAAATCGAAGTCCAGCGGCGAACGGTCCTTTTTTTCTTCCGTCTTTTCCTCTTCCGCTCTGCCGCGGGACGCCGCGATGTCGTTCTCTTTTTCCTGTTCTTTTTCCTTCTCCCGCTCTTCCATGCCGATCCATCTCCCGATGCTGTGACTTTTTCCGCTTATTCCCGCTTGCGGCGCTTCCTTTTCGTTTCCGGAAAATCGTTACTGCGTTTATTATCCTTTCAGTTTCATGAAAAAGCAAAGTATCTGAAAAGCAAAGCCCGCTTATTTTCAGAGGCCCGTTCGGGGGCGCGCTAAAGAACCTCCTTCCTCCTGCCGATACACGGATTTAGAAGAGCCGTATCAGGAGAGTTGCGGAAGTCTCCTGGAACTCAGCCGATTCCGAAAGGGAGTGTTGCCCGTGATTGAAAAAATTGGGGGGCTTTACGACGTAGACGCCGCGGTAAAGGCGAAAGCGAAAAAAGGCTATGGGACGAGCAGCGTTCAGAACGCCAGGGACGAGGCGGAGTTCAGCTCGTTTGCCGTCGAGCTGGCCCGCATCACGGCGGAGCTGAAAAACGTTGCCGAAGTTCGCCAGAACCGGGTCGACGATCTCAAAAAGGAGCTGGAGGCCGGCACGTACAATCCGCCTCTCGAAAAAATAGCTCACAACCTTTTTCTGGCGGGAATTCTGGACTTGGGGGACTGACGCTTGTCCGTTCAGGCTCTCGTTGACACCCTGCTGAAGGAAGCCGATCTGATCGACGAGCTTCTCGACGCCGTCGCGGAGCAGCGGGAACTGGTCAAGAGCGGAAACCGCCTTGCCTTGCAGGACTTGGTGAAGCGCACCCAGGATATCTCCTTCGGCGTTCAGGCTCAGGAGGCCCAGAGGGTGCGCCTTACGCAGGCTTTGGCCGAAGAACTGCGGTGCGAGCCGCATTTTTCGGCGTTGGTCGACGCCCTTGCCGGCGGCGCCTCGGGAAACGGCGGCGCCGCCGGAAAGGGAGCGGCCCTTTTCAGGGGCGCGGGCGAGCGGCTGAGGCATTCTGTTTTCGCGCTGAAGTCGGAGATGATGATTTTGAGCGGCCTGATCGAGCAGAACGAGCGCTTCAGCGCGATGCTTCTCTCCGAGTGGCGGCGTCTCGACGCGGGGTTCATGCGTTCGGGAGGGTTGGATTTTAGGGGGTAAAGGCGAATGTTGAACAGCTTTTTCGGATTGGAGATGGGCAAGCGCGCCCTGAACGCCTTTCGGCAGGGAATCGACACGGCGGGCCACAACGTCAGCAACGTCGATACGGAGGGCTATTCCCGTCAGAGGGTGAATCTCTCCACGACGAACCCTTACGCCGATCCGGGCCTGTCGAGCCCGGTCATCGCGGGACAGATCGGGACGGGGGTCAAGGTCGACGAAATCATCCGCATACGGGACGCTTTTCTCGATTTCCAGTACCGTTCGGAGCTTTCGTCGCTGGGTTATTACAACCGGCTCGACGAGCTTTACAAGACGGTTCAGCTTTATATCGCCGAGCCGCAGGGCGACGGCATCCGCGCGGGGTTCGACTCGTTTTGGAAGACGCTGCAGGACCTTCAGGCGAACCCTGAAAGCTCCGCGGCCCGCACGGCCGTCGTGGAGTCCGCGAACTCTCTGGGTGAGATGATCGATTCGCTCATCGACGGCTACGATCAGTACGCCCTGACGGTCAACGCGGAGGTCAAGGATCTCGTGGCTCAGGCCAACTCGATTCTGCGCGAAGTGGCGGCGCTGAACAAGGAAATTTACCAGGTTCAGGCGCTGGGGCAGAACCCCAACGACCTTCTGGATAAACGCGACCTGCTCCTGGATCGCCTGACGGAGATGATCGAGGTCGACATACAGGAGCCCTACAAGAGCGGCAACGTCACGGGCGAGTTTTTCATCACGCTGAACGGGCGCGCCCTCGTGCAGGGGGACAAGGTGAGGGAGCTCACGGCCCACGCTTTCCAGTGGGAGGGCAAGACGTATTACGACGTGCAGGTGACGGACAACGAGTTCGACATCGTCGAAAACTGCAGCGTCGCGCTGGCTCTGGCCACGGGGCCGGAGGGCGTCCACCAGCTCAAGGTAGACCGCCTCGCCAACGGCGAAATGTGGGCGGTGGGCGGCGAGACCCCGCTGTGCCTGAACGACAATAAGTCGTTGAAGACGCTGATCAATTCAAAGGCTTTCCCTGGCGGTATCGATCAAGACGGCAAGTTCACCATCGCTTCGGGAGGGAAAAAAGTCACATTTACGATTACGAGAAAGGCGGACGGAACCGGCTGGGAACTCACGAACGACATTATCACAACAATGTCGTCGTCAGGTTCGGGATCTCTCTCGATTGATGATCTGGTTCAATACATGAATAAAGTTTTTAAGGAGCCCGCTGTCGGTCTCGGGAATGTCACAGCCAGCGTGAACGGGTCTGCTTTTATCGTCACCTCGGATGTGGATTCCGTGGCTTTTGAGAACGCGGACAAGTTTTTCGGCTTCACGCCAAACTACGTCAAAATGCGCGTGCGTCCCACGACCACGACCGAGGCGCTGGGGCTCTCGACTTCCTTCCGCATTCAAATGGGCAGTCAGGGAACCCTCGTCGCGTCGAAGACCTTCGACAACGCGTCCAACCCCGACCTGAATCCGGGGGATATTCTCGGAGCGGGGCAGGACGGCGACAGCTACACGTTCCGCGTCGGCGCGCACGATTATCAGGTGGATGTTACGGTGAAGTGGGAGACGGATCACTGGACAATAAAGAGCGACACCGGAGAAAGTACTGCTCTGGCCGTGACCGATCATCTGAAAGTCTCCAACATGACGACTTTTCTTCAAAAACCGGGTGTTTTGCCCGCGAGTGGAAACGGCTTCACGGTGAGGCCGAACTCCGCTGGCTCCCCCACGCAGTTTTCCATCGCTTCCAACGAGAACTACCTGATCTCGATCTCGGACGTTGCGGGGGATCTGGCCGCCCGTATGGGAATGGTCAACCCCAACCCCGTCGTCACCATCGACGTGACGGAGACGGACTCGCTGGAGATCATCCGCAACAAGATCAACGAAAAATATCAGGAGGCGTACGGCCTGACAGCGCCGGAGCAGTGGGTGCACGCCTCCCTGGCTCAGGACGCCGACCAGTCGTGGTACCTCACCATCGCCGCCGACGTGGCGGGCGAGGCGCAGCGCATCACGCTCATGGGCGACGAGGACGGCAACATGCAGACGCTCCGGCGCCTGGGGCTGGTGAAACTGGATCCGCCTGTCGGAGACCCGGCCGACCTGACCAGGACCTACCGCGAGGTGACGGCTTACTCGAAAGTCGCCGAGGACGCTTCCTTTACGTTCGACGGGGTGCGCTACCTTTCCGCCGACAACAAGTTCGACAAGGCGCGCCGCGTGCCGGCGGGGACGAACCGCACCGACTACTCCGCAAAAACGCTCGAAACGATCAGCGAGGGGATTTGGCTCGAGCTGAAGGGCACGGGGCAGACGGCGATCACCGTCCGGCACCACGTCAAGGGCGGCGCGCTCAAGGCGCTCGAGGAAATCCGCGACGGGCTGATTCCCGGGCTCAAGGCGGAGATGGACGAAATCGTCTGGACGATGGTCAACAACTTCAACGCCTATCAATACGCCGGGTACGGCATCGGGGACAACATCGGCACGACGGGGACGGCGTTTTTCGACCCGCTCCGCTTCAAGTCGGACTCCGCTTCCCTGATGAGCGTTTTGGATGTCGTCAAGGGCGACGTCAGCCTGATCGGGGCGGCGATGGGCGAGCTGGACGCCGAAGGAAAGGCCGTTCACGGCAGAAGCGCCGGGAGCGGCAGCGGAACCAACGCCATCCGCATGGCCTCTCTGCACACCGCCAAGCTGCTGAACAGCGGCAGCGCCTCTTTGGGCGATTTCTACGAGGCCTATCTGGCCAAGATCGGCAGCAACGCCGGGCAGGCGGCCCTCATGCACAAGGCGCAGCTCAACCTGACGGAGCAGATCGACATTCAGCGCCAGTCCGTCATGGGCGTCAACATCGACGAGGAAATGCTGGACATTCTGAAATTCAACCAGGCGTTCAACGCCATGTCGCGCTACGTCACCACCATCGACGAAATGCTCGACCGCCTCATCAACAACTTCGGCATCGTCGGACGCTAGGGCCGGGGGCCCTAGGACCCGTTATGGGTTTGGTTTAAGCAAGAGAGCGTGCCGCCCGTTGGGCGGGGGTGGGCGCACGTGAAGGGGGTTCGGGGGGCCGGTGAGCCCGCTTTTGGGCGAACGAGCTCCGCCCCCCTGAGTTTGAACGTTTATCGGGGGCGCAGCCCCTGATAAAGGGGCTTGGGGCCTGCGGCCCCAACGGGGTTTGGGGCGGAGCCCCATGATTTTGATTTATTTATATGACGTATATGACGAGGTAGGATTATGGCTAATCGAGTAACGACGGCAATGATATACGGCTCTCTGACGGGGACGCTGCATAACAATCTCCAGAGGCTCCTGGAGCTGGAAACTCAGATGGCGACGCAAAGGAAATACTCCAAGCTGTCGGACAATCCGTCGGAGATCGCCCGGGCGCTGTCGCTGGAGTCGTCGATCAACGCCAATACGCAATACATCAGAAATCAGCAAAGCGCCGGCGATTTACTCTACCAGACGGAGATAGCTCTGAACTCCGTTTTGGGCGACCTTCAGACGATAAGAACGAAGGTCGGCGAGGCGGGGGACGGCGTGCTGGGGCCGACGGAGGTCGCCGCCATCGCGGACGAGATCGACGCGCTGAAAGACCGCATTCTGGAGACGCTCAACACGAACGTCGGGGGGAAGTACATCCTCGGCGGGACGAAAACCTCGACCCCGCCGTTCGTCAAGGACGCCACGGGCCAGATTCGCTATGTCGGTTCGGACGAGCGCATCAAATACGAGATCGAGCAGGGCGTCCTGAGCGACGTTTCCTTCACCGGCGCGGACGTCATGCCTTCCGAGTTCCAATCCTATTTCATTTGCAGCCATTACGTCGGGCTCGACTGGGGCTGGACCGGGCGGGAGGAAAAGGTTCAAATCACGGTGGGGGATCGTACCCTCGCGGTCTATATCCCGGAGGACTGGATAGACGAAGTCGCGACCGGCAGCGCGAAACCCACGGACTTCAACCAGTTCCGCGACCCCGAAGAGCTCTCCTCGATTTCGCTGGACGATCTCGCCGCGCTGGTCAACCGCTCCCTTGTGGAGCAGGGCGCGGACATGCTGGTCACGGCCACGGTGGAAAAGGACTACGACGCGAACCGGCAGAGGCTGGTATTCAAGAGCAACACCGGCGAGCGAATCTCCGTGACGGGCTGGCCCGACACGGACTATCTGCCCATGGCCCAGTCCATTGCGGGGCTGGAGATGGACAATACCACATTGACGGCTCCGAATTACTGGAGTCAAAATCAGTTGGTGGGCAGCGCCGAGCCGAATTTTTCGACGATGACCGGGAAGTCCGTGACCGTCTATCTGAACGGCGTACCCGGGGCGGTTGTAAATCTGGACGCTTTCTTAGCTGCGCATCCGGACGCCGCGAATCAGACGGCCAAAAATCTGGCCGCGTGGATGAACAACACGAGCGGAGCTCTCCCCACGGGCGTCATCGCCGGGGCCGTGAACGGCAAAATCGCTTTCACAGCGCCCCCGGGCGGGAAGATACACCTTGACGGAACGGGCGCAACCTCAGTCGCTGGCACGACTCAAGTCAGCGAGCCGCCTGAGTATCAGGGCCTTATGGGCACGGTCAACACGCTGGGCTGGAAGGGCGACGGGCTGGGCAAGGAGATCACGATCGCAGCCGGAGGCGTTACGGAAACTTTCAAACTCGACGGTTTCAAGAGCATCACGGAGCTGGCGCAGGCCATCAACGCGAAAATGCCCACGGACGCGGGCGACGCGGACTTCGCCTCGATCGTCGCGGGGCGTCTGGTGCTGCAGTCCACGCGGGGACAAATTGAAGTCAAGGACGCGGGAGCGCCGGCAACAGGCGGCGGCACGATGCAGCTCTTCGGGTACGACGGAGCGAGCCCCGCCTCTCTGAAAAGCTCCTCCAGCTCCCTGTCGGTCAGCCTGGACGGGGCATACCCCATAAAAATCTACGTCAACGAAGGGGACACCCTGAAAGCGCTCGCCGAGCGCGTCAACGCGATCGAGGGCATCACCGCCCGCACGTCGGCGGACGGGGATCAGCTGGTCGTCGTCGCCCAGCGCGCGGGGGCGCTTCCCGAGGACCCGCTGGCGGTCGATACCGTGACGGAAAACCTGCACTATCCCTCCTTCACCCTCTGGGGCGAGGGCATGGCGATGTCCCTGTTCGACTTCGACTATGCCGTGGACGCCGATACGGACATCGAAAGCGGCGCCGTCAGCTCCAAAGAGCAGACGCGCCAGACCGACCACAGCCACATGGACGTGTTCGACTACCTGAGCATGGAGACGGCACTGAAGAGCCGGGAGTACGAACAGGGCGAAATCATCACCGTTGCCACGGACACCGAACTCCATTGGCGGATCATGAGCGGCTCCCACACGACGGAGATCAAGATTCTGTCCGGCGAGTACACGCTTGCGCAGCTGGCCGAGCGTCTGCAAAACGCGGGGGCCGGATGGCTGGAGGTCGATATCGACGTTCTCCGCGGCACGGGCGTTCCCGGCCCGGACGACGACGAATACGGACTGGGAACCAGCGCCAACGCGGAGGCTGCCACCAGCCGCCTGGTCATCCGCGGCGCGGACGGCTCCCCCGTCGTCTTTATGGACATGAACGAGCAGCGCTACGCCGAGGCGATCGGCCTTTCCACGGCACTGCGCTCGGACGAGAAAATGGGGATGGCGAATATCGTCCTTCCGACCGCGCCCTGCCTCGACGACAACCTTGCGGCCGCGGTGCGGGTGCAGATGACCTGCGGAAGGACTTTCGATGTCCGCCTGGCCCGCGGGGATGTGGAGATCGTAAACCCCAATTATGACCCCGCCAACCCAACTCAAGACCCTCAAAAAATCCTCGACCGGGTGAAGGTGATGGAGCAGATCGCCAGGCAGGTCAACGCCCAGGCGGGCTTCGAGGTCATGAAGGTCGTCGTTCCTGTTGACGGGCACGGTCAGAAGCTCTCGAACTCCGCCTCCCTCGCCGCCGTGACGGGCGAGCCCTTCGAGGTGGTGGATCTGCCCGTTCTCGACCCCAACTGGAGCGCCTCTTACACGGCCGGCGTCGCCGCGCAGATGGGCATTCACGGCGGCGTGACCAGCAATCTGAAATTGGCCAGTATCAAAGACAACACGAAGATGGAGGCGAAGGGCACCATTCGTTTCGAGTCTCTGGGCCGCAGCGTCGAGATCGACGTGACCGCGGACGACACCGCGAAGACCGTCATGGACCGCCTGCGCTCTCAGGCCGGGGACTGGCTCTACGTCAACTACTTCGACGCCGAAATGGGCAACTCGGCCGGGCAGGAGGAAGACTATCCCATCCTCGCCATCGCCGCCAAAGACGGCTCCGCCGTGAACGTCATCGACGTGAAAGGCACGGTGGCGGAGGAGAAGCTGCTGCTGAGTACCGGCATTCAGGGCAAAGTGAATGTTGCGTCATGGTCGATAGCGGCCGGTTCTCAGCCGCCCCAGACCTTCAGTATCACCGTGGCCGGCTACACGCACGCCATCGACCTGACGGCCATGCGCGACATCAACGGCAACAACCACATGGACGCCGAGGATCTGGTCGCGGAGATCAACGCCCGGATGCAGGACTACGACGTGAAGGCGGAGCTGAACGACGAGGGGAAACTCGTGCTATGGTCTCCGCGCGGGTACGCGATTAAAGTGGAGGCCAAGAAATTAAGCACGGTGACCGGCGACGCCGACATTGACATTACCAATACGTTTCTGGGCACCGGAGCCGCTTCCAATTCATACCGGGGCGGGTACGGACTTGATAAACCGGATCTTCGCAAGGAATATTCCGGCGTCTATGCGCAGAACGTCGTGACGCGCAGCGGGGCGAACCAGACGAAGCAGAGCTTTTTCGGGGTGCTGGACGACATCTCCGCGGCGGTGCGCGCGGAGAACCGCGACGGGCTGTTCAACAAGCTGGCGCCGAAGATCGACAAGGCCATCGACACCCTTTTGAGGATTATGTCCACGGGCGGCGCGCTTCAGTCGCGTTACGAGAACAATGTCGCGCGGATGGAGTACAGGGGCCTCTCCATGACGGAGTCTCACGACAAACTGGTCGGCATCGACCTCGCGGAGATGTCGACGGAACTGATGATGGCCCAGTCCGTCTATCAGGCGAGCCTCGGAGTCATCGGCTACATCGTGCAGCCCACCCTGCTGGATTTCCTGCGCTGACCCGCCCGGCCCGCGAGATGGCTGTCAAATGGCGGGATATGGCGTGGAAAGAGGTGCTGACCAACGGCGCGCGAAACGCGATCGAGTATTTCATGCCCGATCTGGCGGCC
>JAISMH010000089.1 GCA_031276855.1 Synergistaceae bacterium
TCTCCGTCCCGGAGCTGTTCATCCCCGCGGACCCGATATCGAACTTCGGGCGCGGCGTGAGGAGCATTTACGTCCTCTTCTCCGATGGATTTTTTTCTGGTTCTGGTTCTGGTTCCGGCATTGCGGTTTGGGGCATGGCCGCTTTTTTCCTGTTCATTTTGGCGTTTTCAGCCGCGAGAGGCCGCCGTTTCTGCGACTGGTGCCCTGTCGGGACGCTTCTGGGGGTTTGCGCGCGGGCGGCACCCGTGAAAATGCGTCTGAGGAAGGAGCTCTGCGTCTCCTGCGGAGCCTGCGAACGCGTTTGCCCGGCGAACTGCGTCGACTCCAAAAACAAGACTCTGGACGGGGAGCGCTGCATTCTCTGCCTGAGCTGCGCGGGGCACTGCGTGACCGGCGCTTTGGACTACCGCTCCGGCAGGGCGGGGGACGGAGCGGGGAAAGACGGACGCCGCGCGTTTCTGCGGGGCGGGGGTTTCCTTTCGGCGATACCGGGGCTGCTGTATCTCGCGGGCGCGGTGTCCGCGTTCCGCGCGCCGGCGGGGGGAGCGGGAATTTCTTCCGAACCCGGAACGGGCGGTCCGGGAGCGAGAAATCTGCCTGTCGTGCTTCCGCCCGGGGCCGGGGATGTCGGTTCTTTTTTCGCGAGGTGCGTGGGGTGTCAGGCCTGCGCCGCCGCCTGTCCGGCGGGGATCGTGCGGATCGACGGGTCGTTTCATCCCCGATTGGATTACACGCGCGGCTATTGCCAGTATAATTGTACGGAGTGCGTCCGCGCCTGTCCGACACATGCTCTGCACCTTCCGGGCGAGGACAAGCGGCGCACGCGGATCGGGCTTTCGGAGCTCATCCGGCCGAGGTGTGTGGTCATCACCCGGGGTCAGTCCTGCGGAGCCTGCGCGGAGGTCTGTCCGACCCACGCGCTGCGCATGGAACCGCTGGGGGGAAACGAGGCTTTGACGGCCCCCGTGTTCGACTCCGCGTATTGTGTCGGGTGCGGCGGGTGCTTCAACGTCTGTCCGGCGGAGCCTCGGGCGTTCGTCGTCACCGGGGTGACTCCGCAGACCTTGACGCCTGGAATCCGCGCGGCGGCCCCGGAAGAAGAAAACATCCCTCCTTCTTTAGGCATGGACGACGATTTTCCGTTTTGATGCTTTTGAGGTTTTTGATGCTTTTGTTTTTTCATAATGGGGTCAGGGGACGAGTCCCCTGCGGGGTATGGGGCGGAGCCCCATGGTTTTTTGTTTGTTTTGCTTTTTTATTTCGGGAGGTGTCTCATGAACCTTGGAATGGGAGAAATTACGCTTCTGATCGTGCTGGCTCTGGTGCTTTTCGGGGCCAAGCGTCTGCCGGAGGTGGGGCGCGCGGCCGGCAGCGCGATCCGGGAGTTCAAGTCGGCGCTCAACAATTCCGAGAAGCCGGAGGACAAGGGTGACGGAGACATCTGACGCGGAATCCCCGTGGACGCCGCATCTGGAGGAAATGCGCAGGCGTGTTATCGCCGTGCTGGTCGTTTTCGTGATCGCGGTCGTCGTCGCTTTCCGTTTTTCTTTCCACATCGCGGCATTTCTGACGGACCCTCTGGCTGTTTTCGGCGTGAAGCTCTACACTTTCGCGCCCGCCGAGAAATTCATGGCCTACCTGCACCTTTCGGTTTGGACGGGGGTGCTTGCCGCCGTGCCGTTCCTGTGCGTTCAGACGGCGCTTTTTCTGTGGCCGGGCCTGCGGGGGAGGGAGCATGTCTACGCTGTCATCGTACTCTTTGCCGTTCCCGTTCTTTTCATTCTGGGGGCGGCGCTTTGCTATCGATTCATGGCGCCTTTCGTGTTCGATTTTTTCCTGTCTTTCGGGTCTTCGGACGGAATCGGGGCGCTTTGGAGTTTCAGAGAATATTTATCGCTTCTTTTCGACCTGATGATCGCGGCGGGGCTTCTGCTGCAGATGCCGCTTTTTCTTTTCGTGCTTCTGGCGCTGGGTTTCGTCTCCCCGGAGAGCGTCGCGCGCTGCCGTCCCCATGTCGTCCTTCTGATTTTTTTTCTCGCCGCTCTGCTGACCCCGCCGGATGTTTTTACGCAGGTGGCTCTGGGAGTGCCGTTGTATCTTCTCTTCGAGGGCGCGTTTTTCCTGGGGCGCGTTTTGAGGAGGGAAAAAGGTTCCCGTTCGAAGGAAGTATAATGATAGCGGTTTTATTATCAATTTTCGGAGAGACTGGCCTGTGGGAGGTCGTTCGTTTTGCGAAGGGTTTGGATTTTTTCATGGACGCTGTGGGCGTTGCTTTCGGTTTTTTCCCTATCCGCCGTGCCCGCGCAGGAGAGATTTGACCGGGAGGAGATCTCCGAAGCGCAGCTTTCCGCCGACAGGATGCGCTTCGACTCTCAAAGCGGGGATTTTCTGGCGGACGGCAGAGTGGTTATCCGGGTTGGAGATCTCACGGTCCGCGCTTCCCGCGGCACCGGCAACGTGGAGGCCCGGGAGGTGCATTTTGCGGAGGGCATCGAGGCCTCCGGCAGTTGGCAGGGAGACGAGGTGGATTTGACCGCGGGTTCGATTTCCCTCTATTTCTCCCAGACGCCTACCTATATCGCGGAGGGCGGCGTCAAGGGTAGGATCGGCCGCGTCTTTGTCGACGCGGACAAGTTTTATATGAAGGGATCGGATATCATCGCCAGAGGCGTGCGCCGTTTGGAGAACCGCGCGCTGGATGTCACGTTTGGAGCGGAAAGCATACAGGGCGTCATTTCGGGCGGGGAGCTGACGGCTCTGACCGCGCAAAACAGGGTGTGGCTGCGCGGGCGTCCCAACGCGGGCGGAGAGATGGTGGATATACGGGGCGACACGGCCGTTTACTCCGTCGAACGCGGCAGCGTCGTTCTGAGCGGAAACGTCAGGGCTGTGCAGAAGGGGCGCACGCTTACGTCGCAGTCCATCGTTTATTTCCCGGCGAACAACAGAATCGAAGCCATTGGCGGCGTGGCCCGGGACGGAAAGAGCCCGGACACGAAACCCGCCAGAATCACGATCGACCTGAAACGGAACGAGCGGAAGGCCCCGAAATGAACGCGCCGGCGGGCAGGCTTTCGGCTTGCGGCCTTCGCAAGAGCTACAAAACCCGGCTGGTCGTGAACGATGTCGATATCGAGGTGCGGCGCGGCGAGATCGTGGGGCTTCTGGGCCCCAACGGCGCCGGAAAGACGACTTCTTTCTATATGATCGTCGGGCTCGTCAAACCGGACGCGGGAAAGGTCTTCATCGAAGACAGGGATATAACGGACCTTCCCGTGTATTTGCGGTCGCGCGGGGGCATCGGCTACCTGCCGCAGGAGAGTTCGGTCTTCCTCAATTTGACGGTGCGCGAGAATCTGGAGCTGGTCTACGAAGAAACGGCCCGGCCCGGCGCGAAAGCGGCGAAGAGGCTGATGGAGCAGTTCGGCATTTCCCATCTCGCGGACACCAGGGGGTACGCTCTGTCGGGCGGGGAACGCCGCAGGGTGGAGATCGCCCGCGCGATGCCTCTGAGCCCGGCCTTTATCCTCCTGGACGAGCCCTTCAGCGGTATCGACCCGATCGCGGTCAGCGATATCCAGTCCATGATCCACGAGTTGAAGGAGCGGAATTTCGGCGTTCTGATCACCGACCACAACGTGAGGGAGACGCTTTCCATCACGGACCGGACCTATCTGATCTACGACGGCCGCATCATCCTGAACGGAACCCCGGACGAGATGATGCACGATCCCCTGGCCCGTCAATTCTATCTCGGCACCAATTTCGAGTGGTGACCCGAACGCGGGGCACCGCTCCGTAACCTTCTTCACAAGATTTCTGTTACAATTGCAAACAGTCTGTATAATAATAGGGAGTGTGCAGGAGGGTATACCCTCCTGCACATCCCTTTTTTCGCGCATCCCCCTTTCAAAAATCCGGTCTTTTCAATGCTTCTTCCGAACTTCCGACGCTGTGCAAATGAGTATACCTTCTTGCACATCCCTCTGAAAAAATTTTTTTCTAATTCGAATTCTATATTTTCGAATTGTACATCATTCAAGCGGATTTGCGCAAGCCCCTCTGGGGAGGAATCGGCCCGAACCCGGCGCGCGGGGTTGTCTCGGGCCGTTCCCGCCGGGTGCCCGTTTCACCCGGACGTTATCGCGGACGGGCGGCAGGGCGCGGCGGAAGGCCGTCTGACGGCACTGAAAACCCGTGTTCTATCCGCTCGATGTAAAAGGCGTTGAGTTTGGCCGCGGTGATGGCCAAATGCCGACGCATGAGATCGCGCGAGACCTTTTCATCCATCTTTTCTATCGCCTCCATGATGATCCTGTGCCCTTTTATGACACGCTCCTCCCACTGGTCGAGGGGCGTGATCATCGATTCCACGCCGAAGGTGGCGGACGCCTTTTTGATTATCCGCAGGAGCCCCTCGTGAATCCTCAGCAGAACCTCGTTGTGCGAGGCCTCGATGACCAGCCTGTGAAAGAGGTCGTTGATGTTGCTGCCCTGCGTGTTCCAATCGACAGGGCGTTCCGCGTGTATGCGGATCATGCTCTGAATGCAGTAGCCCATCCTCTGCATGTCCTCTTCCGTCCGATGGTTCGCGGCAAGCCCCGCGGCCTCGCTCTCTAAAAGTATCCGCACCTGGAATACCTGGGGCAGCATCGAGGTCGGCCACGACGAGTAAAAGTCGAGACTGCGGTTCAGATTTTCTTCGCTGAGCCGGCGAAGGTAGAGCCCCTCTCTGCCGCGCGCTTCGATGTACCCCAGCGTGTCGAGAACGATCAGCGCCTCCCGCACCGCCGTGCGGCTCGCTCCCAGGGCCGACGCGATCTCCCGCTCCGACGGCAGCCTGTCGCCGTCGCCGGCGGCGAGGCTGCCGTCTCTTATTCCGTCGTAAATCCTGCTCACCAGTTCCTGACGCGAATTCGCCATCGTTTTCCCCCTCTTTAATTTTTCCTCTTTTATTTTTTCCCTCTTTACAATATAAAAAGGCTTATGCTATAGTGCTTAAAACAAAAAAAATTTTTAATATAAATTTATGGTTGTCCATGGTTGTCCAATCATAACACAAAAGGCAAGGGAGAGTCGAGGATGAGCGATTGCAAAAATTCTTCCTTTCACGGCGGCTTTCATGGCGCGGACGAGGTGCGGGCCGAGGCGAATTCCATGGGGCTTCATCTTCCGTGGTCCGACGACCTGTCTCCCCTCGTCGGAGGCGTGAGGCTCGGGGCGAAGCTCGCTCCGACACGTTTTGCCGTTCTGCCGGTGGAAGGCCGAGACGCCAACGCGGACGGAACGCCGAGCGAGTGGACGTTTCGCCGTT
>JAISMH010000086.1 GCA_031276855.1 Synergistaceae bacterium
CAAACAGGCCGATCAATAACGCTGAATCCGGTATTTTTGCGCCTTTTGCTCTTGCAAATGCAGATGTAATCTACTATAATAAACGCACAGAGCACAGAGCACAGAGCACAGAGCACAGAGCACAGAGCACAGAGCACAGAGCACAGAGCACGGTAACTATTCTTTCGTTTTTTCCGCAAAGGGGATTTTCTTTTCTTCTGCGCCCGTTCGCGGCGCGGCGTTTTTGTGCGTTGCAGATTTTCACAAATTACAAACTAATGAAGCATACCGGCGCGGAGGCGGCTTTGTCGTGCCCGCATTTTTTATTTGCCCCAAAATGGTATGCGGTGGTTGAACGGTTACCCTGAATTTAATGTGAGAAAGATGATAATGATGAATATATTACCGAAGATTATTCATAAATTAGCTTGGAAATTAGAATTTGCGAATCTTTCCTGGTCCCAGGAAGGAGAAGATATGATTCTCCGCAGCTTGTTTTTATCTGAAAATTGGATAGAAGGGTTTTATGTTGACGTGGGCGCATATCATCCCAAGCGTTTTTCCAATACGTATTATTTCTATCAAACAGGCTGGCGCGGAATCAATATTGACGCGAACGCCGATGCAATCAAACTATTTAACAAATACCGCCCCAGAGATATTAACGTGCATTCAGGAGTGGGAACCATCGCGTCAAATCTTAAATATTATCAATTCAAAGAATCGGCATATAGTACTTTTTCTGAAGAACGCTATAAAGATCTTTTGAAAAAACAAATCGCTTTTGAAAGTATTAGAGAGGTTCCCGTTTTTCCTCTTTCAGAAATCTTGAAGCGATATATCTCTGATAAACAGCGCATAAGCTTTATGGATATTGATGTTGAAGGATTGGACTACGACGTCTTGCTTTCTAATGATTGGGAAATCTACCGGCCCGTTTATCTGCTCGTAGAAATTTGGAACACGGGCAAAAAAGATATTGATTCCAGCAAAGAATCGCTTTTTCTCAGAGAAAAAGGGTATCGTTTAGTGGCAAAGGCTAACAATACTTCCATTTTCAGAGCGGTATAGTATTTACACTTAAGAAGGTCTTGGTCAGCAAGACGCTTGCCCATGGATTTTCTGCCTGAGGCGTCGGCGGTATAGTTCCTTCAGGCATTGCATATATTCTGAAAACTGCTATCATACCCATGCAGTGAACGAAACCTTGCCGGAGCCGCAGGTTCTGTGGAAGGTTTGAGTCTGCACCAATTTATCGAACTCCGGGGGAGCGAAGCTGAGAGGAAAGAAACGCCGCGGGCCGGCAAGGGCTTTCGGGCGCGCCTTTCGACCCCAGAACCTGATCCGGGCAATGCCGGCGAAGGGAGCGAGAGAAACGGTCTGTTCAGGGCGGGAACTCGCTTGTTCGAGCTTCCCGCCCTTTTTATCGATTTGTACGAAAATCCGAAACGGGAAAGGATGGATTGACGATGGCAATGAAGATTTTCACTTTCGACGAGAAGTATCCCGGCAGGACGCGGCTGAAAAAAATGACGCTGGGGGCGCTTTTCGCGGCGCTTGCCGTGCTGCTCTCCCCCTTGTCGGTTCCGATCGGCCCCTCGCGCTGTTTTCCCTTTCAGCACGCCGTCAACGCCGCGGCCGGAGTGCTCATAGGGCCGTTTTGGGCCTGCTGCGCGGCTTTCGTTTCCAGCTTCGTCCGCAACGCCCTCGGTACGGGGACGCTTCTGGCGTTTCCGGGAAGCATGTTCGGGGCGGCGGCCGTCGGAATCGCCGCGAGCCGTCTGCCGGAAAAATACCGCATCTGGGCGGCGCTGGCCGAGCCTCTGGCGACGGGGACTCTCGGCGCGGGCGCCGCGAGCTTCATCGCCTCCTCCGCCGGCGCCCGCGGCGAAATGTTCCTTTTGTTGTCCGGCGCTTTTCTCGTCAGCAGCGTCCCCGGCGCGGTCATCGGTCTCTGCGCCCTGCGCTTCCAGGGCCGGGGGCCCTGGACCCGGGATGGGGTCTGAAGGGGCGAGTGCGCAGGGCCTCCCGTTGGTCGGGGAGAAGACGCTTCGCTCTCACCTGTCAGATACCCCCCCCCCCCTCCCGACCAACGGGAGGGCGCCGTATCTTGCCTCCACCAAACCCATATCGGGTCCAGGGCCTACGGCCCTGGGAGGGGATGTTTTGCCGATGAAGCGGATGCCGGGGTCGTACATGCCCTCGGCGGAGAGGAGCGGCTGGGCGAACGTGCCCCGCGTGACGGTCCGCATGACGAAGCGGTAGTCGGTCTCTTTGGAGAGTCGGTCAATGAAGAGCAGCAGGCGGTCGTCGCGGGCGCTGTACCGCACCCCCGGAAGCGGGGGTTCGCCGCCGTCCGCGAGCCACGGGTTTTCTATTTCCATGCCCGCGGGCAGGAGGCAGGAGACCGCCAGGTCGCTGACGGACAGGCTCGGCGAAAGCCTCAGCGTGACGACGACCTCGGTTCCCTGCGGAATCGGCTCCCCTTCGGGGAAGGGAACGCCCTCCCTGTCCGTCCAGAAAGACTCCACGGAGACGCCTGAGCGGGCCGGCTCCGGCGCGCTCAGCGGCGTCCCCGTGGCGGTCCAGCTGTAGTACCCGCCGCCGGTCCCGGTCGTCCGAATCCGCAGGGACGGCTCTTTGGGAAGGTCTTTCAGGTCTATGGCCGCCCTCGTTCCGCTGCGGAACGCGAGGAGCGGACGATCCCCGTCCGTCAGCGCCCCTTCGAGGGCGTTCTCGGCGCGGCCGACCTTGAGGAGGTAGCGCCCCAGCGCCATCGCGACGGCCGCGTTCTCCTGAGTGCTGTACCAGCGGTTCTCCCTGCCCCAGAGCAGGAGCCTTTGAACGAGCTTCGCCGCCTCCGGCGAGCGAGGTTCCACCTCCGTCCAAAGCGACAGCAGCTGGGCGGCGTTGCGCACGGCGGAGTCGAGCGTCTCGTGAAGAGCCCCGGCCGGCACGGCGTCGCTCCACTCGCCCAGAGCCCTCAGAGCGTCGGCCCGGCCTTCGAGCAGGCTGCGGGCGCCGGCCAGCCAGATTCTTCCCGAGGGCCACATTTTGGACTCGTTCTCCTTCAGGAACTGTATCCACCCCAGCGGTTTTTCGCCGCAGAGCGCCAAAACGTAAGCCGCGTAGGCCTTGGCCGTCATGTCGTTTCTCTCCGTCCAGTCCGCCCAGTCCGTCCCGATCAGGTCGGAGTCGCTTGGAAGAGTCGGGGGCAGGGACGCCATAAATCGCTTCACCCAGTTGAGCGAGGCGGTGAACATTTCCTCGGGGTAGCGGATTCCGGCTTTCCGGGCCTCGGCCAAAAAGTGCGCCGCGTGGACGCTGCCCCAGGCGTAGGGCCTCGTGTCGCCCGGCCACTTGACGAAAGAGCCGTCGTAAAGCTGCATCATCTGGAGCCGCGCGATGGCGGAGTCCGTCTTGTGCCTGACGGAATCGCTTTGAATCAGCAGGGGGTCGATCTCGGCGATCGCGTCCGGCAGGATCAGGAACGGCCACGCCCCCGAGAGCGTCTGCTCCAGGCACCCGTAGGGGTAATGGGCCAGGAAGTCCACGGCCCTGCTCAGGTCGACGAGAGGCGTGTCGGAGAGAACGAGAGAGCCCGTCAGCCCCTCCTCCGCGAAGTTTTTGACGGCGCGGATATCGATCTCCGCGTCGCCGCTCTGAAAGGTTCCCGAGCCGGACAGGGTGACGACCGGGAAGGGAGAGCGCACGGGCATCTCGATGCGCTGCTCGTAGGATTTTCTCGCGCTCTCGCTTTCGTTCCAGAGGGTTTTCACCTTGTACACCGCCGTGCCGGGATGGAGGGCCTCGAGCGCCGCGGTCCACTTGCGGGAGCC
Source organism: Synergistaceae bacterium (assembly GCA_031276855.1). Classification (GTDB taxonomy): domain Bacteria; phylum Synergistota; class Synergistia; order Synergistales; family Aminobacteriaceae; genus JAISMH01. Next base: position 3,819 of record JAISMH010000086.1, read on the forward strand.
GTTCGCGGGCACGGAAGCCATCATCGGGCTCTCCGCGACGGACAGTCCGCCCTCCGCGGAAAGTTCGACGGTCACGTCCTTCGCCTCCGCGCTCGAGTTGAAGACGGTCACGGGAACGGTGAAGATGTCGCCGGGCGCGGCGAAGCGCGGCAGATCCGCCTCCGTAACGATGTCCCGGGCGATCTGAATCGTCCGCTCCGCCGAGCCGAAGCGCGCGCCGGAAACCGCGACGGCGAAAAGACGCCCGCGCCCGCTGAACTCCGGCAGATCCAGCTCCGTTTTGAGGACGCCGCTTTCATCCGCGGCGAGCGTTCCCTCGAAAAGAGAGAGTATTTTGAAGCGCTGCGCCTTCGGGGCGCCGGCGAAGGCGGCCATTTCCTCCGCCAGACCGCCGGCCGGATGGAGCAGTTCCGTGGCTTTCGTCTCCAGCGGCATCAGCTGGTCGTAGATGTCGAACCCGTCCGAATTCATCTTGCGCGGGGCGAGGAAGTGGTTCAGAAGATCCGGGGTTTTGAAGCCCGTCAGACCCAGCACTCCGTCATCCACCAGGGCCAGGGCGACTTCGCCGCCGACGGGTTCGCCCCGCGAGTCCTTCAGGGAGAGCGTGACGGGAATCTTCCCCGCGGGGTCGCATTTCGCGGGCGCGTCGAGCCCGACGTTCAGGCGGAAGGTTCCGGTATCGACGTTCAGGCGTTTGATACCGATGGCGCGGTGCGTCCCCCACGCCTCGTTTTCCGCGACGGGGCGGATCAGCCAGGCGGCGCACCAGGCGTTGGGGAACATCTCCTCCGTGACGGGAACCTCCAGAACCGTCCCCGCCTTGTCCACCTTCACGATGTCGCGCCGGATCAGCTTCGCGGCCTCGACATCGAAGAGCAGGAGCCCCTCGAAAGGCGCGCGCAGCGTGACCTTCGCCACGTCCCCGATCTTGTAGAGGTCCTTGTCCGTCGTGATTTCCACGCGGTCCAGAAGCTGCGAGCCCTCCTGCCCCGCGTATTCGGGGTCGTCGGCCCAGAAGCGGACGGAGGCCGACGCGCCGCTTTTCGCGTCGCTCACGACCAGAACGTAGGTCCCCCACAGCCGTGGCGTGAACGAAACCTCCCCGACCCCGCCGGCGACGGCGATTTCTTTCGCGTCGACCTTGGAATATTCCTCGCTGCTCTGCCAGCGCGTGTATCCGTCCACATTGACGAGGTTGTAGTTCCACGTCACGCGGAAAAGCTCCGCGGAGAGGGCATTCACGTCGGCGGGCTCCTCGGCCTCTTCAGAGGGCGCGATCGCCGCCACGCGGAACGCCGCCGCGCGGTTCACGGCCTGAGCGCCGTTGCGAAGCTCCGTGATTCCGACCAGAACGGGGCGCGGGCAGTAGGGGAAGGTGACTCTTTTGGAGACCCAGCGGCCTCCCTCCTCCATGACCCGTCCTTCCAGGGTCAGGTCGACGACGGACGGGGCGTCCCAGTCCGCAGGGAGGGTGAAGCGGGTCTCCGCCTCGCCTTTCGGGCTGAGGGTTCCGCTGCCGAAAACGTCGCCCCGCGGAGCGAACTTCCGCATGGGGTTTCCGAAGGTGTAGGCGGCCCACTTTTCCTGTTTTGGCTTGAAGACGCCCTCGCGCGCGCGCCATGCGGCCTCCCATTTCAGCCCGGCGGCGTCCGCGCCGAACAGGTACCGGGCGGAGATGCCGAGCGCCACGTCGTCGTCCGGAGCCGGCCACGAGGTATTCTCCGTGTTCAAATCGACCTCAATGCGCGGGGGGGCGAAGTCCTCCACGTGAAAGCTCATCCACGCCAGGGGACCGGAACGCTCCTCGTCGCCGGGGGTGTAGAGGGAGACCTGCCAGAGCCCGGTCATGGCGTTGTCGGGGATGTCCAAATCGAAGAGGGCCCCTCCCTCTTTGCCGAGAAGCGCCGTTCCGCGCTTCACCGCGCGCGAGAGCGGGTCCCGCGCGACGAAGAGCACGGGGAAGGGCTCCGGCGTCGAAAGGTCGTGGTTTCGGACGACGGCTTTGAAAGCGGCCCGCTCGCCCGTGCGGTAGATGTCCCGCGCGGAGAAAAGCGCGGCGTCGCAGCCCGAGCGCAGCCAGGGCCTCCCCGAGGTGTCGAACATCTCCTGCGAGAGAAGCCCCCGGGTCAGGCGGACGTAGGCGACCTCCCGCCCCCTGGAGACGGTGGCGAGAGCGGGGCTTTCATGCTCGCCGCTCCAGGGCTCGTTCCGCTGCAACTGCCAGACCCCGTCCGCGCCGGTCCTGCCCTCGGCCAGCAGCTGGTTGGCGGCGCTGTAGACGCGCACGTCGGCGCCTTCGACGGGTTCGAGGGCCGAAAGCGTGTTGGCCCAGACCAGAATTCCGTCCTCCCAGAGCCGCACGGCCATCCCGATGTCGCTCAGGTTCACGATTTGACCTTGCTCGTTCCAGTAATCGGCCTCGGTATTGAGCAGAGACAACTGGAAGAGGCCGCGATCCCCGCTGAGCAGGTCGTCGAGGACGACGACGCGGCGCGTTTTTTCATTCAGAGGAAGGGAGAGGTTCAGGATTCTGTGGGCGGCGCGGCGGGCCAGAGAGCGGTCAAAATAGGAATAATCGCTGCGCATGATGTAGGGGATGTTGTTTTCGTAGAGCCGCCAGAGGCTGAGTTCCAACTTCCGCACGTTGACCAGCTCGACGGGGATTCTCCCGCCGCCGGCGGGCGAGAGGAAGGTTCCCGGCGCCGCGAAGTTTACGGACGAAGGCAGGTCGGGCATGATCACGGCCTGAACGACATCCTCATCGAGGGAAAGGCCTCTGAACGTGGAGGGGAGCCCCTTCCTGAAGGTGAAGACGTATCTCTCGCGCGGCTTGAAGCCGCCTCTGATAAGCAGCTCGCCGCTGTACCAGGACTCGACAGAAAAGGGAACAGCGGGCTCGACCTTGATGAAGCCGCCGGCCGAGGCCTTCCCCGCGTCGAGGCCAAAGTTGGCGAAGACGTTCAGAATATTGCCGCCGCCGTACGCGTTCTCCGCCCTGACGGACGTGAGCCTCAGCTTCGGGGTGAGCGTGAAATATTTCACCTCGTCCTCCGGCAGTCCGAGGGTTCCGGCCTCCCCGGTCAGCCCGGCGGCCAGGCGGACGGTCAGGCGGAACGTCTCTCTGTCAACGTCGACCGGCACGGTCGCGCGAATCGTCTTCGCCGCGAGGCCGGAAGCTATCCGGTAGGACGTCTCCTGATGCTCGTTCATCAATACCGTGAGAAAGCCTCTCAGGCGGGAAGGGGAAACGGGTATGTTGAAATCGAGTCGGAGGTCCACCCCGCCCCTGTTCATGACGGTCGCCGCGGCGCTCAGAAGCCGGAGAGGGGCGGTCTGGAAGGTGAAGGCCGCGCCCTCGCCGATGAGACGCCCTCTCTGGCTTTTCAGCCCTTCGCGGACCGTGACGGAGTAGACCGTGGCCATCTCCAGCGGGGCCAGAAGAGAGGCCGCGAAGGTGCGCCGATCCAGCCATTTTCCCTCGGCTTGGATCGGCGGCGCCGTGACGAAGGGAAAATCGGAGACGGGCAGGGCTTGCCCGATTTCGTTTTTCGACACGACGGGCTCGTCGAATACGATTCTGAGCGCGGCGTTGTCCGCGGCAGTCCCCGAGGGAGAAAAGGAAACCACGCCGTTTTTGGATGCGCCCTCCGCCGGGTGAAGAAAAAGAAGCCCGCCCAAAAGAGCGAAGCCAAGAAACGCCGGCAAAAATTTTTTCATCGCCATTCCTCCTTGATAGTGTAATAATGATGGTGTAATAATAATGTAATAATGATAGTGTAAATGAAGAGAGCGAAAAAAGCCCGGACGGAATGGCGGAAGCCGCCCCGGCCGGGCGCTGGCCGGGCAGGAAGAGGAGAAAGACGGCCTTCGGCCGCGCAGCGGAAGCGAACCCTTAAAGATTCAGTTCCAGAGGGTCTTTTTTCACCTGCTCCGGATCGATGCCGATGTACTTCAAAGTGCTTTCGGCGCAGGATTGGTGCAGGAGTCTCTGCACCAGCCCGAGGTCTCCGCCGCTGTCCTTGTAGACGTGGTAGGCGAAGGTCTTGCGCAGGGAGTTGGTTCCGATTCTGTTCAGGCCCATCGACTTGCCCGCCGCGCTCAGAATTTTCCGCGCCTGCCAGCGGCTCAGGCTCGAGAGCCCGTCCCCTTGCTGGGAGGGAAACAGAGGTTCCGACGGACTGGCTCCCCGCCGGCTGTGCAGATACGACGTCAGGCAGCTTTTAACGGATTTGTTGAGCGGAAAACGCCTCATGGCCCCTTTTTTCCTGTCCGGCAGCTCGACGGCGTCCACCAGCCATCCGTTCGCGTTCAAAACGTCGCCGACCGTCAGAGAGAGCAGATCGCTTATACGCAGCGCCGCGTTGATGCCCAGGGTAAAGAGGGCTTCATCCCGAGGATTGCCGTCTCTCAGTTTTTTTTTCATTTCTTCGATCTTCTGACGGTCGCGAATCGGTTCGACTTCCATAATGTTCACACGCTCCTTGATTTACATGCGGCTTGTACGGCCGGAAACGGCTTCCCCGATTCCCCATCCGATCCCCTGCCGATCCCCTGACTTCGGGCATGTCCCTCAGTTTATCATAACGCCGCCGAAAATGAAGGGCGCGGAACGGCCGCCGAGCGGCATTGCGTTTATGTTACAATACTCCCATTGCGTTAAACCGTGATGTGTCTTTTAATTCGCCGGGAGCCGAGGAAGCCTGTCTGCCCGTTTGAACTTATCGCCTGTACTATCTAATGTAAGGAGGAGTTTTGTGGTCATGGGAAGTCGCAGCATTGAAGAGCTTTGCGAAGAACTGAAGGGGAAACGTGTCTCCGCCCTCGCGGGAGGGGGAGAGAAGGCCGTGTCGAAACAGAAGGAAAAGGGGAAAGGGACGGCCAGGGAACGTATCGCGCAGCTTCTGGACCCGGGTTCCTTCGTCGAGGTCGACGAGTTTATCACCCATCGCTGCACCAACTTCGGGCTCGAAAAAACGAAACCTCTGGGCGACGGCGTCGTCACGGGCTGGGGCACGGTGGACGGCCGCAAGGTCTTTGTTTTCAGCCAGGATTTCACGGTATTGGGCGGTTCCCTGGGCGAGAAGCACGCCGACAAAATCTGCAAGATCCTGGATCTGGCCGCGGAGATGGGGTGCCCGGTGGTCGGCATCAACGACTCGGGCGGTGCGCGTATTCAGGAGGCCGTCGATTCTCTGAACGGCTACGGCAAAATTTTCTTCCGCAACACCCTTTCGAGCGGCGTCATTCCTCAGATTTCCGTCATCATGGGCCCCACGGCGGGCGGCGCGGTCTACAGCCCCGCTCTGACGGACTTCGTTTTTATGGTGGATAAGACGAGCGTCATGCACATCACGGGCCCGGCGGTCATCAAGGCCGTCACGGGCGAGGAGGTCACCAGCGAGGATCTCGGCGGGGCGAAGACCCACAACGAAAAAAGCGGCAACGCCCACTTCATCGCGGCCTCCGAGCGGGAATGCTTCGAGCAGGTCCGCAAGGTGCTTTCCTATCTGCCCTCCAACAATCTGGACGACGCGCCCGTGACGGAGACGGCGGACAGCGTCGAGCGTGCGGATCTTTCTCTGCGCGGCATCGTGCCGACCAACCCCAACAAGGGTTACGACGTTCACGACGTGCTGGCGTCCGTGCTGGACGACGGCGTTTTCACCGAGGTCCAGCCGGGCTGGGCGAAAAATATTCTCACGGGATACGGCCGCGTCGGAGGGCGTCCTGTCGGCATCATCGCCAACCAGGCGAAGGTCATGGCGGGGTGTCTCGACATCGACGCCTCCGACAAGGCCAGCCGTTTTATCCGGCACTGCGACGCCTTCAACCTGCCGATCGTGACGTTCGTGGACGTTCCCGGCTATCTGCCGGGGGTCACGCAGGAACTGGGCGGCATCATCCGCCACGGCGCGAAGCTGCTCTACGCCTACAGCGAGGCCACGGTGCCGCTGGTCACGGTGATCCTGCGCAAGGCCTACGGCGGGGCTTATCTCGCCATGAGCAGCAAGGCCTTGGGGGCCGATATGGTTCTGGCCTGGCCGCAGGCCGAAATCGCGGTGATGGGCGCGGAGGGAGCGGCCAACATCGTGTTCAGGAAGGAGATCGACACGTCGGGCGACCCGGCGGCGACGCGCGCGCAGAAGATCGAGGAGTACCGCGCGGCTTTCGCCACGCCGTACGCCGCCGCGGAGCGGGGTTTCGTGGACCGGGTCATTCTGCCCGAGGAAACGCGCAAGGAGCTGTGGCTCGCCCTGTGCGGCATGGAAAGCAAAAAGACGGACCGCCCGAGCAAAAAGCACGGCGTGATTCCCCACTAATAAAGAGGAGGTAACCTTGGATGAGTGAAATTATCAAGACTGCTGTCATTTACAGTTGCATCGCCTTTTCGATTGTTTTCATCGTGCTGGGAGGGCTGACGATTGCTACGCCGTATGCCGCCGCAGGGCGGGGTTTCGCGGACGGGGTCGCTCTGCCCGAGGAAACGCGCAAGGATCTGTGGCACGTCCTGTGCGGTATGGAAAGCAAGAAGACGGAGCACCCGAGAACAGAGTGCGGCGTGTTCCCCTACCAGGAAGAGGAGGTGACCATTGGATGAGTGAAATTATCAGAACGGCCGTCATTTACAGCTGCATCGCCTTTTCGATTGTTTTCGTCGTGCTGGGAGGGCTGACGGTCGTCATTTACGCCATGCGTCTGACCGCCGGCAGCAACGCGCCCTCCGCGCCGGCGTCCGGCACGGGCAAGGGGATTCCCGCGGGCCCCGCGGCGTCTGTGCCTTCGTCTGCATCTTCGTCGTCTTCTTTGGCGGTCCCGGCCGCGTCCGCGAACGTGAAGGCGCATCATGTGGCGGCCGTCGCGGCGGCGATTCTGGCGGCGACACAAGGCCGGGGAAGGGTGCTGGGCATCGTTCCCGCGCAGGCTCAGGGGCAGGTGTGCCTTTCGCCGGCGAACCGGTGGCGCTCGGCGGCGATTCTGGAAAACGTCGGCCGTCATCTTTCTCCCGCTTGGAGGCGGTAATTTTTCATAACGGGGTCAGGGGACGAGTCCCCTGCGGGGCATGGGGCGGCGTCCCATGTTTTTTTGAGAATCAATCTTGAAAGGGGTTTTTAATGATGAGTGTGAAATATAGAGTAACGGTGGATGGCACGGCGTACACGGTCGAAGTCGAGGAACTGGGCGGAGGCGCCGTTTCCGCGCCCGTCTTCGCCCCCGCCCCCGCCGCGAGGGTCGCGCCCGCCCCGGCGCCCGCGCCTGTTGTATCTGCGCCTGCGGCGGCACCCGCGCCCGCTGCCGCCCCGGCCGCGCCCGTTCCGGCCGGCGGCGTGACGATCGAGGCGCCCATGCCCGGCAAGGTGCTGGATGTGAAGGTCGCCGTCGGCGCTTCCGTGAACGGCGGGGATCTCGTTCTGATGCTCGAGGCCATGAAGATGGAAAACGAAATTTTCGCGCCCGCCGCCGGTACCGTCAAAGAGGTTCGCGTCAAGAGCGGAGATTCCGTCAACACCGGAGACGTTCTGATCGTTCTCGGATAACTCCGAAAATGAGGGCTGTGCTTTTATCAAATTCAGGAGGGCTTCTTCAGACATGGAAATGTATTTGAAATCAATAAGCGACCTGGCGTCGTCGTCCGGATTCTCCCGGTTATTCGAGATCAACACCGTCCTTTTCGGGATACGCCTGCCGGGATATTTCGTGATGGTCTGCGTGGCGCTCATCCTGCTCTATCTGGCCATCGGCAAGGGCTTCGAGCCCCTGCTTCTGGTGCCGATCGCGTTCGGGGCGCTTCTCGTCAACCTGCCCCTGTCGGGCATCATGGACGAGGGCGGGTTTCTGCGCTACGTTTACTTCGGAGCGGAGCACGAGATCTATCCCATCATCATCTTTTTGGGCATCGGAGCTCTGACGGACTTCGGGCCGCTTCTCGCCAATCCGATCACGTTCCTGCTGGGGGCAGCGGCGCAGTTCGGGGTATTTATCGCCTTCATCGGGGCCAACTGGTGGGGCTTCAACCTCAAGGAGGCGGCCAGCATCGGAATCATCGGCGGGGCGGACGGCCCGACGAGCATCTACCTGACGATGAAGCTGGGGCAGGCGCAGATTCTGCCGGCCATCGCGGTGGCGGCCTACAGCTATATGTCCCTGGTGCCGTTGATTCAGCCGCCCATCATCAAGCTGCTGACGACGAAGGCCGACCGCGCCATCAAAATGGCGCAGCTCCGCCCCGTCTCCAAAAAGGAGCGGGTTCTTTTTCCCATCATCTGCACGATCATCGCGGGTCTGGTTCTGCCCGCCTGCGTGCCTCTGGTGGGAATGCTGATGTTCGGGAACCTGCTGCGCGAGTGCGGTGCGACGGATCGCCTGAGCCAGGCCGCGCAGAACGAGATTTTGAACATCACCACGGTGTTCCTGGGGCTGGCGGTAGGCGGAACGATGGGCGCGGATCGGTTCCTTCAGGAAGGGACGGTCAAGATCATCGTTTTGGGCCTCATCGCCTTCATGTTCAGCACGGCGGGCGGAGTGATCTGCGGACAGATAATGAAGATCCTGAGCGGCGGGCGCATCAACCCGATGATCGGGTCCGCGGGGGTTTCGGCGGTTCCGATGGCGGCGCGGGTGGTGCAGCGCGTGGCGCAGTCGGAGAACCCCGGAAGCTACCTTCTGATGCACGCCATGGGCCCCAACGTGGCCGGCGTCATCGGCACGGCGGTGGCCGCCGGAGTTCTGCTGACGCTTTTGACGATGTAGGGCGGGCGCGGCGGATAGTCTCGAACGCTTTTTTGAAACGCCGGGTTGCAGCATCCGGTTGAAAAATCAGGGAGGCCTCGGGCCTCCCTGATTTTGTATTTCCGATTTTCTTAACGTTTTCTTTACGGATGTTCCGGGACCCTGCACGGTATCTTAACGGGCTTTCCTCCTATAATGCGGCTTGCTTGCGGAACTTTGAAGCTACTATTTTGAAGCTACCAAAGGAGGAACGAAAGAATGTTTATCAGCAAGGACGTGGAAAAGTGGCTTGGCGAGGGAGAGGCCGTGGCGTGGAGCGGACCGCCGCAGCCTTACAGGCTCTTGGACGAGGGGCACAAAACGGCGACGTTCATATCCTGGTTCTGGGCCGCGGCGTGGGGGCTCTTTTTGGTTGGAGGGTATTACGCGCTCTGCGTTTCGCGGGACATAGAAATAAAGCCCGCCGTAATGGGCATCTGCGCCGTCATCCCTCTTGTCATGCTCTGGAGTCCCGTAGGGGATAAAAATCGCGTCAAAAAGCTACGGTATGTGATCACGAATAAAAGAGTCCTCGTCGTCGCCGAGGGCGGCGCGAGCAGCGACAAGCCGTGCGCTCTGCCCTTGACGGAAATCGGAACAGTGCGCGTCGAAAAAGCCGATGAGGGAACCTGTACCCTGAGGCTGGGAGCCTCCACCTTCAAAGCTCCCGCGAGGAAACTTGTTTCGCTGGCCATTCGCGGCGAATTCAAGAGCAGCGACAGCAATGAAAAAACTTACACCGGGCTTGTGCTTTACAATATCAGCGACAGCGACGGAGCGGCGGTATGCGGTTTGCTGAAATCGTATGTCCTGATCGAGGACGAGAGACAACAGTGATTACGGCGGGGCCGCGCCGTCAGGCAGCACCCGGCACATGCTCGCGGCGGAGCGGTGGTCGTAAAAAGTGATGAAGTTGAGCTTTGCGGGAAAAAGGAAATATTTGCCCCGCCTGTCTGTCAAGGACTCGCTGTTCACGGCTGCCGCCATAATGGTTTCGAGCGGGCTGTGCGGCATTTTGAGCCTTTTCGGCAGCGGAGACGTTCACGTGCCGCTGGTCTTCGTGCTGACCGTTCTGGTCGTGTCCAGGCTCACGGAGGGCTATTTTTACGGCATCTTTACGTCGATCGCCGCCGTGTTCGGAGTCAACTACGTTTTCACTTATCCTTATTTCGCCTTTGACTTTACGATCGCGGGCTATCCGCTGATGTTTCTCAGCATGCTGGCGGTGTCGCTCATCACCAGCGCGCTCACCACACAAATCAAACAGCAGGAAAAGCTGCGTATCGAAACGGAAAAGGAAAAACTGCGCGCTAACCTGCTGCGGGCGATTTCTCACGATTTAAGGACGCCTTTGACCTCCATCGCCGGCTCGACCTCCATCCTTTTGGAGGACGAAAATCGGCTGAGCGGCGAGCAAAAGCGGCTCCTGCTGCAGGAGGTTCGGGACGACGCATTGTGGCTGATCCATCTGATGGAAAATCTGTTGTCCATTACTCGCATAGGAGGAGAGGCCAGGATCCGCAAGCATCTGGAGCTTCTGGAAGAGTTGACGGGGGCCGCCGTCCATAAATTCCGCAAAAACTGCCCCGCGGTACACTTGCGGGTGACGGCGCCGGACGAGCCGATTTTCGTTCCCATGGACATTGTCCTGATCGAACAGGTATTGGTGAATCTCCTGGAAAACGCCGTGATCCACGGGAAAACTCTGACGCATATCGATCTTTCCATCGCTCTGGAGGACGGAATGGCGGTTTTTTCCGTAGAAAACGACGGCGAATGGATTGACGCGCGCGTACTGCCTCATATTTTCGACGGGTACGGGGTCAGAGCCGATGAAAAACGCGGCGCCGGAGAGAGGCGCAACATGGGCATCGGGCTGTCGGTGTGCAGGTCGATCGTCAAGGCGCACGGCGGGGATATTTACGCGGAAAATACGCCGCCCCGCGGAGTGCGTTTTCGTTTTTCGCTGCCCCTGAAGGACATGAAGGACAGAGCCGACGACGGAGCCAAGGAGGGCAAGGAGGGGGACAATGCCTCTTAAAGAACGAGTCCTTGTCGTGGAGGACGAGAAGAGCATCGGTCATTTTGTGGCGACGGTTCTGACTTCCAACAATTACGACGTGATCGTCGCCCATACCGGTGCGGAAGCCCTCGCTATGGTCACGTCGCAGTCTCCCGATCTGGTTTTACTGGACCTGGGGCTTCCCGACATGGACGGAACTTCCATCATCAAAACGGTCCGAAGTTGGTCGCGGCTTCCCATTATTGTGGTCTCGGCCAGAATGCACGAGCGGGACAAGGTGGAGGCTTTGGACATGGGGGCGGACGACTACATCACGAAGCCCTTCGGCCCGTCGGAGCTCCTGGCCCGCATACGCGCCGCCATCCGGCACGCCGGCGCGGCCGAGGCTTTTCCCGGCGCCGCGCCGGCGGAAAAATATCAGGTCGGGGACCTGGTGATCGACTACGACAAGCGTCAGGTTCTCGTCGCCGGCGTCAATGTCCGCCTTACGCAAAACGAATACAGAATTATCGCGCTGCTTGGCCGCCATGCCGGCAGAGTGCTCACGTACGACTATCTGCTGAGGGAGATCTGGGGCGCGAACCCGAGGGGCGACAACCAGATTCTCCGGGTGAACATGGCGAATATCCGGCGAAAAATCGAGAAGAACCCGGCGGAACCGCAGTATATCTTTACGGAAGCAGGAGTGGGTTATCGACTGTGGGAAGGGGATTGACCTTGAATGGGTGAAGCTGTCAAAACTGCCATTATTTACAGCTGCATTGCTTTTTCGATTGTTTTTATCGTGCTGGGGGGTCTGACGGCCGTTATTTACGCCATGCGGCTGCTGACCGCCGAAGAGACGGCGGGAAGCGCGAAAGCGAAGGGCTGAAGCCCGCGCCCCGGTCTTTTCCGAAATCGGTCTTTTCCGAAAAGGGATTCTCAAGGGCCCAAGGCCCTTGAGCCCCCGGAGGGGTTTTTGAAGGTTTGCGGCATGGCCTTTTAATAGTCTAATTTCAGGAGGGCTTCTTCGGCATGGAAATGTATATGAAATCGATAAACGACCTGGCGGTGTCGTCCGGGTTCTCTCAGTTATTCGAGATCAACACCGTTCTTTTCGGAATGCGCCTGCCGGGGTATTTCGTGATGGTCTGCGTGGCACTCGTTCTGCTTTATCTGGCCATCGGCAAGGGCTTCGAGCCCCTGCTTCTGGTGCCGATCGCGTTCGGGGCGCTTCTCGTCAACCTGCCCCTGTCGGGCATCATGGACGAGGGCGGGTTTCTGCGCTATGTTTATTTCGGAGCGGAGCACGAGATCTACCCCATCATCATCTTTTTGGGAATCGGGGCTCTGACGGACTTCGGGCCGCTTCTCGCCAACCCGGTCACGTTCCTGCTGGGGGCGGCGGCGCAGCTCGGGGTGTTCGTCGCCTTCGTCTGGGCCAACTGGTGGGGCTTCACCCTCAAGGAGGCGGCCAGTATCGGAATCATCGGCGGGGCGGACGGTCCGACGAGCATCTACCTGACGATGAAGCTGGGGCAGGCGCAGATTCTGCCGGCCATCGCGGTGGCGGCCTACAGTTATATGTCCCTGGTGCCGCTGATTCAGCCGCCCATCATCAAGCTGCTGACGACGAAGGCCGACCGCGCCATACGAATGGCGCAGCTCCGCCCCGTCTCCAAAAAGGAGCGGATTCTCTTCCCCATCATCTGCACGGTCATCGCGGGGCTGGTTCTGCCCGCCTGCGTGCCCTTGGTGGGAATGCTGATGTTCGGGAACCTGCTGCGCGAGTGCGGTGCGACGGAGCGTCTGAGCCAGGCCGCGCAGAACGAGATTTTGAACATCACCACGGTGTTCCTGGGCCTGGCGGTGGGCGGGACGATGGGCGCGGATCGGTTCCTTCAGGAGGGGACGATCAAGATCATCGTTCTGGGGCTCATCGCCTTCATGTTCAGCACGGCGGGCGGAGTGATTTTCGGACAGTTCATGAAGGTTCTGAGCGGCGGGCGCATCAACCCGATGATCGGTTCCGCGGGGGTTTCGGCGGTTCCGATGGCGGCGCGGGTGGTGCAGCGCGTGGCGCAGTCGGAGAACCCCGGGAACTACCTTCTGATGCATGCCATGGGCCCCAACGTGGCCGGCGTCATCGGCACGGCGGTGGCCGCCGGAGTTCTGCTGACGCTGTTGACGATGTAGCGGGGGCGCAAAAAACATGAGCGAACTCCTGTAAATATGGTAAACGCCTGTTTTAACCGAACAGGCATGCGGGGTTTGAACGGTTACGGTAAAAATTGCATAAACAGAAAAATCGCGGACGAAAGGATATCCGCGCTGCCTCCCGGGCTCAAGTTTTTTTCGACGAAAACTTTTTCCGCGAAACGAATCGTTTCGCGTCCTTTCGCGGTGGAGATTCCTCCGTCCAGAAGGACTTTTTCAGCCAGTTCTTGCGCGATCCGCAGCCCTTCCGGACCGCCGCGCGCCCAAAGAACGGTGTCGCCGTTGCGGGCGACAATGTAGAAAAGAGTATCGGCAAGGGCTTCATTAAAAGACATCGAAGCGAGGCGTCCGCGCAGAAAGGAAAGAGCCGACAGCGCGAGAGGATACCCGCTTTCCACTTCGCCGCGCGCTCCCGTGAGTTTCTGCGCGAGATAGGCGCGTTCTCCCGCCGTGAGCTTCGAAGGCCGCAGAAGGGTCAAGGGCAGCAATTCCCGCTCCACAACCCCCTGGACGAAGGCCCCGGCCGTTTGTGTCAGCTTTTGGGGCGACAGTTCGGGATCGCCGCAGGTGCGCCCCAGGGCGGCACACAGAAAACCCAGCAAGTAGATTGCTCCTTTGTGAGTGTTGACGCCCTTTGTAACGCGATACATGTCGGCCTCTCCCGCGAGGCCGGCTTTACGCAAGATGCCCTGGGAGTCGATCGGGGGCCGCGGAGTTGAGTTTCGTCCGATGGAGGCGCATTCCGTAAAACAATGGGAGAGGGCAAATGCGCTCTTTTTCAGCATTTTATAATCCATATCCTTATGAGAGCCGTTGCCGTAAGGTGTGACCAACCCCGGTTTAGGGGCGAGGGAAGCCTCGAGGATCAGCGCGCGCACAGCCGAATCGGCAATTGCCTGGTCCGTCATGTGAGATTTTGGACTTCGTTCAGAAGATTTTGAGCAGCCTTCAAAACCTCATCGAGAGAGTGACGGGCCCGGGCGGCACACTCCTTTGCCGGACGAGGGCAGCAAAGGCAGCCGCGCGGCGAGAGTCCGAGGGATTTCCTGTCCACCACTTCCCCGCCGGGCGCCATGACATCCAAGTCGGCAAGACGCCCCCCCGGGTAATTTTCTTCAAAGGCTGCGGTCAAGCGTTTCAAGGTTTGAGCGTCGCAAAGCGAAGAGGGGCGGAAGAGGAAATGGTCTTCCGGCCCCGCGGGACCGATGCCGGAGAATTCGGAGAGCGCAGAATCGACGATAAAATCCGCATTTTTCAGCATTTGAAGAATGTCTTCCCGCACGGCGGCGAAAAACGTCAGCCACCGAGGCAAACACTTGTCCGGTCCGGGTATGTTGAGCGTCAAAGTAAGCACTGTTCCCAGTTCTGAAAGCGCGAGACGGCGGTGCCACCGTTCCTCGCGCGCATCCAGCAAGTTCCTGAAAAAATCAGAATCGGGAAGCGAGTTTTCTCGCATGGTCATGTCCTCTGCACGGCGGGGTCAGCGCAGGGGAAGCGGCTCTTCCGATTCGGGGTCACGGCGTTTTCCCGGCGAGACGACGGAAAAGCAGGTCACGGCGGTGCGGCCATCTCCGTCGGAGACGGAAAGGAAATGATCGCCGTCCGGAAAGGAGTGGAAGAAGGTCTCGTCCGGCAGGGAAGTTCCGATGAAGCGGCCGTTCAGATACCACCAGATCCTTTCCTGAGCGCCCTCGGCGCGCAGAGGGATCTTCTGCTCCCTCGCCAGAGGCGCCAGATAATAGGTGGCTCCGGAAACCGGGGAGACGAAACGGATGTCGGGCTGCCTCCGAACCTCCGAGGGGAGCGCCGCCGAAGAGGGCGCCGTCCCGGCGGCCGGGGAGCGGTTCCCCGCCAGCTCCGGCGGCCACAGGAGCGCGCTCCTGCCGCCGCGCAGGACGTGGATGTCGCAGGGGACGCTTTGGGTCACGCCCTCGATGCTCCAGTCGAGGCGCGTCGAAAGGCAGGCCGCGGTGGGCGGGCGCCCCGAGAGGGTACAGACCTCGCGCAGAACCAGCCCTTCGGGGATGGAGTACCATGCCGGGCCGGGCCTGTCCGGCCCGCTCAGTAAGGCTCTCAGGACCGAGAGCGCGGCGGGCGCGGCGGCCTGAGCCCCCACCAGTTCGGGCCAGGAGCTTCCGGCGGGGTCCCCCGCCCAGACGACGACGGTGACGGCGGGTGTCCACGCGGCGGCCCAGGCGTCCCGCAGGCCGTAGGACGTCCCCGTCTTGAGGGCGGCGTGCCAGCCGCTTCCCCCGAGGGTCTCGCGCGCAAACACGGAAAGGCGACTCCTGTTGTCCAGAATGTCGGAGACCATCCACACGGCGGCGGCGGAGACCAGTCTCACGCCCCCTTCCCGCCGGTTCCGCTCCGCGTCGCTTTTCATCAGGGCGATACGCCGGTGGATGCCCTCGCTGCCCAAGACGGCGCAGGCCTCCAGCATCTGAAGAATGGAGACCTCGCACCCGCCCAGGATGAGAGAATCGCCGTAATGGGACGCCGGCTCGCTCAGGTTCGCGAGGCCGAAGTCCCGCATCAGCCGCAGGACGTTTTCCGCCCCGGCCATGCGCAGAACGCGGACGGCGGGCGCGTTGAGGGAGTCGTAGAGCGCCACGCGGGCGCTGACCGCGCCCCTGTAGGTCAGGTCGAAGTTGCGCGGCGCGCGCCCGGAAAAGGCCAGAGGGGAATCCGCGAGCAGGGACCCCGGCGCCAGAACGCCCTTCTCGAAGGCCGCCAGGTACGCGAAGGGCTTCAGCGCGGAGCCGGGAGAGCGGAGGGCGCGCCCGCAGTCCACCCACGAATTCGGCCCGCCTTTTCCGAAACGGGCGTTTCCGACCCACGCGATCAGGCTGCCCGTCTCGTTGTCCACGACCCCGGCCGCTGCGGTCACGGCGTCGGGCATCGCCGCGGCGGCCCGGCCCAGAATGGCTTCGAGCTTCGCCTGAGCCTCCAGGTCGAGCGTCGTCTCGACACGGCCTGTCTCGGAGCTTCGCGCCCCGGCGGCCCGATCCGGGATCTCCCGATCCAGAACCATCTCGGCGAAGTGAAAGGCGCGCAGAGGCGGCTGAATCCAGCGGGAGGGCAGATCCTCCAGCAGGGCGGCCCGGGCCTCCTCCCGCGAGAAGACGCCGCGCTCCTCCAGAAAGCGGATGATGAAGTCCCTGCGCCGCCGCGCCGCATCCGGACGCCGGTCCGGGCGGTAGAGCGAGGGCCCCTTCAGCATGCCGACCAGAAGGCAGGCCTCGCCCGGGGATATCCGGGCGGCGGGCTTGCCGAAGTAGATCAGGGACGCGGCCTGCACGCCCCGTATGTTGCCGCCGAAGGGCGCGCGGTTGAGGTAGGCCTCCAGAATCGCGTCCTTGCCCATGACCCGCTCCAGCTTCAGGGCCTGGACGAACTCCCGCGCCTTGACCGCGAGACTGCGCCGGCGCGGCCCCGACGCGCCGCGTTCCGTCACGGAGAGGCGTATCAACTGGCTGGTGATCGTGGAAGCGCCCGAGACGACGCGGTGAGAGACCGCGTTCTGCCACAGGGCCCGCGCGAGGGCCAGGGGGTCCACGCCGGGATGGGAGTAAAAACGCTTGTCTTCGACGGCGACGGCGACGCGGGGCAGCCATCGGCCCATCTCCGCCAGCGGCACGGGAAGCGACCACTCCGAGGTTCCGGAAAGGCGCATGTGGAACAGCTGCCCTTTTCTGTCGAAGAGGGCGGGAGAGGCCTCCTGATTGACGACCCAATCCAGAGGCAGGGGAATCCAAAAGAAGAAAACCGCGCCCCCGGCCAGGAGGGCGAGGCTCAAAAGACACACGGGCAAAAAAACGAAAGTCCTCAGATTGGATTTCAAATTGATTTTCAGATTGATTTTCAAATTGGTCTTCAAATTGTTTTTCTGCTTGATTTTCTTCAGCCCTTGGGTTGCGCGGACAAAGCGGCGATGTCCCGCGTGAAAAACGCGATGTTGTGGCTGTGGTCGCCGATACGTTCGAGGTTGCTCAAAATATCGATGAAAATAACGCCTTTTTCGGGGTTGCATTCGCCGCGGTTCAGCCGCTCGATGTGGTTCTTCCGGTACACCTTCTGCTGGGCGTCGATCTTCCGCTCCAGCTTGTCGATCACGTAGTCCGCCTTTTTCGCGTCCTCGTACTGAAGAGACTGCAGCGCGCAGTCCACGGACTCGGAGGCGGTGTCGTACATGTCCCAGAACTCCCGATTGGCCTCCTCCGAAAAGTATTTCCCGTCGTCCATGCGGAAGTCATCGAACTCCGTCAGGTTCTCGTAATGGTCGCCCACCCGCTCCAAATCTCCCGCGACGCTGACGTAACACCCCAGAACCGTGGAGACATCGCCGGAAAGCCCCCTCTGCCATATTTCCGAGGCGTAGGTCGAGATGGCCCTGTTGATTTCGTTGACCGAGCTCTCGGCCTCGGCGAATTCGTCGAGGATGCGTTCGTGGTCTTTCTGGGAGTAGCAGCGGCGGACGATGCCGGACATGTCCCGCACGATGTCGCCCATGTGCATCAGCTCGTCCTTCACGGCGTTCACGGCCGCGGCGGGAGACGCCGCGATCAGCTTCTGGTCGAGGTAGATGGGGCCGTGGGACTTGACGGTATCGGAGGCGGGGATGATTTTCTGCACCAGGCGCGCGAAGGCCGCCGTGAAGGGAAGGAAAAGGATGGTGTTGACGATGTTGAACATCGAGTGGGCGTTGGCCAGCTGGCGGACGATGTCGGCCGAGGAAAGCAGAACCAATTGCTTGTAGAAAGGCAGAAAGATCATGAAGATGACGACCCCGAAGAGGTTGAAAAGCACGTGGGCCGCCGCCGCCTGTTTCGCGGAGCGGCTGGTTCCGATGGCGGCCAGTACGGCCGTGATGGTGGTGCCGATGTTGTCCCCCAGAATGATCGGGATGGCCGCGTCGAGCCCCAGAAGCCCCTGCGACGCCATGGCCATGGTCAGGCCGATGGTGGCCGCGCTCGACTGGACGAGCATGGTCACGAACATGCCGGACAGAACGCCCCACACGGGATGATCCTTCAGGGCAAGAAAAAATTCCTGGCGCGTAGCCAGGAATGCCGTGGCGTTTTCCATCGTCTGCATGCCCAGGAAAAGCAGTCCGAACCCGATGATGCCGTTTCCGGCGTAACGCTGTTTTTTGGATTTGCCGAACAGCGCCAGGGCGACGCCCAGCGCGATGAAGGGAAGCGCGAAGTCCTTGATTTTGAAGGCGATGATCTGGGCCGTGACGGTGGTGCCGATGTTGGCCCCCATGATGACGCCGATTGCCTGGTTCAGCGACATCAGCGCCGCGTTGACGAAGCTGACGGTCATGACAGTGGTTCCGCTGCTGCTTTGAATGAGAATGGTGACGAGTATCCCGACGAAGACGCCCCGCAGCGGAGTCCGGGTCAGGGTTCCTATCAGATGGCGCATACGGTCTCCGGCGATGAACTGCAGAGATTCGCTCATCAATTTGATGCCGTAGAGAAAAAGGCCGACCCCTCCGGCCACCTGCAACGCTGTAGATACATACACGCGTATCGACCTCCGGAAAATTTCGCTTCACGTTTTTCCCGATCCGTGTTTTAAGTATAACACCCTTATAGACATTCAAGCTCAGGGGGGCGGAGTTCGTTCGCCCCAAAGCGGGCTCACTTAAGCAGACGACCAATAAGCAAAGCGAATCGTGTCGGTCGCTTACCCGCGCGGCAGGGGGTTGCGCAAAACCGCTTGAATGATGTACAATTCAAATTAGAAAAAGATTTTACAGGGGTGTGTGCAGAAGGGTTTACCCGTGGGCACCCACCCTTTTTAACGCCTCACCCGTTGGGAAATCCAGGTTTTTCAATGCTTCTTCCGAACTCCCGACGCTGTGCAAATGAGTATACCCTATTGCGCAGGGGGTGTTTTTCGTGGACACGAAAGGAGGCAGACGATGCTGAAATTTGGGTTGTTTTCAAGGAAGAGTGCTCGGAAGATGGGGCTGCTGGCGGTGGCGCTGCTGCTGGCCGCGGTGCCGCGGGCTTGGGGCGATTTTACGATTACAAGCGCCGACGGCACAAATTACTACTACAGCAGCGAGGTGCTGATCATAAGCGCGGACGGTCTCCCGCCCGACACGGTCATCAGCGGCGAAGGCGAAGGCATTGCGGTGAAAGGCAGCGGCGCGAAATTGACGCTGCAGGATTTGACGGTGAATGCGGAGAAGGGCCCCGCGGCGTTCTGGCTGGACGGTTCTTCGGCGGACATCACGATTGTGGGCGCCGTGACGCTCAACTGCATGAACGGAGACGGGTTTTTGGTGTCCTTGGATAATCCGGAGAAGATGTCAAATAGCGGAGGAGAGGACGATCCAAGCTCTGGCGGCGGGCCAGACGGGGAACCGACGCCTGTCGAGACTGTTGTTCTGGACGTGACTCGGGGCTCATCGCTCACTGCGGCCGGCTCAGGAGGCGATTTTTGCGGAATGAATGTCAGGGCCCGGCTGTATAA
>JAISMH010000108.1 GCA_031276855.1 Synergistaceae bacterium
TTCGTTCTGCGTTCTGCGTACTGCGTACTGCGTACTGCGTACTGCGTACTGCGTACTGCGTACTGCGTACTGCGTACTGCGTACTGCGTATATTATAGATGATTTTTTATGGAACGCAAGAGTTGAATTCACTATTTTTCCGCTCCTAAATCCCCAAAATAATAACTTGCCCTTTTGTGTTTTTATTATAGCGAATAACGAATTTTTTGTCACACGAAAATGAAATATAATGGCCCCAGAAATTCGGACCAGTGGTTAAGGTGGTTAAGGTGATCAAGGGACTCAGAGGGGAGGAAAGGGTAGAAAGTATTCCGAAAATAGTATCCGTTCAAGGGGAGTAAAAGTTGATTTTCATTAATCCTTACTATAACTAGGTTTATCTCAAAGGTTTCCCTATCAAGAAAAAGATGTGCAAATTGAGAGTGAATTTATAAATCTAGATATAACAAGCATTAATGAATTTTACTTCCTCACCTCCTTGAACGGATACGCCTTTGGTTTCGGCGCCGTTGTTCGCGCGGCGAAATCGTCGATCAGTCTGCGGGAGATGCTCAATCCGGGAGGGATCTCCGGGAACTCGCCGGGGGCGAACCAGCCGATGCTGTCAAGCTCCACGCCGTCGGGGCAAAGCTCGCCCCCGCTCCAGCGCGCGGTGAAACCCAGCATCAGCGAACACGGAAAAGGCCACGACTGACTCCCGAAATAACGGATGTCCCGCACCTCGATTCCGGCTTCCTCCATGACCTCGCGGGCCACGGTCTGCTCCAGAGACTCCCCCGGCTCGACGAAACCGGCCAGAACGCTGTAACGCTTCCCGGGCATTCGGGTGTTGTGGGCGAGCAGCAGTTTCCCTTCCTTCTCGATCGCGACGATGATCGCGGGATGAAGCGGGGCATAGGTCACGTTTCCGCATCCGCCGCACCGGAGCCCCCGCTCCTCCGTCTTGGGCGAGAGGGCACCGCCGCATCGGGAACAGAAACGGGACTGACGCAGCCAGTTCATGTACTGGTAAGCCGTCCCCGCGCGGGCAAACGCCTCCTCTCCCCAGCGGTGCCAGACAGTGCGCAGGTCCGCCCACTCCTCGGCGCCTTCCTCGCCCGAAAGGCCGGGAAAGACGAGCGCCCCGTCCTCCACGTCCTCGTCCGTGCCGACCTCGCACCAGCTCGCCGCCTCCCGCCAGACGGCGGACAGAGCGAGAGAAGAGCGCAAGACACGCGCGGGAAGTTCCGAAAACTCGAAAACCCCGCCCCGAACCAGCAGTCTGTCGCCTCTGAATATCAGAATTTTTTCCATTCCCAACCCTTCTCATGTTCTTTCCGTGTTCTTTTCATGATGACACGGAGCCTTTTCCCGGGTAAAATTGTACCACTTGGATCTATTGATACAGTCACCGCGGGGAGGGGAAGAAGGTGAAAAAGATTTGGACGGGCCTGGCCGCTGCGGCGATTTTCTTGGCTGCCGTGTTGCCGAGCGTTTCCCAAGGCGGTTTCGTGCTGCGCGTCCGCGACTGGAAGACCGGCGCCGTCTACGCCGAGCTCCCGGCGAAGGAGGGAAGCGGCCTCTTTTTCGGCTGGATTCACTCGCTGGAGAAAATTCCCTGGAACGAGTATTATCACATCGACGGAAAAGGACATCTCGTCCTCGACGCTATCACCTTTCCGGCTTTCGGCGCGGGAATCCCCGAGGACAAGGGACGCGTCTGCTACGTGAAGGACGGCCTGATCCACATGGAGGAGATCGGCCAGGTCTTCGAGGAACTGGTCTGGCTCAACTCCCACTCGGCGACGCAGGACATTCTGCTCGACGGGGAACGCGTCGCCCGGGGCGACACCCTGCCCCAGCACAGGAGGGTTCGGCTGACCGTGGAAAGAGAGCCGACTCTGTCCCTCCTGACGCCGATTTTTTCAGAATATAGGCGGCAGCCGTCTGGTGTATACTTAATGCCGATTCGAAAATAAAACGCTGGAGGTGCAATGATCGTGAGCCTTTGGGAAAAATGGGAAAGGGAAAAGCAGGAAGAACAGGGCATCAAACAGGAACATCCCAGAGATGTGGAAATATACGAAACCCACCCCAAAACCAACATCCGCAGACAGCTTTACGTGGTGGTCGGTGTCGTTTTTGTCTGCCTCCTGCTGGTGCATGTCGCCATAGTCTTCGAGGCTCTCTACAGCGGCCGCCGATGGTCGGATACTTATATCGTGCGTCTCTTCGCCGCCCGGGAAGCGGATCGCGAGGCCATCTCGAGCAATCCGTAAAACCGCCGCGCCGCGCCGTTCAAATCACATACCGAATCACATTGAGCGCGCGGCGGCGCCGAAGAAGCGGGTGATTTCTCTCTTGAAGATGAGGCGGATTTCGTTTGTGGGACCGTTGCGGTTCTTGGCCAGGCTCAGGAAAGCCTCGCTGTCCATTTCCGGGTTGATCGCGTCATAGTAATCGGGGCGGTAGAGCAGCAATACGGTGTCCGCATCCTGCTCTATCGCGCCCGAGTCCCGAAGGTCGGACAGCATCGGCCTCTTTTCCGTCCTTTGCTCCACGGCGCGGGAAAGCTGCGATAGGGCAACGACGGGACACTCCAGCTCCCTCGCCACGCTTTTGAGCATACGGGAAATCTCCGCGACTTCCTGCTGCTTGTTGTCCGTGCTGCGCCCGCCGAAGCTCATCAATTGAAGGTAGTCCACGACGACCAGCCCGAGGTTTTCATACCGCGACTTGAAACGGCGGCATCGGGCGCGAAAGTCCATCGTCGTCAGCATTGAGCTGTCGTCGATGTAAATCGGCGCTTTCGAGAGGCGGTTCGCGGCCTGCAGGAGTTCGTCCCATTCGGCCTTGCCCATGACCCCGGTGCGCATGGCGTGGATGTTGATTTGAGCCTCCGAGCCCAGCATTCTCTGAACCAGCTGGTCGCTCGACATTTCGAGGCTGAAAATGAGGATGGCGGACCCCGCCCTTCCGCCCCCGAACTGAGCGATGTTCAAGGCAAGAGCCGTTTTTCCCATGGAGGGGCGCGCGGCGATGATGTTCAGGCTGCCGGGCTGAAATCCTCCCGTAAGAGAGTCCAAGTCCGCGAAGCCCGAGTCGAAACCGCTGACGCTCGAACCGCTTCTCTGGTACTGATCCTGAATCTTGGCGAAAGTCACGCCCAGAATGTCGCGCACCGAGCGGAATTCGGCCCGGTTGTTCTGAGTGATCTCGAAAACCGCGCGCTCGGCCTCGTCCAGGGCCATGACGTTGTCGATGTCCGTCGAGTAGCCCAAGCGGACGATATGATTGCCGGCCTCGATCAGCCGCCGGCGCGTGGATTTTTCCTTGACGATCTGGGCGTGGTACTCCGCGTTGGCCGTCGTGGGCACTTCGGCCACGAGGGAGGCGAAAAAGGACTGCCCTCCGAGCTTTTCAAAGACCCCCCGCCTCGTCAGTTCCTCGCCGAACGTCACCAGCTCGACGGGGCGGTTTTCCGCGAACATGGCGGCCATGACCTCGAACGCCGTCCGGTGGTTCAGGTCGTAAAAATCGTCGGGCAGGAGAATTTCGACCGCCGTGCCCAAGGCCTCCTGCTCCAGAAGGCAGGCGCCCAGTACCGCGCGTTCGGCCCCCGTGTTCTGGGGAACCGCGCGGTCGTACATCACGTTCAAGAGCCCTGAATCTCCACGGACAGGGTCATATCGGCTTGGACTCCCGCGTAGAGACGGACGCTGACGGCGTGGTTTCCGGCCTGTCTGACCGGCTCGGCCAGCTTGATGCCGCGTTTGTCGGCCTTCACCTGATGCTGGGCTTCGAGCGCCTCCGCGATCTGCGCGGCAGTGACGCTTCCGAAGAGCTTCCCGTTCTCGCCCGCGCTTGCCGCAACGCGGATCACCCTGCCCTGAAGGCGCTTCTTGCCCTCTTCCGCAGCCGATTTCTCCTTATCCTCCTTGATTTTTCGGTTCTGCCGAAGCTCCTGCAGCTCCGCGACCTTCCCCGCGGTCGCCTCCTCCGCCAAACCCCGCGGGAGCAGAAAATTGCGCGCGTAACCATCGCTGACATCCACAAGCTGGCCCGCGCTGCCCGTTTTATCGACATCTTTTTTCAGTATGACCCGCATGATGCGTCATCCTTTCGCTGGCAAAATTAAAAAAGAAAATATTAAAAAAGGGTTTGGGGGCCAGCGGCCCGCTTTTGGGCGAACGAACTTCGCCCCCCTGAGCTTGAACGTTTACAAATTTTTGGAATCAGCGCCTCTTCAGGGTTCGCGTGCGGAGGTCGAGACAGAGGTCCCCCACTCCGAGGGCGACGCTCCAGACGCCCAGAAGCGGGAAAAAGAGGGCGCCCGCGGCCAGAAGGCGCAGGAACAGATGAACTTTCCGCTTCAGAAGCCACCACCAGACCAGGGAAAAGCCCTGCAAAAAGAAGAAAACGTTCACCAGAAACTTCATGTTGAACTCCAGCATCGCGCCCAGCGGCCAGTCGTTCGTGTCGGCCAGAAGCGGCAGAGCGAAGGCGAACAGAAAAGCCCACAGAAGGCTTTTGGGAAAACGCCACTCCCCGAGGGGTGGAAGCGCGGGAAAAGCCCGCGGACGCCCGCGCTGAAGAAACTCGCACAGTTTGTAGTTGAAGAAAGAATCGAACATGGAGGACAACAGGATCAGAGACGGCAGCATATAAGGGGCGAGCGAGGCCATTTGTTTCAGCGAATCCTCCAGAAACGCCGCGTCCCTGCCCTGGCTGAGCATCGTCCCGGACATCCGCGACAACGCGGCGTTCAGGGCCTCCAAGTCAGGCACAAAGGGGTTTTTTCCCGTCAAATTCACCATCACCGTGAAAAAAACAACCTTGGAAAGGATCGAGACCGCCGTGCAGAAAAGCAGACTTTCGCTCCCCTTCTCCAGCTTTCCCAGGGGAAGCGACAGGCCGAAGCACAAAATTCCCTCTCCCATCAGGAAGTAAAAACAGAACATGGGCCCGAAAAAGAGCGACAGGAACGCCGAAATCCCGATCAGTCCCGCGGCCATCCAGCGGTTGCTCTCCCTTGCTCCCAGAAGGGCGAGCGGGGTGGGACAGAACAGAAGCGCCGCCGTGCCGATCGGGGAAGAGACGAGAGACCCCGAGCAAAAAAGCAGGGCGGACAGGGACGACAAGAATACGCACCGGAGAAGAGACGCCCAGGCCGTGAATTTTTTTTGTGTTTTCCGAGAATCTTCCGGGCTTCCCACGATATGTCTCCCCTCCTCTGAAATCAAACCGCGGAATATATCGAGCTCCGCCTCGAAGATCGCCGAAGCGCAAACCCCGGCGCCGTCGAGGAAACGGGGCCGGGTCTGCGACCCCTGCCGGATCGTAGCAGAGTCCGGAGTTTTCTCCTGCGGATCAGTTCAGCGAATAAGGAAGCAAAGCCATGTACCGGGCTCTCTTGATGGCCTCCGTCAAAAGCCTCTGGTGCTTCGCGCAGTTTCCCGTCACCCGGCGGGGAATGATCTTGCCGCGCTCGCTGACGTACTTGCGCAGTTTTTCGACGTCTTTGTAATCGACTTTTTCCTGCTTTTCCACGCAATAAAAACAAAACTTCGGACGCCGCCTGGGACCGCCCCTGCGCATTCCCCCGCGCTGCGGGCCCCCGGTGCCGCCGCTGCTCGGCCTGCCTTCACCGTTCATCTGCAATCCTCCCGAATAAATAGCCTGAAAAAATTTCTCTTGCCAAACGACGCCCCGTCAGAACGGAATGTCGGATTCTCCTTCGTCGCTTTCCCCCAGTTCGGAGAGGTCCGAGAAGAAATCACCGTCGCCGAAGCCTTTTTCGCGCATACTCTTTCCGAAATTCGCGTCCCCGTCGAAAGAGGAACGGGAATCCGCCGGCGCACCGGAGAAAGCCGCGTCGCCGGGGGGCGCTTCGCCGAAAGCATCGGATTCGGCGCGTTTGGGCCCGACGAACATCACCTCGTCGGCCGCCACGTCCGTGGAGTATTTCTTGCCGCTGCCGTCTTTTGCCTCGTAGCTGCGCACCTTGATCTTGCCCTCGACCAGAACCGCGCTCCCCTTTTTCAGGTAGCGCCCGCAGCGTTCCGCCAAAGGCCCCCAGGCGCTCACCGGAATGAAATCCGTTCCGTCCTGGTATTCCCCGTTTTTGTTTTTCCAGCTGAAGCCCACCGCGACGGTAAAACGAACCCACGCCCGCTTGTCGACCGTGTAGCGTACATCGGGGTCACGAGCCAGATTGCCCATCAGAACGACTTTATTAAACCCCCTGGCCATTGCCGATTCCTCCCACGCTCCAGTGGTGTGACCTGTTTATGCTACTCGTCCAGCGCGATAATGATTTGGCGGTAGATGCCGGGCCGCAGTCCGAGTACGCGTTTCAGCTCGAACGTCTGCGCCGGTTCCAAATCGAAGTTGAAAAGAGCGTAGATTCCTTCGCTCTTTTTCTGAATGGGATAGGCCAAATGCCTTTTCCCCCAGACGTCGATTTTGGAAACATCACCGCCAAGGCTGCGTACGACCTCTTCGATCTTGTCGATCTCCTCTTTCGGCTCTTCGAGCTCAGCGCTCAAAAGAGCCAGCATTTCATAATGCCGCACGTCTTACACCTCCTCCCTGTGGACTGATGGCCTCTTCCTCGAGCGAAGAGGCAGGGCAAACAATAAAGCCTACGCATTATAAAGGAAGTGCCCGTTTCAGGCAAGGGTATGGGCGCAGTTTTGTTGTTCGTCTGTGATAATGTCCTCTCATAACTCGTCAGCGAAAATGTCCTAATGAAGCAGGAGAGAGTGACATTGAGCGGGGATGAGTTGAAGCGAGTTAAGGTTATGGAACGGGTATTGTCGGGAAGCATGACATATGCAGAGGGAGCGGAAACTTTGGGGGTGAGTTCCCGCCA
>JAISMH010000180.1 GCA_031276855.1 Synergistaceae bacterium
CAGTCCGGCACGGCAATGACCGCCCAAGCCAACGCCCTCCCTCAGAACGTCCTTTCGCTGCTGAGGTGAGCCGGGGGCGAAGACCATTTGCGGTAGCGAAGTTGTACATCGAGATTGACATCCTCACCAAATGTCATTTTTTAAGCTGATTCACTGTCTCCAAAGTGTTGATGAAATAATTGTACGCGGGCAGCCCGGCAGAAAACCGTCCGGGCTGTCCGTCCGTGGCCGCAGCCTGCTGATTGGGGTCGAAGATTCGCCCTTGCCAATAAAAATGCCTGGTCTATAATCAGGAATATTACAAAATTTTTTCAGGAGGCTGACTCTATGGCGTACTCCATTTTGACTGTCAATCCCGGTTCGACCAGCACGAAAGTCGCGGTTTTCCGCGGCGAGGAGGAGGTATGGAACGAGACGCTCCGGCATCCCGCCGACGATCTGGCGGCTTTCGGATCCGTGACGGAGCAGTTCGGCTTTCGGCTGGGGACGATACGGACCCTCGTCGAAAAGTACGGCGGAGGAAAATTC
Source organism: Synergistaceae bacterium (assembly GCA_031276855.1). Taxonomy (GTDB): domain Bacteria; phylum Synergistota; class Synergistia; order Synergistales; family Aminobacteriaceae; genus JAISMH01. Next base: position 529 of record JAISMH010000180.1, read on the forward strand.
GACGCCGTCGTCGGGCGTGGGGGAGTTATCGATCCGCTGCCCGGCGGGACGTTTCATGTGGACAGGCTCCTCGTCGAGCGGCTGAAGCTCGGCAAGCCCTGGGAACACGCTTCGAACCTCGGCGGCATTCTGGCGGAGGCGCTCGCCTCCGAATGGGATGTCCCCGCGTTCATCGTGGATCCGGTCTGCGTCGACGAGATGGTGCCGGAGGCGAAAATCACGGGCCTGCCGGAACTGCCGAAATCCTCGTTCTCCCACGCGCTCAACACCAAGGCGACGGTGCGCCGCGCCGCCCGCGAAATGGGCAGGGCCTGGGACGACCTTTGCTGCATCGTCGTTCATCTGGGCGGCGGTGTCAGCATCTCCGCCCACCGCCGCGGCCGCATCGCCGACACGAACAACGTGAACGAATGCGGCCCGTTTTCGCCCGAACGCGCGGGCGGGGCACCCGTCGGGGCGCTGGCGCGTCTCTGTTTCAGCGGACGGTGCGGCGAAAAGGAGATACGGCGCAAGATCGCGGGGATGGGAGGGCTGAGAGCCCATCTCGGCACCAGCGACATGCGCGAGGTCCTGAAAATAATGGCGGAGGGAGGGGAAAAAGGGGAAAAAGCCGCTCTGCTCTACCGCGCGATGGCGTGGCATATCGCGAAGGAAGTCGGGGCTCAGGCCGTGTCCATGGGAGAGAAGACCGACGCGATTCTCTTCACCGGCGGAATCGCGTACGATTCGGGGTTCGTCCGCCTGATTCAGGAGCGCGTGCAGTGGATCGCCCCCTGCCTCGTCTATCCGGGAGAGGACGAAATGCTGGCGCTGGCGCAGGGCGCGCTCCGCGTCCTGTCCGGAGAGGAGGAGGCAAAGCGATACGGCGACTACGCGCTGAAAGATTGCTGATTATGTAAAATCAAATATAGAAATATAGGAGGCTGTTGAGGATGGAACAGATTCGTTCGCTCTCGCATATGATTGAAGAGGCAAAAAAACTTTGTTCTGTTGTAGGCAAAAAACGTCTTGCCGTCGCGATGGCGGAGGACGCGGGGCTGATTGCGGCCATCGAGGAAGCCCGCAGGGACGGGCTCGTCGAGGCCACGCTGGTCGGCAGCGTTCCGACGATGAAGGCGGCCATCGCCGAGGCCGGGGCAAATGAAAACGACTATGTGCTTATCGACGAAAAGAACGAGGCCCGGTGCGGGCTCGTCGCCGTCGCGGAGGTTTCCTCGAAGCGCGCCGATATTTATATGAAGGGGCAGCTCCACACGGATCATTTTCTGCGCGGAATGCTGAACAAGGAGGTCGGCCTGCGGAGCGGCAGGGTCATCTCGCATTGCTATTTCCATGAAATCGAGGGCTACGACCGCATCATATTCATCGCCGACGCCGCGTTCAACACCTATCCCAGTCTGAGGCAGAAGGCCGACATTCTGCAGAACACCGTCAACTTCGCCCGCGCCCTCGGCGTGCAGTGCCCGAAGGTCGCCTGCCTCGCCGCCGTCGAGGTCGTGAACCCCGACATGCCCTGCACGATAGACGCGGCGGCGCTCACCCTGATGGGGCAGAGGGGACAGCTCAAAAACTGCGTCGTGGACGGGCCTTTGGCGCTCGACAACGCCATCAACGAAGAGGCGTCGAGAATCAAGAAGATCACGTCTCCCGTGGCCGGCAAGGCCGACATCCTTCTGGTTCCGACTATCGACGACGGCAACATGCTGGCGAAATCGGTCGTCTATTTCTCCAAAAACGAGACGGCCGGCCTCATGGTCGGCGCCGCCGCGCCCGTCATCCTGACAAGCCGGTCGGACTCCCCGCGCACGAAAATGCTCTCCATCGCCGCGGCTATCATGATGGCCGCGCACTCTTAGGGCGGGATTCCTTCGCCTGAGGACTTTTACGAATGAAAATCTTTGTCGTCAACCCCGGTTCGACCAGTACGAAAATCGCCCTCTGCGAGGACGAAAAATGCCTCTGGGCGGACACGCAGCGCTATGACGCGGCCGTGATAGAGCGGTTCGGTTCGGTCATGGAACAGGAAGGGTTCCGTTTCGACGCCATCATGAAGGCGCTGGAATCCAAAAACGTCAGCCCCGGGGATTTTGCCGCCGTCGTGGGGCGGGGCGGGCTCATGAAGCCCGCCCGCGGCGGAACTTACATCGTCAACCAACTCATGCTGGACGACCTGCGGAACGGCACGCACGCCAGCAACCTGGGAGCGCCTCTGGCCGTCCGCTTCGCCCGGGCCGCCGGGAACATTCCCGCCTTCATCGTCGATCCCGTCGTGGTGGACGAACTGGCCGACGAAGCGCGCCTGTCGGGCCTGCCGGAGATGCCGCGGGTTTCCATCTTCCACGCCCTCAATCAGAAGGCCGTGGCGCGCCGCGCCGCCGCCGAGCTGAAAAAACCCCTGACGGAGTGCGGCTTCGTCGTCGCCCACATGGGCGGGGGGGTTTCGGTCGGGGCTCACGAAAGGGGGCGCGTCATCGACGTCAACAACGCGCTGGACGGGGACGGCCCGATGTCGCCGGAGCGCTCGGGAAGCCTGCCCTCGGGCGGGCTGATTTCCCTCTGTTTCAGCGGCCGCTGCACTCTGGAGGAGGTCGAGAAGAAGATCAACGGCAGGGGCGGGCTCGTCGCGCACCTCGGCACCAACGACCTCCGAGAAGTCGAGAAGCGGATCGAGGCGGGCGATTCTCACGCGGCCCTCGTTTTCGAGGCCCTGTGCCTCCAGTGCGCGAAAGAAATCGGAAGGTGCGCCGCCGTCCTGAAGGGCCGGGTCGACGCCATAGTCCTGACGGGCGGACTGGCGTACAGCGACAGGCTCTGCGCGTTCCTGACCTCCCGTACGGAATTCATCGCTCCCGTCCTGCGCTATCCCGGAGAGGACGAAATGCGGGCCCTTGCCGAGGGGGCGCTCCGTGTGCTCCGCGGCGAAGAGCCTTCTCTGGAATATGGGGCCGAGGGAATTCGGGCCGGCGAAAAAATAAAATAAATAAAAGGGCGGTGCTCATATTCTTATGGAACGAACGACGATTGCTTACGACAAGCTCTGCGCTTACATGGCGGACATGCTGGAAAAGGGTCTGAAATACCCGAAAGAGAGCGCGGAGATCACGGCGAAGGCCTTGGTCGAGGCCGACGCGCGCGGGCATTCCTCGCACGGCGTGGCCCGCATCAAGCTCTACCATGACGAAGTCCACGACGGAAGGAGCCACCCCGAGGCGGTCGCGGAGATCGTTCACGAGACGCCCGTCTCTCTGGTCATTCAGGGCAACGCCGCGCCGGGGTTTCCCGTCTCCCGGACGGCCGTGGATCGGACCCTCGAAAAGGCGGAAGCGTCCGGCATCTGCATGACGGCCGTCCGGGACTCCTGCCATTTCGGTATGGCGGGGTACTGGGCGGAACAGATAGCGGATCGGGGCATGATCGGATGGGTCTTCACCAACACGCTGCGCGCGAGCATTCCGACCTTCGGGCGGGAGCGGCTTTTGGGCACCAACCCGATCTGCGTGGCCGTCCCCATCGGGCGCAGGCCGCATTTCATGCTGGACATGGCGACGACGACCGTGCCTCTCGGCAAGATCGAGGTCGCGGCGCGGCGCGGCGGCGTCATGCCGGTGGGCTGGGCCGTGGACGTCGACGGAAAGGACACGACCGACGCGGTCAGCGTCGCGGAGGCCAACCGCTTCGACAAGAACCCCATGGGCGGCCAGCTCTTCCTGGGCGGGGCTACGGAGACGCTCGGCGGGCACAAAGGCTACGGGCTCGGCCTTCTGGTGGAAATATTCACCGCCGGACTGTCCCTGGGTACGGCGTCCTTCGACACGTACAAAGAACACTGCGGCATATGCCACTACTTCCAGGCGACGCGCCTCGACCTCTTCGGGGACCCGGAACGCCTTCGGAGCCACATCGCCGGAATGCTCGACCGCATCAAAAACAGCCGAAAAGCCGAAGGTCAGGAGCGCGTCTACATTCACGGCGAAAAAGAATTCGAGCGGCGGGAGAAGTCTCTGAAAGAAGGCGTCTGGCTCGACCCCGCCACATGGAAACGCCTCGACGACTACGCCGACCTCTTCAAACTCGAACGCTTATGAAGTTTCGATTTGGTATAATACTTCGCGATGAGACTCGAAAATAAGATTTGAAAATAAGATTTGAAAATGAAAGGTCGGCTTCGCTGCGAAAGGGGTATTTTACGCGAATGACGGAAAAGAGAAAAAAGAAGAAAACGATCGAAGGCCGCGCGTTCCGTCTTTTGGCGGTTTTGGCGTTCATCGGTTTTTGGGGAGCGTTCGGTTTCTGGGGAACGCGGGGAACGCCCGCCGAGGCGGCGGGAATCGAGGAACGGATTCTCAAAGCCTGGACGCGCTCCGAGGAGCGTTCCGAGGGCAGCGGGATTCAGACGGTGGAGATCGAGGTGACGTACTACTCGGCCGAATACATCGAGGCCCTCGTCCGCGCGGAGGCCGAAAAGAACCTCTGGACCAAGGACGAAGAGGAACGCTACCGCTACAACCTCCTGAAGGTCCTCAACCTCGACGAGCGAATCGCGTTCCACGTGAGCTTCAACACGACGGGGACGCCGGTCTATTTGCAGCCCTTCGACAAACACCTCAGGCTTTACGTCGGAAAAAGGACTCTGGAACCCGTCGATTACGACAAACGTTTCAATTTCAAATTGCAGGGGCGGCGCGACGGAATGATCTGGTTTCCCCGTTACGACGAAAAGACGGGCAAAAATCTTCTGGAGGGCGTCAAAGACCTGCGTCTTTCCGTCAGCGGCTCCATCAGCCAGGCGACGACGAGGGCGGGCAATCTCCTTTTCGTGTGGGACATCACCGGGGACGACCCCTCCATCCTGAACAAAGGGACGGCCGCGGCACGGTTGGAGCTGGATCGCCTCATCAGGCGTCTTGAAAAGCTGAACGCGGACCGAGCCGGACTCCAGAAGCAGATCGACGCTCTGGACGAGGAACTGGCCGCTATCGACGCCCGCGTGGACGAGCTGCAGCGGCAGTAGGGTTCTCGGACGAGGGCGTGTGTTCCGTTTCGCGCCCTCCACTATTTCTCGTTAGGGGAGGCTACATCAGAATGAAACGCATCGCGGTGTTGACCAGCGGAGGGGATTCTCCGGGCATGAACGCGGCTATCCGGGCCGTCGTGAGGACGTCTATTTTCAACGATAAGGAGTGCATCGGCGTGATGCGGGGATACGAGGGCCTCATCGACGGGGAATACGTCTCGCTGAACCGGGCCTCCGTGGGCGGAATCCTCCACCGGGGCGGGACGATTCTGAAAACGGCGCGCAGCGAACGCTTCAAAACCGAGGAAGGCCGCGGCACCGCCATCGCGAAAATGCGGGAGGCCGGCATAGAGGGCCTGGTCGTGGTCGGCGGGGACGGCTCTTTTCACGGGGCCAAGCTGTTGCACGAAATGGGAATGCCCACCATCGGGATTCCGGGAACGATCGACAACGACGTGGCGGGCACGGACGAGACCATCGGCTTCGACACGGCGGTCAACACGGCCCTCGAAGCCGTGATGCGGCTTCGGGACACGGCTTCGAGTCACGACCGCCTCTTCATCGTCGAGGTCATGGGGCGGAACGCGGGTTTTCTGGCCCTGGAGGTCGCCGTGGCCGCGGGCGCCGAGTACGTCGTGGTGCCGGAACTGCCCCTCTCCATCGGGAACCTTTGCCAGAAACTCCGGGCGTCGCATGAAATCAGAAAAAGCCACACCCTGATTATCCTGGCCGAGGGCGTCATGACGGCCAACGAAATGAAGAGCAAGCTGCAGGACACGGGCGGCTACGACGCGCGCGTTACGGTGCTGGGCTATATCCAGAGGGGAGGGAGCCCCACCTCTTTCGACACGATCCTCGCCTCCCGCATGGGCGCTTACGCGACGGAATCCCTTCTGATCGGGAAGTCGGGCGTGATGGTCGGAAACGTGAATCACCGGATGACCCTGAGCGATCTCGAGCGCTCCTGGACAGAGCAGAAATTCCTCAGCCCGGAGCTTTTGGGTCTCATGGAAAAACTGAACTGAAGCGGCGCATGTAAAAACATGAGGCGCATGTAAGACATGAGGCGAATGTAAAGACATGAATTTTGCCGCGCTGCAGAGTATCGTCGCGTCCGACTCCCGATCGCGCGGTGCGCCGGCTCTGTGCCGGCCGGAGTTTTTGCGCGGCGCCCTCCGCCTTTTGACCGAATCCTCCCGAATTGTCATCATCACCGGTTTTTACGTTCAGGACGCCGGCGCTCCGGAGACGGACGGACCGCCGGGCGCCGTCGTTTTGGGACGCGCTCTGGAGCGGGCGGGCAAAAGCGCAGTCCTGCTGACCGACGGCCTCAATTACGACGCGCTCGCCGCCTGCTCGCGAAGCGTCGGAGGCCCCGCCGCCGTCCGCGCGGACAGTCCCGGCGAGGTCGATAAAGCGGCGGCAGGCGGCGCGGAATTCGGAGAGGCGGAAGCCGGCGGGGCGCTCCTGGTCTTTATCGAGCGCCCGGGACACGCGGCCGACGGGCGCTATTACCACATGAGGGGCCGTGACATCAGCGCCGTCGCCGCGCCGCTGGACCGGGCGGCGGACTCCGCCCTCGCCCGGGGCGTTCCCGTGCTGGGCGTGGGCGACGGCGGAAACGAAGCCGGAATGGGCGCTTTGTACGAGGGGCTGGCCGAAAAAATGCCGGGCTACGCGTGCTGCCTCTCCAGGGTGCCCGCCACCGTCTGCCTTCCCGCGGATGTCTCGAACTGGGGGGCTTATGCCCTCGCGGCGCTTCTGTCGGCCTCTGGGCGCCGATGGCTGGGGCTCGGCGACGGCGAAGAGGCCGCGATGCTGGAGGCGCTTTTGCGCGCCGGGGCGGTAGACGGCACTTCCGGAACGCCCGCGATGTCGGTGGACGGCGTTTCCTTATCCGAGCTGAACGAAAAAAATATTCAGATCAAAAATTGGTATTTGGAGAATTTTCGGGTATAATGGCGCCGGAAAGAGAGACAGGGCCGAATACAAAAGAGGCAGTGCCGGAGAGAAGAACGAAAAGAACACCTTTTTTGCTGCTGGTCGTGTTGTTTGCTACGGTTTTGTTGTTCCTTTCTTTTTGGATTATTCGTCAAAACAGCAGTAAACCGGGAGGTTCTCTGGAAATCTATCACGTGACGATCTCCACGGAGACGGACGACAGGCGGCGCCTGACGGGGGTCGTTTCTCGGTTCCCTTACGGGGCGAGGCAGGTTTGCCTCTATTTCGATTACGGTAAAATCACGAGAGACAGCAAGGTCGAGATTCTTTGGTCCATAGGGGACAAAATCGTGCAGTCGGGCTCTTACGTCTTGTCCCCGCCGTCGGGCTCCAGAATATACGGGCTCGTGCTGGAGGACGGGCGCCCTTTGCCCAAAGGGCCCTATTCCGTGCGTTTGATTTTCGGGAAGGACTTTTTTTCCGATTTCAGATTTGAGATTTACTAGACGCGGGTTTGTTCCCGGCCTTAAATTTGGGACTCGATGGTTCGTTTCGGTTTTCACGTTTCGGCATTCGATATTGTTCCGAAAGGCGGCCGCTTTTTCTGTCGTGCCGCCGCTCCAAATTACATGTTTTATGAGGTGGAAAGATTCATGATGGCATATTTTTGTAAAGGATTCACGTTGTGATGGCCAAGTTGCAGGCGGAGGCAGCGGTCCCGCGGAGGCGCGGAAGGCCGCCCACGGTTAAAACGCCCGCGGCGGACGAGTCGGAGAACCAGGCGGAGGGCTCTATCGTCGGAAGACGGAGGCGGAAAACCGCGGAGGAAACGGCTCAAATCCTCACGGACGGAACCGTCGCGGACGGGACCGCCGCGGGCGGCTCCGTTGCGGAGACGAGGAGACCCAGAACCTACCGTTCGCGGACGAAGATAGCGGAAACGCCGCTTCTTCCCCTGCCGGAGCTGGATCTGCCTGAACTGGAGCTGCCTGAGCTGGAATCGGTTCGGGAGAGGGAAGCCGACAGAGAGGTTCGGCGCGAAATCAGGCCCGAAACGGAGGCCGAGGGGGCGGAGATGACGAACACTCCCGACCGGGAGGCGTCCGCGGAGGAGCCGGTTCCCGAAGAACCCGCTCCGGAACCGGCCGAGCCGGAAGCCGCTTTGCCCGCACCCGCACCGGCACCCTCGCTTCCGGTGATCGTTCACTCCGCGCCGGAGCTCTACGTTCCGCCCAAGCCCAAGCACTCTTACGGTTACCTCGCCGCCCAGACGCTGGTGGATCTTCGCAAGATCGGAAGAGAACTGAACGTTCCCGGCGCGACGACGCTCCGTAAAGACGACCTCGTCATCTCCGTCCTGAAGGCTCAAGCCGAGAGCATGAACTACAAATTCGGCGGCGGGACGCTGGAGATCTTGCCCGAAGGGTTCGGCTTTCTGCGGCCTAAGGGGATGCTGCCCACGGACAGCGACGTTTACCTGTCGGTCTCGCAGATTCGGCGTTTCGGGCTGCGCAACGGAGACGTGATCTGGGGCCTGATCCGCCCGCCGCGCGAGCAGGAGCATTACGAGGCGCTGCTTCGCGTGGAGACGGTCAACTTCTCGGATCCCGAACAATCCCGCCGGCGCGCGCAGTTCAACCAGTTCACGCCCATATTTCCCAACATGAAAATGAGCCTCGAAACCGGTCCCGGAGACCTGGCGACGCGTCTGGTCGATATGTTCGCGCCCATCGGCATGGGGCAGCGCGCCCTGATCGTCTCCCCCCCCAAGGCGGGGAAGACGACCCTGCTGAAGCGCATCGCGGGCGCGATTTCGATCAACTGCCCCGACGTCATCCTGATGGCCCTCCTGATCGACGAGCGCCCGGAGGAGGTCACGGACATCTCTCGGTCCGTGGACGGGGAGGTCATCGCCTCCACCTTCGACCGCCCGGCGGACGAGCACATCCGCGTGGCCAACCTGGCCTTGGAAAAGGCCAAACGCCTGGTGGAGGCCAAGCGGGACGTGGTCATTCTGCTGGACTCCATCACACGGCTGGCGCGGGCGTCGAACCTCACGGTCCCGCCCTCGGGCCGGACGCTTTCGGGCGGTCTCGACCCCTCGGGCCTGTACTTTCCGAAACGCTTTTTCGGGGCGGCACGCAACTTCGAAGAGGGAGGCAGTCTCACCATCATCGGCACGGCCCTGACGGACACGGGCAGCCGCATGGACGACGTCATCTACGAGGAGTTCAAAGGCACGGGAAACATGGAGCTCCACCTGTCTCGCAAGCTGGCCGAACAGAGGATTTTCCCCGCCATCGACATCACCCGCTCCGGCACGCGGCGCGAGGAACTCCTGATCCCCGACGACGAACTCGCGCGGCTGTGGGTGCTCCGCAAACGCATCGTGGGCGTCGACGAGGCCGGGGCCTTGAACCTGATCCTCGACAAGCTCAAGCAAACTCCGACCAACAGAGAATTCCTGATGTCAATCAAGCTCTAGCCAGGGTGTCACCCGTCCGTGATAACGTCCGTGAGACGGGAGCGAGCGGCTGGCCGAAACGGCCTGAGAAAACAGGAGGCTCCCCCTTTGGGGGGAGCCTCCTGTTTCATGATTTTTCCTTATTTTCCCCGGCTACCCTCGGGCCGCAACGGTTTCTCCGAAGAGGTCGTACTCGGCCGCGTCGGTGATCTTCACGTCCGCGAACGAGCCGGGGACGAGAGTTTTCTCCCAACCCTCGCCGCCCTCGACGCAGACCATGCCGTCGACCTCCGGCGCGTCGCGGTAAGAGCGCCCCCACGCCGAGCCCTCGCCGTCGGCCTCTTCGATCAGCACCCGCAGCGTCTTTCCGACAAAAAGCGCGTTGCGTTCGCGCGAAAGAACGGCCTGCGCCGCCATCAGGCGATCGCGGCGCGCCTCCTTCACCGCGTCGGGGACCTGCGGCATGAGGGCGGCCTTCGTCCCCTCCTCGGGGGAGTAGACAAACGCTCCCACCCGGTCGATCTTCGCCTCTTCCAGAAAATCGACGAGCTTTTCAAACTGCTCGTCCGTCTCGCCGGGAAAACCCGTCATGACGGTCGTTCTCAGCGCGAACAGGGGATCCCTCTCCCGCGCGTACCGGACGGTATTCCTGATGTGAAGGGAGGCGGGACGCCGATTCATCGCGGAAAGGATCGCGTCGTCGATGTGCTGTATGGGAATATCGAGATAAGGCAGGACTTTTTTCATTCCAAAGAGGAAATCCAGAAACTTGGGCGTGACGCGGTCGGGGTGCAGGTACAGGAGGCGGAGCCACGTCTCCTCGGGAAGGGCTTCGTCCAGCGCCGTCAGCAGTTTTTCGATGGAAGGCCCGCCGTAGAGGTCCCGGCCGTAGGCCGTGAGGTCCTGCCCGACGAGGCAGATCTCCCGCGCGCCCGAGGCGGCGAGAGAACGCGCCTCCTCCGTCAGCCGCGGAATCGGGACGCTGCGCAGGCGTCCGCGGATCAGGGGGATCGTGCAGTACGAACAGCAGGTGTCGCATCCTTCCCCCACCTTCAGGTAGCGCGACCAGGGAGAATTTTCCGCGAGGCGCCCCCGCGGAATGCAGTTGGTGGAAGCCCGATCCGGCGCCTCTTTGCCGAGAAAAGCCAGGACGGCGTCCCATTCCTCGGCCCGTGCCCAGAGGTCGACCGCGGGCAGTTCTTCCCTCAGCTCTTTTTCGCAGCGGTTGACGAGACATCCCGTGACGACGATTTTCTCCAGTTCGCCGCGCTCTTTCAGAAGCTCCAGATCCAGGATCGCGTCCACGTTCTCCCTGACGGCGTCCTGAATGAAGGCGCAGGTATTGATCAGCCCCACCCGCGCCTCTTTCACGTCGCCGACGATCGTGTGCCCCGCCGCGGCGAGCAGTCCCATCAGGTGTTCGCTGTCCACGCTGTTCTTGGCGCAACCCATGCTGACGAAAAACAGGTTCAAAGCACGCGCTCCTATTGCGGTTGCGGCTGCACTTTTTTGTAGGTCCCGTCCGGGTCGTAGATGTACGTCTCCGACGTTTTCGATCCCCTCGGGTTGGCCGGGCCCAGCGCCTTACCGTTCAGCACGACCTCCGCCATGTTCGGACGGCCGTAGGTCACCTTAGCCGCGGCGGTAAGGTCCCAAGAGACCTCCTCGCCGGATTTCATCGTTTTGGTGAAAACCACTTTTTCGCCGATCGTCACCCTCGTCCAGACGTCGCCTCTGGCCCGAATCAGGAGAGAGGGTTTTACCGGCTCCGGCTTCGGCGCCGGGCGGATGCTCTGAGAAGCCGGAAGAATCGAGAGAAAGGCGTCGTCGGCGGAGAGCGCGGCCGGCATATCCTTCGGCGGAAGGTCGGCGGAGGGGAGCTTTTTCTCCTTTTCTTTTTCCTTCTCGGTCACGGGTGCCGGAGTTTCTTCCGGAATTTGACGAAGATCGACAATGAACAGATTGCTGTTCCAGGAATACCAAACGTAATAGCCCGAACCGGCCAGCGCCAAAAACAGCACCGCGAACAGCCAGAGGTGCGAAGCCGGCTTGAAGCCCTTCGTCGGCGACGTCCCGTTCCCGAGGACATTCGTCGGCGGAAGGCGCTGCTCCTTCACGGCCTCGCTTTTGTTCAGCCACGAAATAAACTCGTCTTTCAGGTCCTCGGCACCGATAACGCTCAGGTAAGTCCTGACGAATCCCTTGATGTACACAAGATCGGGAAACCCCCGGTAATTTCCGTCTTCAATGCCTTGAAGATATTCGAGACGCACTCGGGTTCTTTCGTAGATCTCCTCCAAAGAGAGGTTCGCGTCTTCTCGCTTTTCTCTGACCATACGCCCGAGCTCTTTCAAGGCTTCTTCTCTGCTGGAAGCGGGCATTGACAAGCTCCCCTTTCTCATTTGCCGCCTGGCGTCCCATCCGCGGACGGTTCCGGCGGGCTTTTCCGCAGTTTTTGTGAAATTCTTCAGCTTTTGTGAATTTCTTCTTTTATCCGCGCGATATACCCGGCGGGGTCGGGGCTGCCGAACAGCGCGCTGCCGACAACCAGAACATCCGCGCCGGCCGCCGCCGTCCGCGCGGCGTTTTCCAACTTGATGCCCCCGTCCATTTGAATCAGGTAGCGGTAGTTTTCGACGGAACGCAGACGCACGAGATCCCGCACCTTTTCGAGGGCGCTTTCGATCGGCGGCTGCCCGCCGAAACCGGGGGTCACGGACATCACCAGCACAATATCCGCGACGGGAAGCACGAAACGCACCTGCTCCACCGTCGTCGCGGGAGCGAGCACGACGCCCGCCCGCGCCCCCGCTTCCCGGATTTTCAGGAGGCGGCCGTAAAGCAACTGAGGCTCCGCCTCCGCGTGAACCGCGATCTGCGAAGCGCCGGCCCGGACGAACGCGGCCGAAAAGGCGTCGGGGTTGTCCAGCATCAGGTGAACATCGAGAAACGCCTCCGGGTAACGGCGGCGCAGCGCTTTCGCCATATCCGGCCCGAACGAGAGATTGCGGACGAAATGACCGTCCATGACATCCAGGTGAAGCCAGTCATACCCCCCCGCCAGAGAATCGATGGCGGCTCCGACGGAGAGGGGGTCGGCCCCCAGAATGGACGGAGCGATCAAAACGCCGCGCGTCATCTACATGTACCGATCCTGCCAGACGAACTCGCCGCCCAGATAGATCGTGACCGCGCACTCCCGCGAATAAGGCGCGTCGAGCGAGACGTACTCCCCGCTTTTCGCGGATCGGTCCAGCAGGACTTTTTTCCCCGAGGGGTCCACCATCTCTATTTTCAGATGCAGGGGACGGGCGAGAGGAGGAACCTGATACCGTATGCGCGCGATCTTTCCCCCCAACGGCTGCAGCGCGGGCACCGGAACCGGGGCCGTACCCTGAGAGGCCGGCGCGCCAGCCGCCCCGCCCGCTTCCGCGGCGGGGGGCGCCGCGGAAGTCGCGCCCGCGCCGGCGGCGAGAGCCGGGTTCTGAATGACGCGCGGGGACTGCGGCCCCACGCCGCCGGCCTGGGCCGCGCTTCCAGAAGGGGCTGCGCCCCCGGCACCGGCAGGGGCTGTGCCCCTCTGGGCCGACACGGAGCTTCTGGCGCTTTCCACGACGGAGACGATGGAGGCGGCCGCGGAAGCGGCGGGCGAAGACGCGGCGGACGAGGAAGCGGTGGACAAAGAAGCCGGCTGCACGGGGGCAGGAGGTTCCTGAAGCCCTTCGGGCTTTTTGGCCGTGGCAACCTTCAGGCGGACTCCCTCTCCCGCGCGCGCCGACGCTCCGGCGGAGGGACGCGTGCCGATGACCCGCCCCTCCGCCGCGTTGGGGCTGTAGACGTAATCCACGGCCGGGATCCTGAAACCGCCGGCCGTCAGAAGATCCCGCGCCTGGCGCTCCGTCATCTGCGCCACGTCGGGGACCACGACTTTGCCGTCGGAGCCCGCGCCTCCCTGGTTGACGAGAAGGTCTATTTTCCTGTCCGCGGGGACGCTGGCGGGCGTTGCGGGACTTTGGGCGATGACGAAGCCGGCCGCGTGGGAGTCGTCCTTGATATAGAGAATATCCCCCACTTCGAAACCCTGTTCGCGGATGAGGGCCTGCGCCCGCGCGACGTCGAGATTGCGCACGTCGGGCACGGCGCGGCGCGCTCCTCCTCTGCTGATCTGGAAAATAACGATCCTGTTTCCGGGTATCCCGCGTCCCGGTTCCGGGGTTTGCGCCAAGACCGTTCCCCGGGGCAGAGAGGAGACGACCTGCTCTACCTTGACGGACAGCCCCAGACGCCGGGCCTCTTCAGCCGCTTCGGCAATGGATTTTTCCCGGAATGACGGCATCGGCGCGTCATTGGGGACGCTCTTGAAAAAAACGGTGTAAACCGCCACGGCGCCCGAGGAAAAAATCACCAAAACGACAAATAGCATGGTCCAGCGCAACATTTTATCCATCTGCAAGCCTCCACTCGAGCCCACGCGTCTTTCGCATCCGGCTTTTTTCGGCCGGCTTTTTTCAAACGTTCAAACTCAGGGGGGCAGAACTCGTTCAGTCGCTGCGCTCCTTCACTGACTCCCCCCCCGAGACCCCCTATGATAAACGCCTGTCTTGACTGAACAGGGTATACGGAGCTTGAACGGTTACGCTTTTTTCAACATGACGGCCGCGTAAAAACCATCCAGCCAAGGCAGCGAGGGCCAAATGTAAGTTCCCCACGGGCGTCCCCGGCGCAGATGCCGTCCTGTCCACGGAACGTCCAGCACGACGCAGTCCGTTCTCTCGGAAAGAACCTCCGCCACGATATTTTCATTCTCCTGACGCAGAAGGCTGCACGTCACGTAGACTATAATACCACCGGTTTTGGCAAGAGATAACGCCTTTTTCAGCAAATTTTTCTGTACCGCGCATATTTTATCCAATTTTGCCCAATTGAGCTTCCATTTGAACTCGGGCTTTCGGTTCCACGTCCCGCTGCCCGTGCAGGGCGCGTCCAGAAGCACAACCTCCGGCGGTTCGAGCGGTTCGAGCGACAGGGCGTCTCCCGCCCTCAGCCTGACGCGCCCGCCGGCGCCCAGACGTTCCATTTCATGCGCCGCGGCCAGGTGACGGCCGGGCGAGATTTCCCAGCACTCCAGCGGAGCGGCGGGCAAAGCCTGCGCAATCTGCCCCGCCTTGACGCCCCGCCCCGAACACATGTCGAGGACGGGGCCGCCCCGCCAAAAATCTTTCACCAGCGACGCCGCGAGCATGGAGCTCTCCGTCTGCAACGTCACTCTCCCCTCCCCGAAGCCCGGGAGAAGGGTCGGCAGGACGGTGGACGCGAGACGGATGGAATCCGGGAAGAGGTCCGAGGGCTCCGCCCCCGCGAGGTCCGTGTCCCCCGTCTGGCCCTTCTGCCTGAGCGACACCAGCACCCCCTCCCTTTCGCCCGGGGGCGTGCGCAGCGACGCGCGCGGGGAAATCTGCGCCAGGCCGAACAGCTCGTTCAGCTCATCCCCGCTCCACGTCTTTTTCCAGGCCGGCAAAGTCCATCCGGGAATCCCCGCCCACATCGCGCGCTCCTCCAGTCGGGGACTGCGGCGGAATTTTTCGAGAATCCCAGCGCCGTCCCGGCTCACGCTGCGAAGAATGGCGTTTGCCGCCGGCACGGCCTTCTCCTGCCCTCTTTCCTTCAGAATTTCCAGCAGGCCGTTGACGAGAACCCCTCCGGCGAAGTTACGGAGCTCCAGAAGGCCCGCCGTCCCCACGAGGAGGCAGTCCGAGACCAGAGGGGAGAATTTTTGGTTTTTTTTCATGCCCGCGCCCGCGCTCTTTCCTTCCTTCTTTCCTTCCCTCTTCCTCTCCACCGCGCAGGTTTCAAACACCGTTCTCCAGAGGGATTCGCGCCGCAGAGCGGCGTAGGCGAGGGACGAGGCCAGCGAAAGCTCTTTCACGGGCATTTCGTTTCCCAGAGAACGCAGCGCCGAGCCGATGAAGCGTCCGTCCCTCACGCTTTGCAGGGCCAAAAGCGCCCCCTTTATTCCGCGCATCTCCCCGCATCCGTTCTCTAGGGCCGCAAAATTATTTCAGGCGCTCCAGCATCATCAGGAGCTGTTTCAGGCCGATGACGAAGGTGTCGGCCTTGGCCCGCTCTTTCAGGGAGTGCCAGTTCTCCCCGTGAACGATGCCGACGGAGACGGTCGGAATGCCCATCGCGATGCTGATGTTGCCGTCGGTCGCGCCGGAGTAGGTGATCTTCTGGTCTCCGTAGT
Organism: Synergistaceae bacterium; assembly: GCA_031276855.1. Classification (GTDB taxonomy): domain Bacteria; phylum Synergistota; class Synergistia; order Synergistales; family Aminobacteriaceae; genus JAISMH01. Next base: position 16,192 of record JAISMH010000180.1, read on the forward strand.
TCAGTTTCTTCAAGACCTCGACCGCCGTCTGCACGACGCGGTGCTTGTCGAGGCCGGGCATCTGGGCGGCGGTGATGTCCGTGACGATCTCCCTGCGGAACGCCGCTCCGGAGGACGTGATCGCCTTTTCCATCGCGGGGAAGACCTTTTCCTCCAGCTTCTGCAGCGCGCCGGCGTCGGCGGAGCGCATGTCGAGCGTCACCCACGCCTCCTCGCAGATCGCGTTCTCGGTGGTGCCTCCCCCTATGACGCCCAGGTTGAGGTAGATGACCGGGTCCTGTTCCGTCTGGTATTTGTAGGCCTCGGTGACGGCCAGGGCGAGGCTTTTGACGGCCGAGGGCCTGCCCGTGCTGTGCAGCGTGTGTCCCGCGGGGGTGTTCGCGTAGACTTTATGCCAGTGAATGCCCAGCCCGCCCGCGACGACATCTCCGAGCTGTCCGTCGACGGCGATCACCATGTCCGGCTTGCTTTTGGCGTTCGCCAGGTAGTGCTTCATCCCCTTCAGCCCGATTTCCTCCTGCACCGTGGCCAGAAAAATCAGGTTGGCGGCGGGAGTCGTCTTCATCGCGTCCAGAGCCTTCTTTATCCAGACGAGAGCCAGAGGCGCGGGCACGTCGTCGCTTGCGCCGGGACAGTAGATCCAGCCGTCCCGAAGCTCCGGCTCAAGAGGCGTGTCGTCGGCGAAAACGCTGTCCATGTGGCCCGTGACGAGGATCGTTTCCCTGCCGGGATTCCCCTTCATCGTCCCCCAGACGTTGCCGAGGTCGTCCGTCGTGACGCCCTCCAGTCCGGCCTCCTGAAATTTCGCCTTGAACCACTCGGTGCGCCGCTGTTCCTGGCGGGATTTGCCGGGGATGGCGATGATCTCCAGCCAGTCCTTGAGCATCGCGTCTCCGTTCCTGGCGGCGTACTCGGCGATCGCCTCGTCCGAGGCCGCGGCCCGGCGGCAGGACATTCCGAAGAACACCGTAAAACTCAGCGCAAAAAGCAAAACGTACATCAATATGAACCTCCTCCTCGAGTGTCGTGCGTTATGAATATCGTGAATACCGCGCGTCAGGCGCGTCTGTCACGCGTTCCCGAACTGCCGCAAGGCGTTTCGACATCATATCATCTTTCGTAAACATTCAAGCTCAGGGGGGGCGGAGCTCGTTCGCCCAAAAGCGGGCTCACTTAAGCAGACGACCAATAAGCGAAGCGGATTGTGTCGGTCGCTTACCCGCGCGGCAGTTTGCGCGGAGCCTGCCCCCCCGAATCCCCTTGAGTGAAAGCCACTGTTCAGATGGAAATCGGATGTAGGGGGTTTGAACGGTTACCATCTTTCCCGAGCCGCCGTTTTCGCTGCCCCGGAGTTTTTCTGCCGTGCCGTGCCGGGCCGTTTAGTGCTAAACTAAGCTCCGTGCGCGGGACCGTCCTATCCGTCCCCGTCAGGCCTTTAATTTCAATTCAGTATAAACGAGGTGTCGGTTTTGTCTCAGAACAGCAGCGTCAGCGCAGTAGACGAAAAATTCATCCGCATGACCCAGGCGCCGGTGGAACGTCTGGTTTGCAGTTTGGCTGGGCCCTCGATCGCCATCATGGTCATCTCCGGCCTCTACAACATGGCCGACACGTATTTCGTGGGGTCGCTCGGCACCCCCGCCACGGCCGGCGTGGGCGTGTCCTTCTCCCTGATGGCCATTATACAGGCTCTGGGCTTCTTTTTCGGGCAGGGGTCGGGAAGCTACATCTCGCGGCAGCTGGGCGCCCACGAATTAGAGAAGGCCAATATCATGGCCGCGACCGGCTTTGTGTCCTGCTTTCTCGCGGGGGCGGTCGTGACCGGCGCCGGGCTTCTCTTTCTGGAGCCCGTCGCCCGCTTCCTGGGCGCGACCGAGACCATCCTGCCCTACGCCTGCGACTACCTGTTCTATATCTTCATCGGCGCGCCGTGGATGGCGGCCTCGCTGGTGCTGAACAACCAGCTGCGCTTTCAGGGCAGCGCCTTTTACGGGATGCTGGGCATGGTGTCCGGCGCCGTGCTGAACGTCGGACTGGATCCCCTGTTCATCTTCGTGTTCGGCATGGGGGTCAAAGGAGCCTCCCTGGCCACGATGCTCAGTCAGCTCGTCAGCTGCTGCCTGCTCCTGGTCGGCTGCACCCGGAAGGGAAACATCAGTATCGACCTCAGGCTCTTTTCGCCCCGCTTCGCCCTCTACCGGGAAATCGTGAAGAGCGGATTTCCCTCCTTCTGCCGGCAGGGACTTTCGAGCGTGGCGACGATCTGCATCAACCAAATGGCGGGGGGCTTCGGAGACGCGGCGATCGCGGCCATGTCCGTCGTGCAGCGGGTCGCCATGTTCGCCAACTCGGCCCTTCTGGGGTTCGGCCAGGGTTTTCAGCCGGTCTGCGGCTTCAACTATGGAGCCGGGCTCTACGGCCGCGTCAGAAAGGCTTTCTGGTTCTGCGTGAAAACGTCCTTCGCCGTTCTGCTCGCCATCGCGGCATGCGGTTTCCTGTTCGCGCCGCAGATCGTCGAACTCTTCCGGAACGACGGCACCGTCATCCATATCGGAGCTCTGGCGCTTCGCCTGCGGTGCGTCACTTTCCCGCTGATGGGGTGGGTGATTCTGAACAACATGATGTCGCAGACGATCGGCAAAACGGGCACGGCGACGATTCTGTCCCTCGCGTGGCAGGGCCTGTTCCTGCTGCCGTGCCTTTTCGCCCTCACGCCCTGGCTGGGAGTCCTCGGCATCCAGTTGAGTCAGCCCGTCGCGGATCTCGCGACCTTCGCGCTCTCCGTTCCGCTGGGGATCAGAGTCCTGCGGGGGATGAAGTGACGTAACCGCGTAACGTTTTTTTAAGTTGAATTTTTTTAAGTTGATTGACTGTCTCTGCTATAACCGTTGTTCTTGCCTGTCATGTATTCGATATCGAGCCGGGCGACCCACACCGCCGCCGCCATCCGGGGGTTTTCCCGGAGGTCGGTATGGGGTCCCCTGTATTGCTCCATGAGGATATTCAGACCCGCGTTCTTTTCGTCGATGCCGGCGAGGGTCCGCACGACTCCGAAGCCCGTCACGCTGCGGTATTTCATGGTGAAAGCCTCGGCCTTTTCGGCCGTCACCACCTCGGCGCCCTCCGTAACCTGAAAGCAGGCCTTCGGACTGGCGGCCAACAGGTCGGCCTTCAGCCCGACGGGCGCTCCGTGCAGGTAAAGCGCGTTGTCCCGGTACCCGTAGCAGAGCGCGACGACATAGGGCCAGCCGTCCGTTCCGTTCAGCCCGAGGTGCACTTCGTAAAGTTTTTTGTCGTCGAGAACCTTCGGTGTCCACGCTTCGCCCGAACGCGCCGGGGCACTTCGCGGGGAACGCGAAGCTCCGCCCTGTTTTGTCGTTTTCTCATATGCTATACAATATCAGGAGCTTAAAACAAAAGCCGGGAGGCGTTGCGCATGGCAGGCAGGTACGTTCGATGGCGGCAGAGGTTCGAGAATTACAAAAAGGCGCTTGCCGCGCTTTCCCGCGTCATGGATCTGGCTTCGGCCCGAGCGCTGAACGAGGCGGAGCGGCAGGGCCTCATCAAAGCCTTCGAGTTCACTTTCGAGCTTGCGTGGAACGTGATGAAGGATTACCTCGAATATATGGGGATCGTGGGTATTGTCGGCAGCAAAGGAGCCGTGAGACAGGCTTTTCGGAACGGCCTGATTGCGGACGGGCAGACCTGGATCGACATGATCGACGACCGCAATCTATCGGCGCACTCTTATGACGAGGCGACGGCGGACGGCCTGATTCGCAGGATCATGGACATCTATGGCAGTCGATTTGCCGCTTTCGCGAAGAAAATGGAGAGCATGGCCTCCGAGGATTCCGCGCATGACGGGCTTTGACCACGGCCTTTCCGAAAGGACTCTGGACACGCTTGCCTCGCTGTTCGGCAAATATTCCGGCATACGGCGGGCCGTCCTGTACGGCAGCCGGGCGGCGGGCGCCGCGCGGGACGCTTCGGACATCGACGTAACCTTATTCACGGACGGCGCTTTCACGGAAAGCGACCTCATTCGGCTTTACGGCGACCTGGACGATTCCGATATTCCTTACGCGGTCGATATTTCCATGTACGACAACCTGCGCGATTCCGGGCTGAGGCGGCATATTCAGTCTGCCGGCAAGGTTCTGTTCGCGCGGGAACAGGAGGAGGCACAGCGATGAAAGTGAAGGACATTCTCGCCGCGATAGACTCTTTCGCCCCGTTCCGGTTGGCGGAGGGGTGGGACAACGTCGGCCTGATGATCGGGGACCCCGAGTGGGACGTCCGGCGTCTGGGGATCTCTCTGGACCCTCTGCCCGAGGCGCTGGATGAGGCTCTTCAAAGGGGCTGTCAGGGGCTGCTTTCTCACCATCCCCTTTTTTTCAAGCCGCTTCGGAACGTGGACCTCTCCTCGCCCGAGGGCCGCGTGATCCGGAAAGCGGTGAAGGCGGATATGGCGGTCATCGCGGCGCACACGAACTGGGACGGCGCGGAGAGGGGGGTGAACCGTACCCTGGCGGGGAGGATAGGGCTGGGGCCGGCCGCCTCTCTCGTTCCGACCGAAACGGGCGAGGGCGGCCTGGGCGCGGTGGGGAATCTGCCCGCCGCGGTCCCCGTCCGGGAACTCCTCGGCACAATGAAACGGGCGTGGAACCTGACGCGAATCGACTACTACGGGGACCCCGCCTGTAGTATACTGCGGGTGGCTCTCTGCGGCGGCTCCGGCGGAAGCCTGTGGCCCGCCGCCCTTGCCGCGGGGGCGGACCTGTACGTCACGGCGGACATGAAGTATCACGACATTCTGGACTGCACGCGGGCGAACCTTCCCGTCGCCGCCGCCGATCACGGCGAAATGGAAAGCGCGGCGACGGACGAACTTGCGCGGTGCCTCGCGGCCGGGGGGGGGCTGGAGACCGTGCCGCTCGGATACAGGGCGCTCGGAGCGCCCTTGCGCCTTTAGGGCGCGGCAGAATTTTTTTCTGAACAAGGTGGTTGTAGCTGATGAAGAAGATCAGAATTTTCAGCGGAATGAGGCCGACGGGGCAGCTGCACCTGGGGCACCTGGCGGGGGCGCTGACCAACTGGGTGGCGCTTCAGGAGGATCACGACTGTTTTTACGGTATCGTCGACTGGCACGCGTTGATGTCGAACTACGCGGAGTCGGAAAACACGCGGCAGCTCTGTATGGATGTCCTTCTGGACTGGCTTTCGGTCGGGCTGGACCCCGAAAAAAGCTGCATTTTCATCCAGTCTCACGTGCCCCAGCACGCGGAGCTTTTCCTGGCCCTCTCCATGATCACCCCGCTGGGCTGGCTTTACAGAAACCCCACGTACAAGGAGCAGATACAGAACCTTCAGAACAAGGACCTCGGCACCTTCGCGTTCCTGGGTTATCCCGTGCTGATGGCCGCGGACATTCTGCTTTACAAGGCGGAAAAAGTCCCCGTCGGGGAGGATCAGAACGCCCACATGGAGCTGTCCCGCGAGCTCGTGCGCCGCTTCAACCACTTCTTCGGCGAAAACCTGCTGCCCGAGCCCCAGACTCTTCTGACCCCGACCCCGAAGGTTCCCGGGACGGACGGACGGAAGATGAGCAAGTCCTACGGCAACTCGCTCTATATCTCGGAGAGCCCCGAGTCCATGTGGGACAAGCTGCGCACCATGATGACGGATCCCGCGCGGGAGAGGCGCACGGACGCGGGCGACCCCGACAAGTGCCCGGTCTGGGACATTCAGAAGGTGTTCAACCGGGACCCCGGTCAGATGGCGGAGATCGATAAAGGCTGCCGGACGGCGGGGATAGGCTGTATCGACTGCAAGAAGGCGCTGAACGCCCATATCGCCGAGATGATGGAGCCGTTCCGCGAGAGGCGCGCCCGCTACGCGAAGGACCCGGCGCTCCTCTCCGACGTGCTCGCGGAGGGCGCCAGGCGCGCGGAGGCCGCGGCCCGGGAGACTATGGCGCAGATTTACCCCGCGATGGGCCTGATCACGCGCGCCGACCGCGTCTGAGGCCCCTTGAAAGCGGATGCCGGAAGAGCGCGCCGGAAACGTTGAAATCACGATAGACGGCTTTTCCGGCCCTCTGGATCTGCTGTGCCACCTCGTCGAAAGCCGGCAGATGCAGGCCGCCAAAATCAAGGTGGCGCAGCTGGTGCGCATTTACGGCGCGTACCTCGCCAAGACGCGGAAGGCCTCGGCGGAAACCCTGGTGGAGTTTTTTTTCATGGCGGCGGAACTGCTTCTGCAAAAGACGCTCTCTCTGCTGCCCTCCGCGCCCGAGGAGCCTCCCCTGGACGAGGAGCCGGAGGACACCGCCGGCGAGGAGGAACTCATGGCGCGCCTGGCGCGCTACCGCCCTTACCGGGCGGCCACGACCTGCCTGGAGGAGCGGAAGGCGCGGCAGGATCGCTGTTTCAGGCGTATCCCGGGCGAAAACGCGCCGGACGGGGCAAAGGAAGAGTTTCCGGAGGAACCGAGCTACGACATCGGGGATCTCTACTTTTTGAGCCGCATCTGGTGGGGGCTCATCGAGAGGGCCTCCCGGAAGGAGCGCCGCGCCGAGGAATTTTTGGATTCGGACGCGGAGGACGCGTGGGACGGGATGCCGGAAGCCCTGCCGGAGGAGTCTCAGATTCAGAGCCGCATCGAGGAACTGGAGGAGAAGCTGGCCGTGAATCCGGTGCTGTCGCTGAACGTGCTGTGGGCTGTGTCTCCCTCCATCAAGACGCTGGTCGTGACGCTTTTGGCCGTTTTGGAGATGTGCCGCATGGGCAAGGCCGCTATAGAGCAGGAGACGCTTTTTTCCGATGTCAGAATCCGCGCGAAAGGCTAGCGGCGCCGGGGCTTCCGGCCCCGCGGCTTCGTTGTCCGTTTTGGCCGCTCAAATCGAGGCCGTGCTTTTCCTGTCCGCCTCCCCGGTGTCGGAGGACGAGCTGAAAGCCGTGTTCGGCCTCTCGGGACGGGAGATCGCCGCCGCGCTCGAAGAGCTGGGGGCGCACCTCGAAAAGGGGCACGGACTCATTCTCCGCTCCGCGGCGGCCGGGTGGGTGCTGGAGACCAACCCGCATTTCGCGGAGGTTCTGGCGCTTTTCCGCGACACCGCCCGGAAGAGGCACATCCGGCTCAGCAAGGCGGCTGTTGAAACGCTTGCCGTGGTCTCCTACAATCAGCCTGTCACACGGGGCGAGATCGAGGATCTGCGCGGCGTGCGCTGCGAGAGGGTCATCGAAAGGCTTCTGTCGTACGGGCTCGTCCGAATATCGGGACGCAAGAAAACCAGCGGTTCCCCGCTTCTTTACCGCACCACCAACCGCTTCCTCGACCTGTTCGGCCTGGAGGCCATCGCCGACCTGCCCACCTTGGCGGAACTGGAGGAATTGACCGCCGTCCCCGTGAACGCGGAGGAGGACCGCGGCTTCTCGGAGGAGGAAGCCGGGGAGGCCGAAACCGGGCCGGCGGAGGGCATGACGGCAGAGGACGGCGCGGAGAGCGAATCGGGCGAAGCGGACGAATCGGAGGCCGGCGATGCGCCTTAACGCTTTTCTGGCCGAGTGCGGCCTGGCCTCCAGACGCAAGGGGGAGTCGCTGATTCTGGACGGCCGCGTGAAGGTCAACGGCAAAATCGTTCTCGCCCCCTATTTCGACGTCGCGCCGGAGACGGACGCCGTGGAGTGCGGCGGCGCGCGCGTGACGCCCGTTCCGAAGGTCTACGTCGTTATGAACAAGCCGGCGGGGGTGGTCTGCGCCGTCACGGACAAGTACGACCCCGTCGTCGTGGACCTGCTGCCTCCGGCGGTGCGGGAGAAGCGCGTGTTCCCGGTCGGCAGGCTGGACAGGGACAGCGAGGGGCTCCTGCTCCTGACGAACGACGGCATGTTCGCGCAAAGCGTCCAGCACCCCTCGAAGGGCGTGACGAAGGAGTACGAGGCGCTGCTGAACATCGAGATCCACCCCGGACAGCTGGAACGCTGGCGGAGGGGATTTGAAATAGAGGGGAAGTTCGTCCGCCCTCTTTCGGTCGAGGTGATGGAGAAGGAGCCGCGGGCGCGCTGGCTTCGCGTGACGGTGGGGGAAGGGCTGAAGCGCGAGGTGCGGACGATGGCGAATTTGGCGGGTTTCAGCGTGACGGCTCTTCTGCGGCGCAGGATAGGCCGCCTGACCTTGAAAAATCTCCGCGCTGGGCAATTTGTAGAATTGTCTTTTTCCGACGTGTACACTAAAATAATTGAAGGCGGTTCAGTTTAGCCCGTGCGCAAGGAGGATACATCGGTGAGTGACATAGACGAGCGCTCAAGAGAACTGATTAAAACACGTATTATAAGCAAATTGAAGGAAATGAAGTCTTTTCCGCAATTTGTTGTCGAAACGCTGCGTAAGCTCAACGATCCGACCAGCAACGCCTCCGATGTGGCCGCGAGCTTGTCCCGCGACGAAGGGTTGGTTCTGCGGACTCTGAAACTGGCCAATTCCGCCGCGTACGGCATACCCCGCAACATCCCCGACGTTTCCGAGGCGATCGCGCTTCTGGGTTACAAGAATATCAGCAATATCGTCCTGTCCGCCACGGTCTACTCCGTCATGGACAAGGGCCTTTCGGGTTACGCCTTGGACCGGGGAGAGATGTGGCGGCACTCCCTGACCACGGCCTACGCGGCGCGGCACATCGCCAGCATGACGCGGAAAGTCCCGCCGGAGGAGGCCTATGTCGGCGGACTGCTGCACGACATCGGCAAGGTCGTCCTGAACGACTACGTCCGCTTCGGCTACGGCATCATCGTGAAGCTCGTGGAAGAGGAACACATTCCCTTCACGGACGCCGAGCTCAAGGTGCTGGGTTTCGACCACTCCGCGGTGGGGGCGCTCCTGATCGAGCGGTGGGACCTGCCCAAAGCCTATCACTATTCGACGCTCTATCACCACAGACCCAACGATCTGGATTCCGAGTGCAAGCAGTTCCAGCCTCTGGTGGACATCATCAGCGTCGCCAACTCCATATGCCTGATGATGGGTATCGGGCTCGGGACGGACAGCCTTCAGAATTACATGTACCCGGAGCCCCTCGAACGCCTGAAGATCGGGGACTATGAGACTCTCATGTCGGAACTGGTGGACTTCGCCGGGCAGGCCTCCTCGGATATGGAAGAAATGAAGGAGTTTTAACGCCGTGGGCTTCGTCGTCACCCTGGACGGGCCGGCGGGAGCGGGGAAAAGCTCCGTGGCCAGGCGTTTGGCGGAGAGTCTGGGGATTCGTTACCTGGACACCGGCGCCATTTACCGGGCGGTGGCGTACCGTCTGGACGGTGAGGGAATTTCCTCTCAGGAAGAGGAGAAGATGGCCGAATCCCTGGCGTCGATCAAAATACGCATCGAAAAGGAAGGTATCTTTGTCAATGACGAGAATGTGACCGGGTCGATACGTTCCGCGCGTATCGACCGTATTGTTTCCGGCTACGCGGCATCGAAAGCCGTCCGCGGGGCGCTGCTGGGCCTGCAGCGGGCCCAGGCGGACTACGGCGATCTGATCGCGGACGGCCGGGATACGGGCAGCGTCGTATTTCCCGGCGCGGATATCAAGTTCTTCCTGACGGCCACCCCTCAGGCGCGGGCGGAGCGGCGCTATAAGGAGCTTTTGCGGAAGGGCGAGGCGGCCGTCTACGAAGAGGTGCTGGCCCGGATACACGAGAGGGACGACGCCGACAGCCGCCGCGAGATCGCGCCCCTTCTGGAGCCGCCGGACTCCATCCGCGTCGATACGTCCCCGATGAGCGAAGACGAGGTCGTGCATCGGCTGCTTTCCCTGATTAAACGCCGAATGACGCAGGACATCGACTGAGCCCCGCCCCCCCGAGTTGCAATCAGGGGTTTCAGGGGGGCCAGCGAGGCTCCGCAGGAACCGAGCGAGCCCTGCCCCCCTGAGCTTCAATCAGGGGTTTCAGGGGGGCCAGCGAGGCCCCGCAGGGACCGAGCGAGCTCCGCCCCTCTGAGCTTCAATCAGGGGTTTCAGGGGGGCCAGCGAGGTTCCGCAGGGACCGAGCGAGCTCCGCCCCCCTGAGTTTCAATGTCAGAAAGGATATGGTGTTTGTTGCTTTTCGAGAGGATTTTTTACAGCGTGGTGCGGGCGTTCTTTGCCGTTTTTTTCACCCTCTACAACCGCCTGTCCGTGCGGTGGGCGGAACCCCTTCCCCGCGGCGGCCGCGTGATCGTCGCCTCCAATCATTGCAGCAACTTGGACCCCATTCTCGTGGGTATCGCGTTTCCGCGCCGTCTGCGTTATTTCGCCAAAGAAGAGCTTTTCCGGCCCATTCTCTTCGGGAGGATCATCCGTCTTTTGGGGGCCGTCCCCGTTTCCCGCGCCGACAGCGCCTCCGCCGCGAGCGCGCTCAAAGGCTTTTTCCGGCTGCTGGAGGAGGGGAACGACGTCCTCATCTTCCCGGAGGGCTCACGCTCACCGGACGGAAACCTGCTTCCGCTGGAGGGGGGCGTCGGGCTGATCGCGGTCCACTCGAAAGCCGATATCCTGCCCGTCTTCATCCGGGGTTCTTACGACGCCATGCCGCCCGGAGCCGTTCTGATCAAGCCCCGCAAGATCACCGTGACCTTCGGCAGACGGATCGTCTTCGACCCCGAGCTCCGCGGGGGAAAAGACGCCCGCGAAAAGATAATGGCGGAGCTGACGCGGTCCCTGAAGGCTCTGGAGCAGGGCGAAGAGCAGCGGAGGGCGTCATGTTCCTGAGCATGACGGGCTTCGGCCGCGCCTCCCGCAATTTCCCGTGGGGGACGGCCGCGTTTGAAATCACGTCGGTCAACCATCGCTATCAGGAGAGCGCCATCCGCCTTCCGAAGGAACTGGCCTCCCTCGAAAGCCGCATTGCCGCGTCGCTGCGCTCGGCCCTGAGGCGGGGCAAGGTTCGCTTCTCCGCGGAAATCGCCTGGGCTCCCGGTTTCAACGCCGCGAAGCTGAACGAGGACGCGATCTTTTCTTACTGCACTCAATTGAAGGGCCTTTCCGACCGTCTCGGCATCCCGGCCGCGGCGGACTTGGCGTCTCTTTTGGTTCTGCCCGGGGTCTGCGATTTTCCGAACGCGCCCGGGGAAGGCGAGGACGAGGAGGTCTGGGACGCCCTGCTGGGCGAGGCGGTGAGCGCCCTGATGGAGATGAAAAAGTCCGAGGGGGCCAAGCTGGCGGAGGCCGTCGAGTCGGATCTGGCGGAGTTCGCGCGGCTGGTCGGGCTTCTCTCGGCACGGTGGGACATCGCCGCGCCGGAGGCGCTGGACGCCCTGAAGATCCGGGTCGAGAAGGTCATGGAGCGTTTCGGCGCGGACATCGACCCGAACCGCGCCGCGCAGGAGGTCTCCCTGCTGGCGGACAAGTGGGACGTCTCGGAGGAGCTGACCCGCCTTTCGGCCCATATCGCGAAGTTCCGGGAGATAGCGTCGGGGAAGGAGTCCGAGGGCCGCAAGCTCGACTTCCTCATCCAGGAGATGAACAGGGAGGTCAACACCATGGGCTCCAAGGTGAACGACGCGGAGTTCCGCTGGATGGTCGTCGAGGCGAAGTCGTGCCTCGAACGGATACGGGAACAGATCCAGAACGTGGAGTGAGCGCATGAGTGGAGTGAGCGGATGATGGGAAGCGCGGGGGCGGACAATGTCAGGAAGGGAAGACTTTTCATTCTCGCCGGTCCCAGCGGGGCGGGCAAAGGGACGCTGAGGACCCGGGCCCTTTCGGACATCGAGGATCTGACCTACTCCATATCCTGTACCACGCGGGCGCCGCGCCCGGGCGAGCGCGAGGGGGCGGACTACCGCTTTCTCTCCAGAGAGGATTTCGAGGACAGGGTGAAGCGCGGGCTGTTTCTGGAACACGCCCTCGTTCACGGCAACCTTTACGGCACTCTGCGCGGGGATGTCGAGCGGGAAACGGCCGCGGGGCGCGACGTTCTGCTGGAAATCGACGTGCAGGGGGCCGAGTGCGTCCGCCGTCTCGTCCCGGATTGTGTTATGCTTTTCATCGCGCCGCCGTCGCTGGAAGTCTTGGAGGCGCGTCTGCGCGGCCGGGGGACGGAGTCCGAGGAAACGATCGGGCTTAGGCTCGAAAACGCGAAAAAGGAAATGGCGCGGGCCGCGGAGTACGACCGCGTCATCGTCAACGACGATCTGGAGCGCGCCGCCGGGGAACTGCGCAGCGTCATTTTGAGTTGCAGGGAAAAAAACTGGTAACCGTTCAAATCAAACCCCATATTGGGTATGAAATAGTAAGCTTGACGCTTACCATGATGCAAAAGTTATGAAAAAAAGCTGCGGGGAAAAGGGAGAGAAGGCATGAAGTTTTACGACATTGACGTTCTCGAAAACAAGTGCGGCATCGACAACAAGTACAAGATCACGGCGCTGGTGGCGGCCCGGGCGCGGTGGCTCTCCGAGCAGAAGACGATCCTCGACGCGAGGCCGGAGAACGAAAAATACCTGACGATGGCGCTTCTGGAGGTCGAGGAGGAGAAACTGCCGGACGAGTGGGTCGCGGAGCTGTGGGACGAGCCGCGTCCGGTTAAAAAAGGAACGAAAGCGAAAAAGCCGAAAGGCTCCCGCTGAGGAGGAGATTTCAATTGCTGGGGTGGAAGCGCTCCCGTAAGGTGCTCCTGTGCGTCACGGGCGGCATCGCCGCCTATAAGATTCCCGAGCTCGTCAGCCGGCTGAGGAAGCTGGCCTGCGAGGTCGAGACGGTCATGACCAAAACGGCGGAGACGCTGGTCAGCCCTCTGACCCTGTCCACCCTTTCGGGACGGCGGACGTGGCTGCAGGACGATTTTTTCGCGTCGTCCCGCGGCTTCGAGATCCCGCATATCCGTCTGGCCGACTGGGCGGAGGTCGTCGTCGTCGCGCCCTGTTCCGCCAACACCGCCTCCGGCGCCGCCCACGGGCGGGCCGCCAGTATCGTGGAGGCCGCTCTTCTGGCGACGCGCGCGCCCGTCGTCCTTTTCCCCGCGATGAATGTCCACATGTTCGAGCACCCGGCGACGCGGCAGAACCTGCGCGTTCTGGCGGATCGCGGCGTGCGCGTCGTGGACCCCGAATTCGGCTCTCTGGCCTGCGGGTACGAGGGCAAGGGGCGCCTGCCGGAGACCGATCTGATCCTCGAGGAGATCGCCTTCGCCCTTTCCCCGAAACGCGATCTCGCGGGGAAGCACGTTCTGGTCACGGCCGGGCCGACGCAGGAATATCTGGACCCCGTGCGCTTCATCTCCAACCCGAGCAGCGGCAAAATGGGGCTCGCCATGGCGAGGACGGCGTGGTATCGGGGCGCGGAGGTGCGCGTGATTCTGGGCCCGGTCCCCGCCGGAAACACGCACGGACTGGAGATTCACAATGTCGTCTCGGCGTTGGAGATGCGCGACGCCGTCATGCGCCATCTGGATTGGGCGGACTACATCGTCAAGGCGGCGGCGGTCGGCGACTACCGCGCGAAGGACAGGGCCGGCCATAAAATCAAACGCGAAAAACAGGCCGAACTCACCTTGGAGCTGACCCGGAACCCGGACATCGCGGCGGAGGCCGGCGCGGCCAAAAGGGCCGGCCAGTTCCTGATCGGGTTCGCCGCGGAGACCGACTCCGTCGCGGAAAACGCGCGCGCGAAGATGGAGCGCAAGGGACTGGACGTCATTCTGGCCAACGACGTGTCCGCGCCCGGCATCGGGTTCGGAAGCGACTCCAACGCCGTTCGGATGATCTCCCGCGAGAGCGAGAGCGCGATCTCCGGCAGCAAGGAAGAGGTCGCCGACGCCGTTTGGGAAAACCTGCTCGCCGGCGGGGCGCAATAAAAAATGAAAAAGGCGAAAAACGCCTTTTGACCTGGGGGCCTGAGCTTGCTTCCGCGCGTCGAGGTTCTCGTTCCGGGGCCCTGGTGGAACTCTCTTTCCTACACTTGGAACTCCCTTTCCTGCGCCCGCGGTCTGGATCGCGCTCCGACGGAAGGCGCACGGGTTCGTGTTCCTTTGGGAAGGGGGCAGCGGGTGGGCTTCATTCTGAGCGTGTCCGCTCCGCCGAAAGAGATCGGGACCGTCAGGGAAATTCTGGAAGTTCTGGATGACGGATGCGTCCTGGGAGACGACCTCTGGGGCCTCGCCGGCTGGATGGGAAAAACTTTCCTGTGCGGCATGGGCGAGGCCCTTCAGGTTATCTGTCCCCAACCTCTGCTGAAGGGCGAGCCCTTCCGGGAGGGCAAATTCTTCCCGGAAGGCAAGCCTTCGCTGAATGGCAAGCCTTCTCTGAATGACAAGCCTTCTCCGAATGGCGGGGCTTCTTCGGGGAGCGGGGAGTTTCGGGAGGTGTCGTTTTACCACCCCCTGGACGGGGAGCGTTTCGCGCGTTACCGCGAGATTCTTTCGTCCGCCGCGGGGCGTGTTTTGGTGTTGTTCCCGGAGACGCGGAGCGCCTCCTCTTTTTTTGCCGCCCTGCCGCCCGCCGTCAAAAAGGATTCGCTTCTGTGGCCGGGCTCGGGGGGAAAAAAGCTCTGGGACGCCTGGAAGGCGGCGGCGGGCGGGGTACGCGTCGTGGTCGGCGCTCCCGGCGCGGTGTTCGCTCCCTCGGCCTCAGGGGCGGTCTCAGAGACGGCTTTCGAGACGGTCATCGTGGACGACGAGTCCAACCCCGGCTATGTCTTTCTGCGCGCGCCCCGCGTTTCGGCGCGGAGCCTGGCGGGGCGGCGCGCCCTCCGCGCGAAGGCGTGCCTCGTTCTGGGCGGCCGGATGCCGGGGGCGAAAAGCTATCTGCGCTCCCGTCCCACACCCTCCTTTCTGCCCCGGCGCGACCGTTTCGTCTTCGTGGACATGGGGCGCTCCGTCAGAGCGGAGGTTCGGGGAGTGGAGGGAGAGCTTCCGCTCACCCGAGCTCTGCTGGAGCGCACCCGCGAGACTCTGGCGGGGGGGCGTCACGCGCTCTGGATCATGGATCGCAAGGGGCAGGCGGGGGAGGTGTACTGTTCCGACTGCGGGGCATCGCTCTTCTGCGGCCGCTGCGGGGCCCTCATGAGGAGCGAGGACGTGTCGGGCGCTTTGCGCTGTCTCAAATGCGGCGCGCGCGAGGTTCTTCCTCTCCACTGCCCGGTGTGCCGCGGCACGCTCTTGCGGGGGAAGCGGCCGGGATTGGAGGCGCTGCTTCCCTGGGCGGTCCGGTATATAAAAGGGTACGGGGTGCGCCTGGACGGGGCCGGCGGGGACCGGAAGCCCGTGAAACGCGGGGACCCTCCGTCTCTGGTTTTGGGGACCCGGAAGGTTCTGTCTCTCTGCGACTCCCTTGACGTGGGGCTTGCGGCGTGGCTGGATCTGGACGCCGAGGCGCGCAAGGTCGAGTACAACGCGAGGTTCCAGACGTTCAGCATGGTCTGGGAATCGTATTGGCGGGGCAGCCGGGGCGAGGCGGAGGAGTCCGGGAGGACCGTCCTTCTGCAGACCCGCAGGCCGGGCGGGGGATGGCTGAACTCCTTCCGGCTGGGGTGGGGGCGTTTCTGGGACTCCGAGCTGAAGGAGCGCAAAGAGCTGGGCCTGCCTCCCTACGAGCTTCTGGTGCAGGTGGATCTGCCCGAAAACGAGGACCGGGAGGCTCTGACGCGTCTTCTGGAGCGCGCGAACTTTTCGGTGTCGAGCGGCGGGGACTCGTCCCCTCTGTGGCTGAGCGTGAAATCGACGGATTCTCTGGGGGCGGCCCTGGCTCCCCGCTTTGAAATCCGCCATTCCCGCTCCGGCTTCCCGGTCGTAACCGTCTGGACGGAATAAAAACAATATGAGGGATAATAAAGGGGGTGCAGGGGCCTGCGGTCCCTGCCGGGGTTCGGGGCGGAGCCCTGAGTTTTTTTATTTTGTTTCTATGGAGGTTTGGTAATGGCGCGGGCATGGCAGTCAGAGGCAGCCGATATGGTGGAGGAGCAGATCGTCGGGCGCGACGTCAGGGACGCCCGCATTCTGGAGGCTTTCGTCTCCGTCCCGCGGCACCTTTTCGTTCCGCCGGAGTACGCGGGGACGGCCTATGTCGACCGTCCTCTGCCCATCGGGGAGCGGCAGACGATATCGCAGCCCTACATGGTCGCCAAGATGACGGAGCTTCTGCTGACGGAGCCGGGCATGAAGGTTCTGGAGATCGGGACGGGTTCCGGCTATCAGTCCGCCGTCCTCGCGTCGCTGGGGCTTCGCGTCTGGTCGGTGGAGCGGCTCGAAAGCCTGGCGATGGAGGCCCAAAAGAGGTTGAGCGACCTGAATTTCGACGTGAAGGTCATCTACGGCGACGGGCGCGGAGGCTTTCCCGAGGAGGCCCCTTACGACCGGATCATCGTCACGGCGGCCTCTCCCCGCGTCGAGGCCGCGTGGGACAGCCAACTGGCCCTGAACGGCCGCCTGGTCGCCCCCCTGAACGTCATGACCGGCAACCAGCGCCTTCTGGTGCGGGAAAACCTGGCGCAGGGGTTCCGCAATACATGGTATGATTACTGCCGTTTCGTCCCCCTGCTGCAAGGCACAGAATGATGTTTGTTTTAGATTATAGTTTCAGACCATAGAATAAAAACGACGAAAATTTTTCGCAACGGGAAGTGAACGAAATGGGAACGACAGCGCGCGAACCGGAAATGGGCTTGACCTTTGAAAAAGTCTGGGCGATGTTCCAGGAGTCGGATCGGCGTATGCAAAAAATGAATGAAGAGTTGGATCGGCGTATTCAGAAAATAAATGAAGAAACGGCCCAACAAATGCAAGAAACCGACCGAAAGATACAGGAGGTCGCCCGGCAGATGAAAGCGACTGACGAGCGATTCGGGAAGCTGGGTCATCGTTTCGGGGAACTGGCGGAACATTTGGCAGCGCCCAACATCATACAGAAGTTCAACGCCCTCGGCTTCCACTTCGATGATATTTCCGGGCTGCGCCGAATTATCAAGGACGAGGGCAGCGGACAAAAAATTGCGGAGTTCGATATTCTCCTGGAAAACGGGGAGTCCATCATCGGTGTGGAGGTGAAGTCGAGGCCCTCCGAACGTGACGTGGAAGACCACGTGCGGCGGTTGGAGATACTTCGCCTCAACAAAGACAAGAAAGGCGACAAGCGGAAAATTTACGGCGCTCTGGCGGGAGCCATCATGCTTGAAGGGGTTAAAACCTCCATCCTCAAAGCAGGGCTTTACGTCGTCACACAGACCGGGGACACTGTGAAGATCGATGTTCCGGAGGGCTTCACCCCTAAAGCCTGGTAATCGCCGCTCCCCTGCCGTAACCGCGGGCCTTTCGACGGCCGTACGCCCTTTAAGGCGGCCCTCATGTGAAATTTCTTCCAGTCAGCATGGTTTATATGAGATGTATTGTCGTTTTCTGGCGATTATTGAATGCAGGTTTTTATACTTATCAACTCCGTATAAATAAGGACTCGGCGGGGCGAACTCCGCCGGGCCTCAATTCTGGAGGTGTGTCGCTTTGAGTCTTACGCTGTACAACGATCTGAGCCGGGAGAAGGAAAAATTCGTCCCCGTCCGCGAAGGGCGCGTCTCTTTCTACAGCTGCGGCCCCACGGTGTACGATTATTTTCACATCGGCAACGCGCGGCCCTTCATCGTCTTCGACGTGCTGCGGCGCTACATGGAGCATATCGGCTACGAGGTGACGTTCGTCCAGAACTTCACGGACATCGACGACAAAATGATCAACCGCGCGAACGCCGAAGGGATCACGGTCGCTCAGCTGGCCGAGCGTTTCATCGAGGAATACCGCCGGGACGCCGACGCTCTGGGCATCCGGCGGCCGACGGTCGCCCCCCGCGCCACGGAGCATATCCCGGAAATCGTCGCCGTCATCGAAAAGATCATCGAAAAGGGCCACGCCTACGAGGCCGAGGCCGCCGGGGGAGGCAGGGACGTCTACTTCGACGTCCGCAGCTACGCGCCTTACGGCAAGCTCTCCAAACAGAGCCTCGACGAGCTGGAGGCGGGCGCCCGCGTGGAGCCGGGAGAGGCCAAACGCCACCCGCTGGACTTCGCGCTATGGAAGGCCGAGAAGCCCGGCGAGCCGTCGTGGGACAGTCCGTGGGGCAAAGGGCGTCCGGGCTGGCACATCGAGTGCAGCGCCATGTCGTCGAAATACCTGGGGGAGACGATCGACATCCACTCGGGCGGGGCGGACCTGATCTTTCCTCACCACGAGAACGAGGTGGCCCAGACGGAGGCCGCGACGGGCAAGCCCTTCGTGAACTTCTGGCTGCACAACGGGTTTCTGCTGATCGACAGGGAGAAGATGTCGAAGTCCCTGGGCAACTTCATGACCGCGCGGGCGGCACGCGAAAAATATCCGCCCCTGGCCATACGCCTCTTCATGCTGAGCGCCCACTACCGGTCCCCGATCAACTTCGCGCCGGACGGGCTGGAGCAGGCCGCGGGCGGCGTGACGCGCCTGCGCAACTGCTGGGCGGATCTCACGCACGCCCGCGAAAAGCGCCTCGGCGGTTCGGTCGATGCCGCGCCGTTCGCCGCAAGCCTCAAGGATCTGGACGCGCGCTTTTACGAGGCCATGAACGACGACTTCAACACGGCGGCGGCGACAGGGGTGCTGTTCGAGACGGTGAAGCTCATCAACACGTGGCTCAAGGAACACGACACCCTCCCCGCGGCCTTTTTCGACGCGGCGGAGGCGGCGATGCGCAAGTTCGACGACATCCTGGGCGTCATCGGAATCGGCGCGGCGGGGGAAGAAGACGCCCAGGCGGCCGAGATCGAACGCCTGATCGAGGAACGGGACGCGGCGCGCGGGGCCAAAAACTTCGCGCGCTCCGACGAGATTCGGAACGATCTGCTCGCCCGCGGCATCGTGCTGGAGGACACTTCGCACGGCACGAAATGGAAACGGAAGCTCGGGGCATAGAATCAGAAGGGGTCT
>JAISMH010000096.1 GCA_031276855.1 Synergistaceae bacterium
TTCCCGCCAGAGCCAGCACGGCAACCAAGCCCGCCAGTTTCAAAAATTTCTTGTTCAATCCACTTCCTCCTTCCAAATCCGAGAACCCGCCCGAAAAAGGCCGGGCCTCATCGCCTGCCTTGACACCTCACGCGCGCCCGGCGGCAGAACCGCCGGTAAAGAATATCTCCCTCTTACCGCATCCGCATCCACTCCCGCGATTCATCCCTCCCTATCGAGCTGACCGTTTTTCCCATTGTACTCCGCTTCGGCCGCCGCCTTCGCTGCCCAGCGGATAAAACCGCACCGTATCCGGCAAAAACACAACACCCCGCGTACGGCTTTTTTCCATTCTAGCGCGGTTCTATCCTTTTTACAATAAGTTTTCCGCAAATCGGAGCCTTCTTCTTCATTTTTTCTCCATTTTTACGTATCGGACAATTTCCTCCCGTTTTCAACTTTTTCGTCCACCTCCAACTTTTTCTGCTTCGACCGGCGCGTAAAATCGATTTTAGAACACTTCATCCGCATTTGTCAAATTCTCCCGTCTGTCCTCAAGATTGGCGGATTTTGTGGCAAATGTATTGCCGAACGTATATAATCGAGAAAGTACGGTGACGTTTCTCCGGCGGAACAGCGTGTTCTCTCATTCGTATTCTATTGGGTATCAAAAGGAGCTTTGAGCCGTGGAAGTCGAGCCGATCAAGGACCTGAATAAAATACAGGCCATCAAGGTCCTTTTACACAACAGCAATCCGCGCGACGAGGCTCTATTCGTTCTGGGAATCAACACGGCGCTGAGAATCGGGGACCTGCTCTCGCTCAAGATGTGCGACGTGCTGAACGAAACAGGGCAAATTTTGGACGCGGCGGAAGTTCAGGAGCAGAAAACCCGAAAAAAAAAGCGATTCCCGCTCAACCAGTCGGTCAGGGACGCCCTGACCTGCTATCTGGAAACACGCCAGGAATTCTGCCTCGACGAGCCCCTGTTCCCCTCCAAGCGCAAAGGCCTTCCCCTCTCCCGCTGGAGGGCCCGGCGCATCCTCCACGCCGCGGGGCAGGCCGTAGGGTTGAGCCGGATAGGAACCCACTCGCTCCGCAAGACGTTCGCGTACCACGTCTACAGGCGGACGGGCGGCAATCTGGGGCTCGTCCAGAAACTGCTGAACCACACGTCGAGCGCCGACACGCTGCGCTACATCGGCATCGACCGGGACGAAATGAACACCACCTACCTCGAACTGAACCTCTAGGGCCGTAGGCCCTAGAACCCGTTATGGGTGTGATGGGGGCAAGAGAAGGCGCCCTCCCGGTGGTCGGGGGACGGCGCCCGTTCATAACATGATGGGATGCAGGGGGGGGGTGCGGCCCGCTGCCGCGTTTTTTTGAGGGGAGCTAGGAGACGATCGCGTTTCTTGCCTCGCGGGCTTTTCTCATGATTTCCTCTTTGTTCAGGCCGGGGAAAACACCGTCCCGGTAGAGCCATTTTCCGTTCACCATCGTCCCCCGGATATCGGCCGAGGAACCGGCGTAGACGATATAGCCCGCCAAATTATCCTCGTCCGCGCCTATGTAATGCGGCTGGTCCAGATCCACCAGAATCAAATCGGCCATCCATCCGTCGCGGATCAGGCCCTTGTTCGCGAAGCCGAACGCGCGCGCGCCCTCGAACGTCGCCATGCGCAGAATGTCGATCGCGGGCGTACTCGTCGGATTGCGCCCCGTCCCTTTGTGCAGCAGCGCGGCGCTCCGCATCTCGCCCCACATGTCCAAGCGGTTGTTGCTCGACGCGCCGTCCGTTCCGAGGGCCAGCCCCACGTTCTTGTCGAGCCAGGCGTCCAGAGGCATCACCCCGTTGCCGAGCTTCATGTTGCTGCACGGGTTGTGGACGATCGTGACGCGCGGCAAATCCGTCTCGTCCGCCCACTCCGGGTCCATCCACACGGCGTGCGCGAGAACCGCCCCCGGGACGCCGAGTATCCCCGTCTCCCGAAGGTAGTCTTCGGGGCGCAGTTTCAGCTCGTCGCGGATGTAGCCCAGCTCCCACTCGACCTCCAGAAAGTGGAAGTGAATCCCGATCCCCCGCTCCGCGGCGAGCGCGGCGATTCTTTTCATGTCCGGCAGGGGCACCGTGTAGGGCGCGTGCGGCCCGAGCTGCACGGTCAAAAGCCCCTCGCGCCCGTGCCATTTCTCGAACAGGCTCAGGTTCTCCGCGACGGCGCGGTCGATTTTCCGCGTTCCGTCGGGCTGAAGCGGGCCGTCCACGAGTCCCCGGCAGAGCGCGCAGCGTATCCCCGCCTCCAGCGCGGCCTGCGCGACGCCGTCCATCTCGAAGTACATGTCGGCGAAGCAGGTCGTTCCCGTCTCCAGCATCTCCAGAATCGCGGACACCGTCCCCCGATAGATGTGCTCGGCCGTCATCTTCGCCTCGACCGGCCATATATTTTTCTGGAGCCACTCCATCAGAGGGGCCTCCTCGCCCAGCCCGCGCAGAAGCACCATCGCCGCGTGGGTATGGGCGTTCACGAACCCCGGCAGCACCGCCGTGTGCCCGCGCCCGTCCACGATCTTGTCGGCCGCCGGGGGCGTCTCGGACAGCTCCAGAACGGATTGGATGCGCCCTTTCGAAACGAGAAGATGACCCCGCTGCGCCCTTTTCCGCTCTCCGTCCAGAATGAAAACGTCTTTGAATAAAGTAGTCATCGGAAACTCACGCTCAATCCTGCCAGCTCTTCAGGTACTCGGCCTGTTCGGACGTCAGTTTGTCGAGGCCGATGCCGAGCGCCGCGAGCTTGGACTCCATCACGGCCCTGTCCGTCTCCGCGGGCACGGCGTGGAGCCCGGCGGGCATGGCGTGCGTGTAGACGTGGAGAGCGGCTTCGAGCTGGAGCGCGAAGCTCAGGTCCATGATCTCGATCGGGTGTCCGTCGGCGCAGGCCAGGTTCGTCAGGCGCCCCTCGCCCAGGAGGTTCAGGCGCCGTCCGTCCTTCATGACGTAGGTGTCGATGTTGTCGCGGAGGCGCTCGACCCGGACGGCCAGTTCCGCGAGGTCGGGCTTGCAGATCTCCACGTCGAAGTGCCCGGCGTTGCCCATAACGACGCCGTTTTTCATCAGAGGGAAATGGCGCCTGTCGATGACCTTGACGTTGCCGGTCAGGGTCAGGAAGATGTCTCCGATCTTCGCCGCCTCCTCCATGGGCATGACGTCGAAGCCGTCCATCAGCGCTTCGCAGGCTTTGTGAGGGTCGATTTCCGTCACGACGACGCGCGCGCCGAGCCCCGCCGCGCGTTTGGCGACGCCCTTGCCGCACCAGCCGTAGCCGGCGACGACCACCGTGCGCCCCGCCACGACCATGTTCGTCGTGCGCATCACGCCGTCCCACACGGACTGCCCCGTGCCGTAGCGGTTGTCGAACAGGTACTTGCTCAGGGCGTCGTTGACCGAGATCATGGGGAACTTCAAAACGCCCTCGGCCTGCATGGCCTTCAGGCGCTTGACGCCGGAGGTCGTTTCCTCCGAGCCGCCCCTGACGCCCGGAATCAAATCGGGGCGCTCCTTGTGGATCGTGGCCACGACGTCGGCGCCGTCGTCGATGATGACGTTGGGCTTGAAATCCAGCACGTCGCGCACGTACCCGAAATACTCGTCCGCCGTCATGCCCCGGCGGCTGAAAACGTTCACGCCCCCCTCGGCGAGCGCGGCGCAGATGTCGTCCTGCGTGGAAAGGGGGTTGCTGCCGCAGGCGGCCACGACGGCCCCGAGACGGGTCAGGGTGAGCAGGAGACACGCCGTTTTCGCCTCCAGATGCAGACAGGCCGCGACGACCGCGCCCTTGAACGGCTGCTCCGCCTTGTACTTGTCCTCCAGAAACCGGAGCGACGGCATATACTGCCACGCCCACTCGATCTTTTTCGCGCCCTGAGGCGCCTTCGCCATATCCGCCACTTTATGCAAAACAATTCCTCCTTCATATCATGAAACTCCGCCACCAGGGCCGCGGGCCCTGAACCCGTTATTTATAATGGGGTGCAGGGGTCCAAGACCCCTGCCGGGTTCGGGCGGAGCCCGAGATGTTTATGTTATCAGAGTCTCTTTCACCGCTGCCGCGGCTTTCCCGTCCGCGAAGCGGAGTTCCACCTCGTCCCCCGCGTTGAGTTCCCGCACGGACCGGACGCGCCTGCCGCCGCGCTCGCACGTGACGAACCCGCGGGCCGCGACGGCCAGAGGGGAGAGCGCGTCCAGGGACGCCGACCGGACGGCCAGAGCCGCCCCGGCATCCGCCAGACGCAGAGCCATCGCGGCGGAGAGCCTCCTGCCGGCCGCGGCGAGGGAGGCCGTGCCCTCCGAAAGGCGCCTTCGCGTACGGGAGGCGGCGGAGGACAGCGCGTGAGCCAGGTGAACCCGCTGCTTCCTGATGTTTTCCCGGACGGCGTATTCCATGCGGGAGGCGGTTTTGGAGAGCCGCGCCGCGAGTTCCGCGCGGTCGGGAAAGACGAGTTCCGCCGCCGCGGAGGGCGTGGACGCGCGCAGATCCGCCGCCATGTCGCAGAGCGTCGTGTCCACGTCGTGCCCGACGCCACTGACCACGGGAACGGGGCAGGCCCGGACGGCGCGCACCACCCGCTCGTCGTCGAAGGGAACGAGGTCCTCCCTGCTTCCGCCGCCCCGCACCAGAAGCACGCAGTCGAGGCCCGGGAGCGCGGCGGCACGGGAGAGGGCGCGGACGATCTCGCCGGGGGCCTCGGCGCCCTGCACCTGCGCGCCCACGACGACGATGCCGCACGCCGGGTAGCGCCGGGCCGCCACTTGAACGACGTCCCACGCCGCGGCGCCCGTTTCCGAGGTCACCACCGCGACCCGGGAGGGGTAACGGGGGATGGGGCGCTTCAGGGCGGGGGCGAAGAGTCCCTCTTTTTCGAGACGCTCCTGGAGCTCCCGGCGCGCCCGCTCGACGGCCCCGGCGCCCGCCGGGATGAGGCGCCGCGCGTAAAGCTGGTAGACGCCCCGCTGCGGGTAGACGCCGACACTGCCCTCGACCAGCACCTTGTCGCCGGACTCCGGCCACTGGGGAATGAAGCCCGCGTACTGCTTAAAAACAGCGCAAGCGACCCTGCTTTCCTCGCCCAGAAGGGTAAAGTAGCAGTGGCCGCTTGTGTGTCTTTTGATCTCGGATATTTCGCCGAAGACGACGACCGATTTCAGGGCCGCGTCCGAGGCGAAAAGCCCCTGAATATGGAAATTCAGCTCGTCAACGGTCAATTGAGTTCTCGGAATCCGCAACTGCATCGTTCTCGTTCTCTTCCTCTTGTCGTTCGCCGGACTGCAGTTCGGCAGATTGCAGTTCAGTAGATTGCAGTTCAGTAGATTGCGGTTCGGTAAAGTACCGGACCACCTTCGCCAGGGCGCCGTTGACGAATTTTCCGGAATCCTCCGTGCCGAAGGCGGCGGCCAGAGAAACGGCCTCGGAAATGGCGACGGCGGGCGGAACTTTTTTTTCCAAGAACCCCTCGAAGATCGCCATGCGGAGCACGGCCCTGTCGACGGCGACCATTCGTTCCGGGCTCCATTTCGTGACGATCCTGCGCATCGTGTTGTCGATGGCGAATCGCTCGTTCCAGACGCCTTTGGCCAGAAAAGACAGGTACTCCGTCACGTCGCGCTCCTCTTTCGGAGCAAAGCCGCTTTCGGAGACGAACGCGCTCAGGGACTCGTCGAAGTCCTGTCCGGAGCGGGTCTCCAAAGAGTACAGAAACTGTACCGCCAGCTCTCTGGCGCGGCGGCGGTTTCGTACGCCATGCGATTTTGTCACTAAAAACCTACCTCCGGGCGGCGGGCATGAAAAACAGCACTCTCTTCCTGAGGGCGGAGGCGACGAGAACCTTGGAGACGAACCACGCGGCCGTCCCCCAGAAAAGCGTCCAGAAAAGCCCCTTCAGGCCGGCGACGGCGACGACCGTGACTGCCGACGCGGCAATCATCCACGTCCACGGGCTGAGAGAGAGGGAGGACAGGATCTCGTGCCATTCCGCCCCCGGCGCGCTGCTGTCCGCCCAGATGACCTGCACGCGAAACCCCAGAGGCGCGACGACGGACGCCAGGCGTTCCTCGACCTCCGCTCCGGGGGACGCGTTTTCGGAAGACAGCACCAGCGTCACCGAGGCCGTTTCTCCCTCCGCGAGCGCAAGGCTGCGGCACTTCGACTCATCGGACAAAACGCGCTCGATAAAACAGGAAAGCCCGCTGCACGACATCCTTATACTGCCATGAGGTGTTCGTTTCCACAGAAAATACATTTTTGCATCACTCCCAGGATACATGCCACCCATAGTTAAAAAACTCAAGAAATTGCAGCCGTCCGGACTCCGACACGCGCGAACGCGCTCCGCCCCCTGAGCTTGAACGTTTACAAAAATTTTTCAGCGGAAGAACACGCAGGCGTCCGACTCCCTTGCGCTCGGGGCCGCCGTTTCCGCCGGTTCCCCGTTTCGGGCTTTTTTCAGTTTGTTTCCAGTTTGTTTCCAGTCCGTTCCTAATCTTCTTCGTTTCCCTGCGGAGACGGCGGGGTGCTGCCGTATCCTTCGTCTTCCTCTTTCGAGGCGGGCTGAGGCTCGTCCAGGTAGATGCCCTGGACGTTGATGTTCACCGCCGTGACGGTGTAGCCGGTGTAGCGTTCGAGGTTCGCCTTGATCTTCTCCTGAACGTCCCAGGCCAAGTCGGGGATGCGCTGGCCGTACTTGACAAGGATATAGGCGTCGACCGTCATCGCCGGAATCTTGCCCTCTTCGACGGACACGCGGATGCCGTCGCCCGCCTTGCGGCCGATGCCGAATTTGGAGGCGATTCCCATGCTGGCGGGCTGTATATTGGGTATCCCGAGAATAGTTTTCTTCGCCAGCTCTACAATGACTTCGTCGGATATGTGAATGCTGCCCTCGAATCGATCGTCTTTGGAGTGAGCGGCCTGGCCTTCGAAAACCGCGTTTTTTGCGTCGCTATGGTTCTGATCCACTTTCTTTCCCTCCCCAAATTAACGGACTCCCAAAATCAACAGACTCCCGAATTTAACGGGCTCCCGAATTTACGGACTCGGATACGCAAGTCAGAGCGAGCGGCTGAATTCCTCTCCGCAGCTGGGGCAGACGAGCTTTTCGTTTTCCTTGCCCTCTTCGTACTTGTAATAGAAAGAATACGCGCAGGAAGGGCAGGTCATGGAAATATAGCTTTCGGTGGATTCCCCGTCTTCATCGCTCTCGTCTTCGACCTCGCCGCCGTAATCCTCGTCGGATTCCGCCCCCAGCGATTCTTCGAGGTCGTAGACGGATTCCTGCAGGTCGCTCACCTCGTCCGCGAGGCTGTCGTAGTCTTCCCGCTGAAGATCCAGCAGTTTCGCGTGTTCCTCCATATCGGAGGCAAGCGAGTCCAGCGCCTCGACAATGGCGGAGTAAATTTTGGTCTCTTTTTCCTCTTTAGGCATAAAATCGAGAAGCCCTCTGAGATACGCGATACGTTCCCTGGAGTTCAAAATCTTCCACCTCCCTGTTTTTCTTTTTCCTGATTTTCTTCCTGTTTTCGCCCTATTTTTTGGCCCGTTCCAAGTACAATCCCGTTCTCGTGTCCACCACGACAAGTTCTCCGGGTTCGACAAAAACGGGCACCGTAATCGTTATTCCCGTTTCGAGAACGGCGGGCTTGCCCCCGCCCGAAACGGTATCCCCCTTGAAACTGGGAGGCGTCTCCGTCACCTTCAGCGTGACGCTCTTGGGAAGTTCGATCCCCATGATCTTTCCCTCGAAGACCTCGATTTTGATCTCCATGTCGTCGACCAGATACTTTGCCGCGCCGCCCAGCGCCTCGGGGGAGATCGTCATCTGGTCGTAGGTCGCGAGGTCCATGAACACGTAGTCGTCCCCGTCTCTGTAGCTGAATTGAGCCGGTTTATCCTCGTAGATGACCCGTTCGAACTTCTCTCCGGGCTTGAAGGAATTTTCCACGATCGACCCCGTCTCAACGTTGCGCAGTTTCGTGCGCACCACCGCGCCGCCGCGTCCCATCTTGTGATGATCGAATTCCACGATCTCCCAGATGGCATCCTGCCATCGGAATTTCAATCCCGCATAAAAATCGGTGGTGTCCACTACCTGTGCCATCCGAGCACTCCTCCATTATCGACAGACGCTGCGTTATTGACAAACGCCGCGTTATTGACAGCCGCCGCAACATTTGCAGACGCTTTACAGCTTTACAGACGCTTTATTACCCGCTTCTTTTCTTATCCGCTTCTTCTCTTATCCGCTCTCGTTTTCGGCTTCTTTGCCGCCCGGGCCGTCCGGCCGTCAAAAAGGCGGGAAGTCTTTGCGTATTATACCGCAACTTCCCGCCTTGCGTTAAAAGTTCCTTCGCCCGCGCTCTCCTGCCCGCATCCGTCGGCTACTGCCGGCTCATGACCCTTTCCTGCTCGACGGCGGCGTCCGGGGTGTGGAGAATGTAGGGCACGATGACGATGGCGACCTGCGTGTTGCGCCGCGTGTTGTTCCTGAAAGTGAAAAGCTCCCCCAACAGGGGAATGGATCCCAGCACGGGAATCCGCGTCGTCGTCCGCGTGTCGTTCTCGCTGAAAAGCCCTCCCACGACGAACGGCTCCCCGTTGCGCACGCGGACGTGCGTCGTGACCTTGCGGGTGGACGTCTGGGGCATCTGCTCGCCCGTGCTTCCCGCGCTCATGCCGATGATCTCGCCCGTCTCGATGTCGATTTCCACCGTGACGAACCCGTCGCGCCCGATCTTCGGGGTCAGGGTCATCTGCGGCCCCACGGTCTCGGTGGACCAGGAGGGATTGCCTCCGTCGTCCCTTCCCGAAATGTAGGGATAGTCCTGCGTCAGGCTGATGGTCGCCGGCTGTCCGTCGATCGCGATGAGCGACGGATTGGCCAGGGTCTTGCCCTTGCCCTTGTTTTCCACCGCGCGGAAGGCCGCGTCGAACTCGCGCCAGACGCCCTGCATCGGGGTCGTCAAATCCGTCGTGACGGGGACGAGCGCCGAGTCGGGATTCTGCGTGTTGATCTGCCTGCCTACGCGGTTGTCGTCCGCGTAGCCGCTCCGCACCCCCGAGTTGCCGCTGTAGTTGAACCACCAGTGTTCGTACACGGCGTTGAGGGCCGTTTCCACCTCGAGCCCCGCGTTGTTCGTAAACTCCAGTATCCGCGCGTGCAGCATGACCTGCCTGCCCGGGTGATCCAGCCTCTGAACGGCGATGGCGACCTCTTCCAGAATGGACGGGATCGACGTCGCGTACAGGACGCGCAGGCGCGGGTCCACGACGAGCTTGTCGTCCCGGATTCGGGTCAGCCTGGGCAGAAGGGGCGCCAGAGCCGCCGGGTCGGCGTAGGCGATGCGGAACATGCGCGTCTCCTCTTCCCCGGAAATTTTGGCCAGTCCGTCCGCCGTGCCGACGATGAGGGTGTCTTTGCCGACGATCTTACAGCCGATGTCGTAGGTCTTCATCAGATAATCGTAGGCTTCGCTCAGGGGCACGTTTTTCAGGGACATCGTCACCAGCACGGAGGGAAGGGACGGGTCGATGATGATGTTTTTCTTCAGATGCACGCCCAGCATCGCGAAAACGTCCCGCAGCTCCGCGTCGCGCAGGTTCAGCGTGATCGGGGTGTTCACGGCGAAGGGGCCGGCCGGCGTTTTGGGCGTCTGGGGCTGCCGGGTCGCGTCGGGTTCGCCGCGCAGCTTCTGACGGCGTTCCGCCTCCATCAGGCGCAGCGTGTAGGCGTCCGCGGGTTCCGAGCCGCTCATCGCCTGCAGCTGCACGGGCCTGTTCAGCGTCAGGGTGACGACGACGTCCCGCCCGTCCTGCCGGACATCGAGGCGCGAGAGCATCGGCAGCAAGCTCATGGACGGACGGTTTTCATCCACGGATTTGTCCTTGCGGACCTCCCTCAGAACGAACGCCGCCGTGTTCCCGGAGATGTCGGCCTCCGGCAGCGGCAGGGCCCTTCCCCGCAGGCCGAGTATGAGGTCGGCGTCTCCGAGCTGGTAAAGCTCCACGGAGAGAAGGGGCGGCAGATCCTTTATTTCCCCGGCGGGGGAAGCCCCGCCGGCTTCGGCGCGCCCGAAGAAAACGAACGCCAGTAACAGCGCGAGAAAGATTTCCTTGTTGCGGGTCGGTATTTTCATGTTATTGTCCTCATCTCCCGATCAATCCGAAAACTTAAAAACCGGGGACGATGTCCCAAGTTTTTCCGCCCCAGCTCAGAACCACCTTATCGGGGGTGATGCGGACGATGCGCCCCCTTCTTGCCATAAAGGTGTCCCCCGCCTTGAAAATCATGCCGCTGCCGACGCCGGGAATATCCATCACCGCCACGCTCTGCTTGCCCATGACCATCACGGCCCGCAGGACGATCCCCTCCGGCGGATACTCGCCCCACTCTTCGCCGGATTCCTCCGCCGGGCCCGTGTCCGCGGGGGCGGCGGAAAGCGATTCCGCAAAGACGTACTTTCCCATTTCCTGCATGGAACGCACCGCGACGGCGCTGTTGGCGCGCGCCTCGGACGTCTTTTTGACCTCGTTCACAATGTCCGTCAGGCGCTTTTTGTCCGCGGCGGTCTCCGTCGGCGGGCGCGAGGGAAAAAACGATTTTTCTTCCAGCAGTATCAGGGATTTCCGGTAGCTGAAGACCGCGAAGCCGATTCCTCCGACGAAAAGCAGGAGAAACAGCAAACGCACCCTTTTGCCCTCCTCGTTGGTTCCCGTCAGGTTCCCCAGGGCGGTTCTGAAGGCCTCGCCCCAGCTCATCCGCTCTTCCATTCCGAATCACCTCGCTCGCTCGAGCAGACGCTTCATTATAAACACTTCATTACAGACACTTCATTGCAGACGCTTTACGCGGCCGCTTCATTTGGCGGCGGGGGCGCCTTCGCTGACGATGGCCTCCACCGTGACGGCCGCCTCGATCTCCCCCCGCGAAGGCGCGGCGCCGGCGGTACGGGGAGACGTCACGGAAAACGCCGACACGCGCATCGTCGTGGGGGTGTTCCTCCAGCCCGCCAGCGTCTGCATGAACGCGTAATAGTCCCCTCTCACCGACAGCGTCATGGCGCTGCGCTCTCCCGAAGTTCCCCCCAGTTCCTGGGTCGAAAGAAGGTGGAGGCCCTGCGCCTGCACGACCCGCTGCACGTCCTCGTAGAAACGGACGTTGCTGGGGGCGGCGTTGATTTTGTAGTTTTCGAGGGCGGAGAAGGCCTCCGAAAAAACGGTCTTCCGCTCCATCAGGGACCGCGTCTCCTGATTCAAATCGACCCTGCGCTGCTCCAGTCCGTCGTATCTCGTCTGAAGTTCCGTGAGAGTCTTGTCCAGAAAGTAAGCCCCTCCGATCAGGGACACGCAGAACAGGGAAAAAAGGAGGCCCAAAATCATGATTTTATTGTCTTGCGTCATTTTATTGTCTTGCATCTCGTCCCCGCCTCCTCACCGCGCCCCGGGCGTCTTGATCTGGCCGATGGGAAGCAGGGTCAGATTCAGCGTGAACTGGACTTTCCGCGTCCTTTCGTCGAGCTTGGAGGTCGGCATGGTCACCCTCGAAAACACGCCGCTGTTCTCCAGCCCGATTCTGAAAAGAGTGGTCTGCTCGTCCGTGTCGGCCGCCGCGTTCAGGATGACCGTCGGGCTCGCCCCCGCGGCGTATCTCAGGTCGGAAATCCTCATGCCCGGTTCCGTGCAGGTCTCCAGCGCCTCGAAGATTTCGAGCGTCGGAAGGTCGTCCTGCATGATTTTCAGCGTTTCGGTAAAGACTTTTTCCCTTTGCTGCAGGCGCCGTATCTCCGCCTCCAGAGCGGTTTTGCTGGTCTCCATCCGGTTCACTTCGCTTTGTTTGTACTCCACGGAATCCCTCAGGGCCAGGAGCGACAGCGTCGCCGCCGCGAGATAAAAACCGGTGCTGCCCAGGAACAGCAGAAGCAGAAGCATCACCAGAAGACGCGTCAGATTGAACGACCTCTTCTTGCTTTCCCTCTTGATCAGGTCCGCGGGTCTCAGATCGAACTGCATTTTCATGTCAGATTCCTCACCGCCAATCCGAATGCCGCCTCGAAACCTCCGATGCCGCCCGCCGGAGAGTAGATCCCCCAGAGCTCCCGCACGTCCAGGACGGAGACGGTCAGAGCCGCCCCCGATTCCAGAAGCAGCGGCAGGCGGGAGTCCCGGCCCAGGAGTCCGCCGAGGACGAGACTGTCCAGCGCAAGCTCCTTATACTGGTTTCCGGCAAAAACAACGGTGTTCTGCACGTCCCGCAGGATCGGCATCAGCCCGTCGTCGGATTCGCGGAGTTCCTGCGTCGTCAGGTCCACGGAGGCCGAGCGGAAAAGAATGCCGTTGTCCCTGTAGCCCAGAATGATATGGGTGGTTTC
The DNA here is from genome assembly GCA_031276855.1 of Synergistaceae bacterium. Classification (GTDB taxonomy): domain Bacteria; phylum Synergistota; class Synergistia; order Synergistales; family Aminobacteriaceae; genus JAISMH01. The sequence continues at coordinate 12,395 of JAISMH010000096.1, forward strand.
CGGTTCGACGAACACGACGAAATAGCCGCCCGGCTTCCCCCGAGGGCCGGCCGCCGCCCTGAAAAACGCCACGTTGACCGGCTCGACCGCGGACAGGGTCATTCCCGCCCTCGCGGTCATCCTCATGAGGTCGTCGACGGCGCGCCGCCTGCACGTGGCGGCCAGAACGAAGATCTTGTCCGCCGCCTCCCGGTTCGGCACCTCGACCTCGGAGATGTCGGCCGCCGCCTCCGCGTAAGGATAGGGGAAAAATCTGTCGAACTCCAGCTGCAGAGCCTCTTTGACGTCGCCGATGTCCATCCTGGGGTAGTCGAGCAGGCGCAAAATCACGTCTCTGGCGGGAATGCCCAGAGCCACCGGGCAATGGAAACCGCCCAGCGCGGACTTGAGTTCCTCCAGCGCGGGCAGAAGCCTGCCCGTGTCCGCCAAAGAGTCCTTGACGATGATCCCCCGGCCTAGGGGAATCATTTCCTGCCTGACGACGCTCAAGGACCCCAAAGCGCCGCTCAGCTCCAGATACCGCAGCGAATCTCCGTGAAGCGCCGCGCCTGCGAAACTGTTTCTGTTCTTTCTGGAACTTTTCGTGAATATGGAAGCCATGCGGTCCACCCCTATACTGATACATACACAAAAGCCCTGCCGGGGCGGATTATAACACAGCGCAGCGACGGGAACGCGCGTTGTTTTCGCAGTCCGATTCCCGTAATTTGAACGGTTACTACCGAAATATTTCCCTCGAAAACAGAGCCTCTTCCTCTAAAATCCAGACGGTACCCGCCCCGGGCACGTCGGCGGAGACCAGAATAAAAACGCTCTCCGCCGTCATGGAGGCCAGCCCCTGTTCCGCGGCGGTCGCGCGGACGAGGTAAGCGCCGGGGAGAGAGGGCGGGAAAAACAAAAGCCCGTCCGGCGGAACCGCCGCTTTTTCGGGGTCGTATCCCAAATCGAAGACCTTCACGCTTCCTGTAATCTTTATTTTTCCGATCTTTATTTCCCCGGCCGGGTTCTCCAGGCTGAAAACACATAAATTCTCGCTGTCCGTCAAATGCCCGTCCGATTTGACGGCGTCCGCGACGGGGACCGCGCCCGCTTTTATCTCCGATTTCAGCCACGCCAGCGCCAGATTCGTCAGAGAAAGCAGATCCGACCTTGCCCGAGCGCGCCGCATAAACACGTCCGTCACGCCGGAGAAATAGGAGGCGTGCGCCGCCGCCAGAGCCAGCAGGGCCGACGCCGTGAAGATAAGCAGCATTGTCCAGCAGAGCGCGTAACCCCGCGAAGCCGCCAATTTTTTCATCTTTTTCATCTTTTTTATTGCTTCGGCCCTCCGCGTCACATGCCGCGCAGAATCCAGGACCCGCGCGTGACTGCCAGGCCGAGGCGCTCGAACTCGGCGCGCCAGGGGGCCTCCTTCGGCCATTCTCCGGGACGGCCGCCTTCCGGGGACTCGCCTCCCGCCGTCAGTATCCAGGCCTCCAGAAGACGTTTCGACGGCGTCCACTCGAACCACATTTCCAGCACCCCCTCCTGCCTGTCCTCCAAATTCGTCCACTCGGCCGTCAGTTCCTGCGAGAACAACCGGCCGTCCTGGGTCTGAAAACGCTCGGCCCTCAGGTAGTGCATCTCGTCATAGGGCCGCAGCACCGCGGAAAGGCCGGAGCCGTCCGCCAGCCGTATCGTCAGCTTCCCGTTGGTATAGCCGCCCGCGTAAACCGGCAGCCGCGTGAGGGGAAAGGTCACCCAGCGCCTCAAATCGCGCATCGGCAGATCCTCGTCGACGGCCTCCGGGTTCCCGCTCGGGACGAGTTCGACCGTCACGGGGACCCCCTCGGTCATCTCGACGGGGCCGTTGTTCTCCGGTTTCGCCTTGAGGGCGGAGGGCACGGCGTAAAGAATGGAGACGCCCCGCCCCCGATACACGCCATCCGGCTCCGGCGCGGGCACGGGCTTCAAGAGCGACGGATAGCCCTCCCAGATCTGAAGCGGCCCCCGCGGCCAGCGGCCGGGAGGCGGCGCGTCCGCCGCGTTTCCCCCGAATGAACGCCGGAACGTGTCCCCGGCCCGCCTCCAGGTGAGCCCCAGACCGGCGTGGAGGACGCGGGGCTCCAGAATCGACAGGACGTTCCGGCCCCTCTCCCGCGCCAGGGCGTCGCGCAGAATCCGCCTTTCGATGGAGATAAAATAGGACGCGGCCTGTACGACGACGGTACCCAGCATCGCGCCGATCGTGACGGCAATCAGAATTTCTACGAAAGTGAAGCCGGGGCGCCTACGGAAAGACACGGCTCGTCACGAGGGGAACGTCGCCCCAAGCCCGGCCCGAGACGCTCAGCGTCACGCGGAGAGCGCCGTGGGCGTCTTTTTCCGTTTCCCAGCGAAAACGCATCCTGCCGCGTTCGTCCTCGCGCGGCATGGCGTCCAGAGCCGCCGCGGAAACGGGAAGCTCCAGCCGGTTGAACCACCACTCCGCGCCGAACGCCTTGAGCGACGCCTCGTGAACCCGCACTTCCGACATGAATATGCTTCCGAACGCGGAAAACACCGGGGGAAGAACGGCCCCCAGTATGCAGGCGGCAATCAGCACCTCCGGCAGAATAGAACCCCATTTGGAACCTGATTTGAAACCCGATTCGGAACCCGATCGTTTTTTCATTCCCATGCCCGTTTTCATTTTTTCTGTCATTCTCCCTGTCCTCTGACGGAGAGGCGCCGGTATTTGCCGGGCGGGAGGCTTTCGGGAATGTTCCACTCCCGGCGATCCAGAACGCGGCTGTCCAGAAGCGCCACCCGGCCGTGGTCCGAGGTCGCGCGGATCAGACGCCCGGCGGCCTGCCTCAGGAACATTTTTGCGCTCGGCAGAACCGTCCTCACGAAAGACTCCCGGCCCTCCAGAACGCCGCGGGCGTGAACGATGGGGTCGTTCGGGTGGGAGAAGGGAATGCGGTCGATGATGACCTGGGTCAGCCCCTCCCCCGGAACGTCCACCCCCTCCCGGAAGGAGACGCTGCCGATCAGCACGGACGATTCGACCTCCCGGAAGCGCCGGAGCAGGTCTCTCTGGGGCTCGTCCCCCTGAACCAGCACCTCGTAGCCGGACGCGCGGGCCTTCATCCGCCCGGCGAGCGCCCGCAGGAGGCGCAGGGAGGAAAGCAGCACCAGAGACCGCCCGTCGTTTTCGTCGCACAGGCGCTGGACGACGCGGCAAATCCTGTCGTCGTAGCCTTGGGCGCCCACGGCTATCCCGATGTCCACCACCAGAATCTCCATCCGGTTCGCGTAGTCGAAGGGGGACTCCACCACAAGGGTTTTGTCGGGCTTTATGCCCGTCTCCCGCGTCCAGAACGAAAAATCCCCCGTCACGGACAGGGTGGCGGAGATCAGGACGCTCTTTTCCGGCCCCTCGGATTCGAGCGCGTCCCGCACGATGTCCGCGCAGACGACCGGCGCGCTCGTCAGAGCGGACGCGCCGCGCCAATAGCTCCAGTCCGGGAAGTTTTCGACCTTCAGGCACCACAGCGCGGCCCGCCCGTACTCCCGCAGGTCGCCGATCCAGCTGGCCAGGGCCGCCGCCTCGCCCAGCCCGGAGTCGTTCTCGAACCCGCCCGACGCGAAGCGGTCCTCGATTTCGCGAAGCGGCCTGATCAGGGTCTCCAGAGAATCGATCAGCTCCTCCCCCTTGCGCAGGACGTCCCCGCTGCATTCGGCGATTCCCTCGCCCTGGCGGTAACGCAGCTCCGCCAGCTCGAACAGGGCGGTTTGGGCGTTCCGGCAGGCCTCCGCCCGCTCCCGGAAAAGGGACGCGTCGATTCCCTCTTTGACCAGAAAGGGCTCGAACCCCGCGAGCGCGCGGGAGCGCAGGAGCGCCGCCCCGTCCTCGGCGCCCGCCTCCACCGTCGCCGCGTTGCGGGCGGCGTCGGGGATGCGGTGGGCCTCGTCGCAGACCAGCCAGTCGTACCGGACCGGAAAAGACCCCTTTCCTCCCATAATGTGCGAGAAAAAGAGGTGATAGTTGGCGACGACGACCTGCCAGTCCTGCGCCTCCCGAAAGGCCTGAGTCACGAAACAGCGCCCTCGGAAGGGACAGGCGGCCCCCAGGCAGCCGCGCGCGCCGGCCGAAGCTTGAAAGAGCAGCGGGTGCCCGGCGGGCAGGGAAAGCTCGGCGAGGTCCCCCGACTCCGTTT
>JAISMH010000162.1 GCA_031276855.1 Synergistaceae bacterium
AATCAGCAGTTATTTTTCTACCCTGAAAAAATCTTCTTACAACCTGCTCTCCTCGGTTTTGTCCTTACTCTAACTCTGCCCCACTGTACTGTAACCGACATTTTCACTGACGAGTGACATGCATTGGAGTTTGGCTTGACAAATGGCTCCACCTTAATACATAATGACTCCGTTAGGTGGTACGTGTGTGGAGACGTGGCCGAGTGGTCGAAGGCGGGCGCTTGGAGAGCGTCTGAGTAGCAATACTCCTAGAGTTCGAATCTCTACGTCTCCGCCATAAATTCTTGATATGGCTGGTTGAAGAAACACCGCCCCTGATTCGGAAAAATCTCTTTCCGTTGCTTCCTTCATAACGGTTTATGAAAGCGACCGGCGGTCATCATCGCTAAAACTCTCGTTCTCTTCGATAAGGTTGTGGTTCAAAATCACAATCGTTGCCGCTTTTTTTATCTCCGTATACTGTTCCCCAGGCCCTACAGCCCCGGCGGGATGGAGAAGGAGATGCTGGAGCCTTTTTTGGGGACGCTGGAGAGGGTGAGCTTGCCTCCCAGCATTTTTATCCGCTCCTCCATGTTCCGCAGGCCGTACGACTCGCGGTCCTTCGCCGCTTCTTTTTCCTGCTCGACATCGAAACCCTCGCCGTTGTCCGTGACGCGCACCTCCAGAACTTTTTTGACGCAGCGGACGGACACCTTGACCTCGGAGGCTCCGTGAAGCACCGCGTTGAGTACCGCCTGATGGAGCGTTTTGAACGCCCCGATTTTCGTGTTCACGGGGATGCCGCCAAACTCTCCCTTCAGCACGTAAGACAGCTCGCACCCGCGCAGCTGGCGCAGCTGCGCGGCCAGCCGCCTGAGCGGGGTCTCGAAGCCCTCCTGTATCCCCGTGGGGCTCAGGCTGAACAGGAGCGCGCGGAGTTCGTTCAGTCCGCTGCGGTTCTGCTCCAAAGCGTGGTCGATCTCTCCCGCGGCGCTTCCGTAGTCCTCTTTTTTCAGAAACACCTGGGCCATTTCCAGCATCAGGCCGACCGCCGAAAAAGTCTGGGTGGGCCCGTCATGGAGTTCCCGCGTGAGAGCCGCCGCCTCGCGCTCAACCATCTGAAAGGCGGCCGACAGCGTTTCCATGCTGCGGGAAGCGGCGTCGGCCTCGAGAACGTCCTCCGGGACCGTCATCAGATTGAGCACCATGCGCAGACGGTTCCCCATGCTGTCGCTCCTGGAGATCGAACGCTCCAGACGGCGTTCTTCGTTCAGCAGATCTAGCTTCTGCGCCGACAGAAACCGGTGGCGCTCCTCCAGAGCACCGAGCGCGCTCATTGCTTGGGACGCCTGATCGTAGAGCGTCTTTTCCTCGACGGTCTCGCCGAGCTTGGCGCTTTCGAGCAGTTCCCCGCGGAATCGCTCGTAAGTTTTGAGGGCCCTATCGATGCGCGCCGCCAAATCCCGGAGTTCCCGCGTCAGAGCGAGGCCGCGTTCCCGAACGAGCTTCAGGTTTTCCGTCTCCTCCCTGCGGAGAAGGAACAACTCGTCCAAACTGTCACGCAGCAAACGCGTGATGCGCTCTTCGATGGTGTTTATCCTGACGCTGCCGGTCTCGTCCGTCATCGGGCTCTCCATAACTGTACTCAAAGCCATTCGATCGCAAAGCCATCCGCTCTTAAAGCTCAGGACACGCGTGCGTGTCCTGCTTCGCTCAGGAAGCCGTTATTCCCCGTTCCCTGTCCGTGCCGGGCACCAGAGAATCGCAGACCGCCGCGCAGATTCCGGCCACGGCCATGGGGGTTTTCAGGATCGCCCAGAGCATCCCCCCCAATGTGGACAGGGTCTCCCCGCGGCTCGGGTCCATGAGGGCGATACGGACCGATTCCTGCTCCATCCAGCCCGGCAGGCCCATCGCCATCAGGAAGGCGAACCCGACGATGAGGATGTTGCGCTGGCTTCCCATGTCCGCGCGCAGAAGCACCTGAATGCCCAACGCCCCGATGGCGCCGAAGAGGGCGATGTAGGCTCCGCCGATGACCGGCGTGGGCAGAGTCGCCACGAGCGCGCCGACCTTGCCCAGAAGGCTCATCACGATGAGCAGAACCGCCCCCGTGCGGACCACGCTGCGCGACGCCACGCCGGTGAGGTTGATCAGTCCGATGTTCTCGGTGTAGGAGGTCGTGCCGACGGCCCCCAGCAGGCCGGCGAGGGCGCAGTTGAACCCCTCCGCGCCGATGCCGCGGCTGATCGTCGCGGCGTCGGGGTCTTCGAGACCCGCGGAGTAGGAACAGGAATGATAGTCTCCGATCGATTCGATCATGACAGCGAAAAAGCCGGCCAGCATGGCGCCGATGGCGGGCAGGCTGAACTTCGGGGCGCCCCAGGGCATGAAAATGTCCGTGCGCCAGACGGGGGCGCCCGCCACGTTCTTGAAATCGACGAAGGCCGGATGCCCTGCCGTCACCCAACCCGCGGCGGACGCCGCGGCGCAGACCAGATAGGCGGCGGTGATGGCGGACAGAACGGCGAAGATGTTGACGATTTTGTTGTCGATCACGAGGCTGAAGGCGAAGATCAGCACGACGACCAGCAGGGAGACGGGCCAGAACTGGGACGCGCTTCCGACGGCCGTGCCCGCGAGGGAAAAGCCGATCGCCATGATGGTCGGGCCGATGACGACCGGCGTGATGAAGCGGCGGATGCGCCCCGCCAGGCCGGTGTAGCCCACCAGTCCCAGAAGGATTCCCCCGACGATCAGCCCCCCGCCCACGTACTGCATGACGGTTTCGGGCCCGCTCGCGCTGTAGGCCCCGATGATCGTCATGATCGAGGGAATGAAGCTGAAACTCGACCCCTGCACGATAGGCAGGCCGGAGCCGAGTTTCGGGTGCGTCTGAATCAGAGTCGCGACGCCCATGCCGAAGTAGACGCAGCCGATGAATTTGGCGAGCTGCTCCGCGTTCATGCCCATCGCGGGGCCGAAGATCAGGGGCACGAGCGTCGTCGCCCCGAAAAGCGTCAAAACGTGCTGCGCCCCGGCCAACAGCATGATCGGAAGCGGCGGCGTGTCGTTTACGCCGTAAACGACCTCTTTCTTTGCCATTGAAAAAACCTCCCCACAAAAATGAAATGCCTTGCTTACTGCTCTTAATCTTAACACTTTTCGCGCCGCCCGGCGGACGAAAGAAAAACGGCGGGTAAACGCCTGTCTGACGAACATGGTACACGGGGTTTGAACGGTTACACGCTTGTTTGACCGGTTACACGCTTGTCAGGCCGGGACGAGTCTGGCATACTGTCGGGAAACGGCGGGCGGAGAATGAAGGAGAGTGAAGGAAAATGAAGAAAATTCTGTTGGAGAAGCTGAAGGAGTCGCTGCAAGCCGTTTTGCCCATCGGACTCGTCATCCTGCTGATTCATTTCACTCTCGTTCCGATACCGGCGGGGACGCTGGCTCTGATGTTCTGCGGCATGGCGATTCTGATTGTCGGGCTGACGCTTTTTTCGCTGGGGACCGAAATGGCGATGATGCCGATGGGAGCGCACATCGGCTCGACGCTCCTGCGGTCGAAAAACCTGGCGCTTCTGACCGCCGGCTGCTTCATCTTCGGGTTCATCGTGACGGTGGCTGAGCCGGATTTGCAGGTCATGAGCGAACAGGTGCCCTCGGTGCCCAATCTCGCGATTCTGATCGGCGTCGCGGGCGGCGTCGGCGCTTTTCTGGTGCTGGCGATGCTGCGCGTCCTGTTCCGGCTGAAACTCGCCTGCGTTCTCATCGTGATGTACGCCCTCGCGTTCGCTATCGCCGTTTTTTCGCCCGATTATCTCGCCGTCGCCTTCGACGCCTCGGCCGTCACGACGGGTCCCATCACCGTGCCGTTCCTTCTGGCGCTTGGCTCCGGCATCGCGGCTGTCAGCAGCGGCCAGGGGTCGGAGGAGGACAACTTCGGCATATGCGCCATCTGCTCCGTCGGCCCCATCGTGGCGATTCTGCTCATAGGGCTGTTCTTCGACGCCCGCGCCTCCGGCTACGAAACGGAGGCGCAGGCCACGGTCGGCGCGGCGGGCGAGCTCGTCCGGCTGTTCGCCGACGGGCTGGTTCACTCTTTCCGGGACGTCGCCATGGTCATCGTCCCGATCATCGGCATTTTCGCGATCTTTCAGATCACGCACCTGCGGCTTTCGAGGACGGAGCTGGTCAGGATCGGCGTCGGGCTCCTCTACCTGATGTGCGGGCTTACCGTTTTCCTGACGGGGGTCAACCGGGGTTTCATGCCGGCGGGCAGGTTTCTCGGCGAAAAAATGGGGGCGCTCCCGAACAACTGGGTTCTGCCCCCGATCAGCCTCTTCATCGGGGCCTGCGTCGTCGTCGCGGAGCCCGCCGTCCACGTTCTGACCCGGCAGGTCGAGGAGATCACGAACGGCTCGATTCCGCGGCGTATGCTGCTTGCCGCCATGGCGCTCGGCGTCGGGCTCGCGATGTCCCTGACGATGATAAGGATGCTGACGGGGCTCTCGATCTGGTGGGTCATTCTGCCGGGCTGCGCATTGGCTCTGGCCCTGACGTTTTTCGTCCCGAGCATCTTCGTCGGGATCGGGTTCGACTCCGGGGGCGTCGCCGCCGGCGCGATGAGCGCGGCCTTCGTGCTGCCGTTCACCCTCGGCGTCTGCGAGTCCCTGGGGGGCGACATCATGACCGACGCGTTCGGCGTAGTGGGAATGATCGCGATGATGCCGCCCGTCACCCTGCAGCTGGTCGGCGTGCTGTACAACTTGAAGCTGAAAAAGGCACGGGCGTTGGATGCGGAGCGTTCGGACGCCGAGGATTCCCTGTTCTGAGGCGGAAAGCCGGCAAGACGGCGGAAAGGATAAAGCGGAATGGAACATGAAAACAGGACGATTCCCTCTCTGTCCCTCCTGATCGTCATCTGCGACAGAGGGAAGGGCGGGAAGGCCGCGGAGGCGCTGCAGGGCCGGAAGACTTTGTTCAACCTGCTGACTCTGGGAAAGGGGACCGCCAACTCCAAGATACTGAACTACTTGGGGCTGGGGCAGACCGAGAAGACGATTCTGTTCAGCGTCATGTCCTATATCGACGCGCGGGATGTCCTTTCCCAGCTCGAATGGGCGCTGGACCTGAAGCGGCCGGGACACGGCATCGCCTTCACGGCGCCGCTTTCCGGCGCCTGCGTGAAGGAGGCCGTGAAGGTTCTCGCCGGAGCGGACAAAAGAGGGGGAGAATATTCTATGGAACAGCAATTCGACTACGAACTGATCCTCGCTGTGGCGAACCGGGGATACAATCAGGAGGTCATGGACGCGGCGCGCGCCGGCAAGGCGGCGGGCGGCACCATCATCAACGCCAAAGGCTTCGCGCTCTCCGGCGCGGAAAAATTCTTCGGAATATCCCTCCAGCCCGAAAAAGAAATCATCGTCATCCTGACCCCAAGCGAAAGAAAGGCCGGCATCATGAAGGCCATCGCCGAAAAAGCGGGCCCTCAGACCCTCGCCGGCGCGGTCACGATCTCTCTCCCCGTAAGCGATGTCGAAGGCCTCCCGGGACCGGATGCCCTCAAGCAGATGGTCGGCGCAGAATAAGCCGGGGCGTTCGCCGCGGCAGAGAGAATATTATGGGTCGATTGAAAAAGTAATTGCAACTTTGCAGGCACGAGCGATCCCTCCCCGCGCCATTTATTATAACGCGCCCAGCCTGTAACCGTTCAAGCTCAGGGGGGCGGGTGATTTTTTGCCCGCCGTTTGGTATACTGCACAGGTGTAATCGCGGGAATGCGCGAAAAATGCGAAATGTGTGTTCTTTAGAAGTATGAAGGATGAAAAACGCAGAGCAGAAATAAAATTCGCTCAGGGAGATGAAAATCATGCTTTTTACTGATGTTTTTTCAAATATGAAGCTGTATAATAGCGACAAGCCTGAATTCTGATTTCTTCAGGTTTTTTTCCCCCTTTCTCTTACGGCGTGTTTTTCGCGCCGTTTTTCGTTTATTCCGTTTATTGCAAACCAGCCAATCCAAAATTTTTCTGAGCCGCGAACGCTCGTTTTGTTTTTATCCGCTGTCTGAGGGGGTAGAACAGAAATGAACGCCGATCGTGGGGAAGAACATCGTAATTTTGCAAGTATACCTGAATCTAAGGAGAACATTCCAATGGCTGCCGACGATACGATTCAGGTGGCTCTGGCTTTTCGCGATTATGCGCGCTATGCCGGGGTGGTCATGACTTCTATTTTTTCTCATACCAAAAGCCGTGTTCATGTCACGCTTTTGCATGATTCCATGTTGACCGATGAGAATCGGAATCGTTTCGAGCAAACGGCGGAGCGCTGGGAACAGAGTGTGTCTTTTGTTGATGTCGGGGAAGAGGTTCTTCAGATTTTCGCAAATCCGGAAGCACGTTGGCCCATTTATGGGCGAAGTACGCTCTATCGTCTCTTGATTCCGAATTTGTTAAATATACCTTGGGTAATAAGTCTTGACTGCGACATTGTCGTCAACTTGGATATCGCGGAGCTTTGGGCCGTTTCCAAACAGAAAGAGGCTCAAGACGCGTTTTTTGTCGCGGCCCGCAACCCGCCGGTTGACAGGGCAAAATACAACTGGCTGGTTCGGTGGAACTCAAAAATATGCGGCTGGGCTATGCCGCCTGTTCTCCTTGACCGGAGTAAACTCTTTAACGCTGGAGTACTCTTGATGAATCTCTCTCGGATAAGAGAAAAACGCGAATTAGTAAAAGAAGCGTCCGACTTTTTCAAGCGTTACGCGCACTTTGCGACAAATGCGGACAATACTTTTCTCTGCGCCGCTTTCAGCAACGACGGTGACGTTTTCCGGGTAGACGAGCGTTTCAACCGTTGTGTGGATTTTTATAACATTGATAACGCCATCGTTCATATGGCCGGCGCGCAGCCGTGGAAAGTTTTCCGCGACACGCCGCGCGACGATCTGTTTTGGAAGACTCTCGCGGAGTCCGAGTGGCGCGGCGATCTGCTGGAAATGCTCAGGAAACGCCCCATTGAAACCTACCGCGCGTCCGAGGGAATCCGGTTGATCCGCTCCCGTATATCGGTCTATAAAGATCGTTTTATTGCCATAATCAAAGCGCTGTTTCATTTCCTTTGCGGACCTCGAACCCGCTCCTGAGGTTCTCCTGCATGGGTTTTTAGTCTCCGGAATTTGTGTAAACGTTCACGCTCCGCCCCCCGGAGCTTGAACGTTTGCTTTATTTTTAACCACAATTTGTTTGGCCTTACCGACAAAATCTTTATCAAAATCGCGCACCGCGCCCAAAAAGAAGAACATGCTTTCTTTATCGTCCTTCATTGAAAACCACTCCTGAATCTGCTGATTTTCGATAAAAATCGTAAACGTTCAAGCTCAGGAGGCAGAGCTCGTTCGCCCAAAAGCGGCCTCACTACCCCCCCCCCCGAATTCCCCTGAATGAAAACCAATGTTCAGATGGAAATCGGACGTGGGGGGGTGAACGGTTACTAAAAATCCGTCAAAAAAATCATTTCTTCTGTGCTCATCTTGCGAGTCTGTGCCTATTATGATACCATTTAGTTTTATTAGCAAAACAATATGCTTGAGCAAAGGTGGTGAGCCGTTTTGTATGTGCGACATTTGATTTTGAAAATTAGGAGAGGAGTGTTCTGAATGGCGCTCCTCTTGCGGGCGCAGCGGTCGAGTGGGCCGACCCGGCGTCCGAGCTGTATGAAGATCCGGATGAAGGCGGGGATGCCAATCTTCAGGACCTGCCCAATCCGACTGGCAGCGATGGCAGTTTTAGCTACACCATAACGCACGCCGGTCTCAACGCGCTCGCGATTGCGTACGCGGACAGCGGCACAAATTATGCCTGCTCATTGATATTCGACGCAAAGAATGCCAACAGCGACAGCGACGGCGGATGCAACGCCGGATTCGGCGCTTTATTCCTGGCAGGTTTGCCGAGCTTCTTAGTTTCCTTTTTGAGGAAGAAACGCGGATAGACTGCACTCGATTTTACGGCTGCGGCAGACGCAGGAACAGGTTAAAGGGTGGAAACCCATATTAGGAGAAAGATCAAGCCGCCTCGAAAATCGAATTTAATTTTTGAGGCGGTCGAATCTCATTTTATACATCTCTTTCCGCTCCCGCATAGTATAATATTGTACAAATACTCTTGAAACATGCTCTTGATTTCTTATACGGCTTGGGGAGGACGGCAGGATATGGCGGCTATCGGGGATTTGATGGAAAAATTGGCGGAAGGGACGCTTTTGGCGCGCGTCGTTTCGGGCGGCGTCTCGTGGGGGAAAGTGACGGGTGAGTGCGTGGAACTGCTCGACGAAAACCTGCGGGCCACGGGACGGAAGGTCGGTGCAAAGGACGCGGTGTTCGCGACGCCGGTCGAACCCGCAAAGATCTGGTGCATCGGCCTGAACTACCGGGCCCACGCCGAGGAGACACATTCGCAGGTTCCCGACGAACCTTGCGTCTTCATGAAACCGCGGACCTGTCTCGCGGCACACGGAGACCCGATCAAACTTCCCGCGTGGACGGGACGGGTCGATTACGAAGGGGAACTCGCCGTCGTCATCGGCAGACCGTGCAGGAACGCGGACGAAAACAGCGCGCTCGATTACGTGCTGGGCTACTCCTGCTTCAACGACGTTTCCGCCCGCGTCCTGCAGAAAAAAGACGGCCAGTGGATTCGCTCCAAAGGCTTCGACACCTTCGGCCCCTTCGGCCCGACTCTGCTGGTCACAAGACGCATGTCCTCCACAGCCCGGGTGACGACGCGGCTGAACGGCAAGGTGGTCCAGCAAAGCCCCTTCAGCGACATGATTTTTTCCGTCCCCGCCGTCATCGCGCACCTCAGCCGCTTCGCGACGCTGGAACCGGGCGACGTCATCGCCACAGGAACCCCCAGCGGCATCGGCCCCATCCAACCGGGCGACACCGTCGAAATTTCAATCGACGGCGTGGGCATCCTGAAAAACCCCGTCGAAGCAGAGTGACGGTTCCCGGGACACAAAAGCCTGGGCTCCGCCCAGACCCGGCAGGGGTCGCGGACCCCTGCGCCCCGTTTCTTTTTTTGACCCGCCCGACGGGTGGGTCAAAAAAAGAAAAATGGGTCCAGGGCCCACGGCCCTGGCGGGGTTTGGGGCGGAGCCCCAAGGTTTTCATGTCTTGAGAAGCCGTCACTTCGGGTTTTCGAGGCGCCAGGCGCGCAGGATTTCCAGGAAGCGGGCGCCGTATTTTTCCAGCTTCACCTGTCCGACGCCGGGGATGGAGAGGAGTTCTTCCTCGTTTTCCGGCAGAGCCGCGCAGAGTTCGTACAGGACGGCGTCCGAAAAAACGATGTAGGGCGGCACGCGCTGCGCGTCGGCCAGTTCCCGCCGCAGGGCGCGGAGCCGGCTGAAAAGCGCCGGCGGCGTTTCTTCCGGCGCCGCGCGTTTCTGTCTGCCGCCGAGAGAGGCGTTTTGTTCCGGGCGTTCCGGCGGCGTGTGCCGGCGCATCAGGAGCGTCTCCTTTCCCTTCAGGAACGGCAGGGTCTTTTCCGTGAACGAGAGCACGGGGTACTCGCCCTCCGAGAGCCTCAGCCAGCCGTCGGCCGCGAGGAAGCCGACGATCTCGCGAAGCTCCTCCCGGCCGCGCTGTTTCATCAGGCCCCACGTGGAGATCGTGTCGAGGTCCAGCGCCCGGATCTGTTCCTTTTGCGAGCCGCGCAGCACGTCGATCAGGAGGGAGATTCCGAACCGCCGCCCCGTCCGTTCTTCCATGCGGTAGACGCAGGAGAGGATCTTTTTCGCGTCCAAAGTGATGTCCGTTTTTTCGCCGGCGGAGACGCAGCTTCCGCAGGCGCCGCAGTTTCCGCCGGCGGGGAGTTCGCCGTCCGCCGTTTCCCCGAAGTAGTTCAGAATATGCGCGCGCAGGCACCGGCTCGTGTTGCAGAAGTCGATCATGGCCTGCAGCTTGCGGTAGCGGGTCTGCCGGTTCTCGCTGTTCTCCCCCTGCTCGATCAGATAGCGCGCCGTGACGACATCCTTCGGGGCGAAGAGCAGCACGCACTCGGCGGGCGCCCCGTCCCGTCCGGCGCGGCCCGCCTCCTGATAGTAGCTGTCGATGCTGCCCGGCATGTTGTAGTGGACGACATAGCGCACGTTGGATTTGTCTATCCCCATACCGAAGGCGTTCGTCGCGACCATGAGCGGGGTCCGGTCGTAGATGAAGGCGTCCTGGTTCTCGCGGCGCTCCTCCTCCGAGAGCCCCGCGTGGTAGCGGACGGCCGTGAACTCCTTCCCGTTCAGGGCGCCGCAGACCTCCTCCGCCGCGCGCCGCGTCGAGCAGTAGACGATGCCCGCGCTGCCGGGGAAGCGTCGGACGTAGTCCAGCAGAAAAAGGGTCTTGTCGCGGGGATGCTCGACCCGAAAGAACAGGTTCGCGCGGTCGAAGCCGGTGGTCAGGACGAAGGGGTCCCGCAGGTTCAGCCTGAGCGCGATGTCCTCGCGAACCTCGGGCGTCGCCGTCGCGGTGAAGGCCGCGACGGGCGGACGCTCTCCCAAAAGGCCGACGACCTCCGGGAGCCGCAGGTAGGAAGGGCGGAAATCGTGCCCCCATTGGGAGACGCAGTGCGCTTCGTCGATGACGAAAAGGCTCACCCGGAGCGCCGCGAAGAACTCCCGGAACGAGGCGTTCTCGAAACGTTCCGGCGCGACGTACAGGAGCGACACCCGCCCGCACCGGACATCGCTCAGAACGCCGCGGGTCTCGTCCCAATCCGCGGCGCTGTTGAGCGAGGCCGCTCGAACCCCGTTCTGGAGCAGCGCGTCGACCTGATCCTTCATCAGGGAGATGAGCGGGGACACGACGACCGACAGGCCGCCGAGCGCCAGAGCCGGAATCTGGTAGCAGAGCGACTTCCCCGCGCCCGTGGGCATGATGCCGAGAACGTCCCGCCCCTCCAGAATCCGATCGACAAGGCTCTCCTGCCCTTTGCGGAAGGAACGAAACCCGAAGACCTCCTTCAGAATTTCGAGAGGGGCCCTCGGGCGCAAAGATGAAGAAGTCATAATGAAAAGATCATAATAGAAAAGTCATGACGGCGAGGTCATGACACGGAAATCACGATCGAAGCCGCAAAGAATTAAAAAATTCTCGAAATCGAGTCCGGCGCGCCTATTTCGGCGCCGGGGAACTATTTTCCGGCGCCGCGGCCGCGGAGTTCAGGTACTCGATGCGGTACTCTTTCCTCAGCTTTTCCAACGCTTCACGGTATTTCTGGGCCTTTCGCTCGTTCTCCAGATACTGGAGAATCTGGGGCTTCACGTCGTCGTAGGGCACAACGGAGGAGGAGCGTTTCTCTTCGAGTTTGATGATGTGCCAGCCGAACGGGGACAGCACGGGCTCCGAGATGTCCCCGGGGGTTTGCAGGGCAAAAGCCACGCTCTCGAATTCGGGCACCATCTGGCCTCTGCCGAAGAACCCCAGGTCGCCCCCCTGCGGCGCGGAGGGGCAAATCGACTGGCTCACGGCCAGAGAATCGAAGGAGACCCCTTTCTTCAGGTCGTCCAGAATGGCGACGATCTTGTCGGAGCTGGTGATGTCGTCGCTGATCAGAATGTGGCGGACATGGATCTGCTCGGGGTTTGCGAATTGGGTCGGATTCTCGTCGTAAAACTTTTTGACATCCTCGTCGGAGACGGAGACGTTCTTCATGAGGTCATCGACGGCGGCTCTGGCCAGAGCCTGCTGGACGACGTGTTCCACCGAGGCCTTGAACTCGGGAGTCTTGTCGAGCCCCGCCTTCGCTCCGGAAAGGGAGAAAAGCCGGGACGCCACGAGCTCTTCCAGAATGACGTTCCGCCCCTGCTCGTTGTCGTACATCGTGCCCTGAGGTCCGAGCATCTCGATAACCTGATCGATGTCCTTCTCTTTGATCTCCTGCGTCTCGATCCTGACCAGCACCTTGTCGGGGTTTTTCTCCGGTTTCGGCGAAAGCGCGCCCGCCTGCTCCGCGGGCGCGGCCCAGGCGCCCCAGCCGAAAACCGTCAAAGCGCATATCCCCAAAACGCAGCCCGCCAGAATATTCTTCACGTTTTTCATGCTTTTCGTTCTTTCCTCCGTGTTTTTCGTTACGTCTTTTACTTTCCGCACAATAAATCGATTCCTCCTCCGTATTGAATGCCTCTGAATTTTAACACCCTTAAATGCAAAAGTAAAAGCGATTTGAGAAGAGAGCGCGGGAGATCTTTGGACGCGTGAAAGGCAATGGGCATAAATGAGGAGTTGATTGAGGAATTGAACGAGGAACAAATGGGGATTCCCGCGTAATTTTCGTTCATAATACTCTAAAGTCGAGTAAACTGTTATAATTCTTGCGTCAATAAAGTATGTACGGAATCTGTTTGGCATAATCGATCTTCGGGGCTGGAGGCTTCGATTTCAAAGGTTTCGGCATGGGAATAATTCGATGCGGACAAGAATTGGATGGCGAAGAGATTAGATATGGGAAAGATTACAATGGGAAGGGACGTGCGGAAATGAAGTTAGGCGGCGAGGAAGTGCGCGCTATCGCGGCGGAGGCCCGGTTGTCGCTGACGGACGAGGAGTTGGCGAAAGCGGTGCGCTATATCGGCAGCTTTCTGGACATGGTGGACCGGTTCAAGGAATTGGATCTGAAAGGCGTGGAGCCCTTTTGTTTCGCGGAGGCTGCCGAATGCCCGCTGCGCGAGGACTCTCCCGCGGCGTTCGGCGGGATGCCGGAGATTCTGGCCGGCCGCACGGAGGGCGTGGGCTCTTTTTTCAAGGTTCCGCGAATTGTGGAGGAATAGACGATGCGACTTTACGAATTGAGCGCGCGCGATATCGCCTCGGGCGTGCGAGGAAAAAAATTTTCCGCGACGGAGGTCTTCGACGAGTGCCTGAGCCGGGCTGTCGCCTGCGACGGCAAGCTGGCCGCCCTCATCACGACGACGGTCGAGGCCGGGCGCGCGGCGGCCGGACGGATTGACGGGCGGGTGTCGCGCGGCGAGGATCCGGGGCCTCTGGCGGGGGTTCCCGTGATTTTGAAGGACAACATGTGTACGCACGGAATCCGAACCACGGCGGCCAGCCGCGTTCTGGGAGACTGGGCCCCGCCCTACAGCGCCACGGTATGGGAGCTGCTTTCCTCCGCGGGCGCGGTGCTTCTGGGCAAGGCCAACATGGACGAGTTCGCGATGGGCAACACCACCAGCACGTCGGCTTTCGGCCCCACGGCGAACCCCTGGGATGTCTCCCGCGTGCCGGGCGGCAGTTCCGGCGGCAGCGCGGCCGCCGTGGCCGCGGGCTACACTCCCGTCGCGCTGGGCAGCGACACCGGAGGTTCCATTCGTCAGCCGGCCTCTTACTGCGGCATTTACGGCCTGAAACCCACCTACGGATTGGTCAGCCGCTACGGGCTCATCGCCTACGGCTCCTCGCTCGACCAGATCGGCCCCTTCGCGCGGACTGTCGGTGACGCGGCGCTGGCGATGCAGATTCTGGCCCGTCACGACCCCAGGGATTCCACAAGCGTGCCCGGCAAGAAGATCGACTTCACCTGCCGCGAGGGGGCGCTGAAGAAAAAACGCGTCGCTCTGGTCAGGGAATTTCGCGGCTTCACCCTCGACGCGCCCATAGCGGACGCGATGAAGCGCGTGACCCGGCTCTTCGAGGAGGCCGGAGCCGAGGTCGTCGAGGTCTCCCTGCCGACGGTCGCCCGTTATGCCGTGGCCTGTTACTACGCCATCGCGGCGTCGGAGGCCCACACGAACCTCGCGCGCTACGACGGTGTGCGTTACGGACGTGCCGCGCCCGGGGCCGCTGGTTTGAAAGAGATGTACGAGACGGTGCGTTCCGAGGGATTCGGCGTCGAGGTGAAGTCGCGGATCATCGCGGGAACGTGCCTGACGGAGCCCGTCCGCAGCGAGGAATACTACGTTGCGGCGACGCGGGTGCGGACCCTTATCGCCGAGGAGTTCAGGCGGGCTTTCGAGAGCGCGGACTGCATCCTGCAGCCTGTCACGCCGTCCCTGCCGGAGAAGATCGGAGAGATGGACGAGGACGCGACGAAAGGCTACGAGTCGGATCTTTATACTCTGCCCGTGAACATGGCGGGGCTGCCGGGTTTCACGTTCTGGACGGGGCGCGCCGAAAACTTCGGAGAGAAGACGGGCCTGCCCGTGGGGTTGCAGCTCGTCGGTCCCCGGTGGAGCGACGGAGAGCTTTTGAACGTCGGCTTCGCGCTCGAAAAAATTCTGGGCGCTCCCAAAATCGCGTCTTTATAAAGGGATTCTTAAGGGCCCGCGGCAGATGGGATTCTTAAGGGCCTGCGGCCCTTAAGCCCCCGGAGGGTTCTTTTATCAGTTTTTTTATCTTATCAAGTTTTTTCGGGAGGCGTTTACAGATTATGTCCGATAAATTGACTTTTACGCCCGTCATCGGCATCGAGATACACATTCAGTTGAAGACGAAATCCAAGATATTCTGCTCCTGTTCCGCGGACTACACGAACGACGAGCCCAACTCTCACATTTGCCCCGTCTGTATGGGCCTGCCCGGTTCCATGCCGGTTCTGAACAGGGCGGTCGTGCGGCAGGGGATGCTGGCGGGGATGGCCTTGAACTGCAAAGTCCAGCCGACGACGCTTTTTTTCCGCAAATCCTATTATTACCCCGATCTTCCCAAAAATTATCAAATCACGCAGAGCGACCTGCCCATCGCGGCGGACGGCTGGCTCGAAATCAAAGACGACGCGGGCAAGCCGAAGACAATCCGCATCAACCGCCTGCACCTGGAGGAGGACGTGGGCAAGCTGCACCACAGCACCTCGGACGGCCGTCTGGAGGGGGCGGAAACGTCCTGGGTCGATTATAACCGCTCGGGACTGCCTTTGGCGGAGATCGTGTCGGAGCCGGACGTTTCCTCCTCCCGCGAGGCGGTGGAGTTCGTGACGATGCTCCGGCGGCGTGTGCGCTACTCGGGCGCGTCGGACGTCGATCTGGAAAAGGGCATGATGCGCTTCGACGCGAACGTTTCCGTGAAATGTTCGGACGGGCGCTGGGGCCGCCGGGTCGAGGTCAAGAACATGAACTCCTTCCGGGCGCTTGAACACGCCATCGAGTACGAGATCAAGCGCCAGTCGGAGATCCTGGCGGAGGGCGGCGAGGTTTTGCAGGAGACGCGGCACTGGAACGACGCAAAAGGCGTGACGTCGGGGACGCGCGTGAAGGAGTTCTACCGCAAGTTCATCGTGGAGCCGGATCTTCCGCCGCTGGTCGTATCGCCGGAGTGGGTGGAGGAGGTTCGCGCAACGCTGCCGGAGATGCCAGCCGACAAGGCCTCGCGTTACGTGAAGGAAATGGGCCTCACCGAGACGGACGCCGCCGTTTTGACGGACTCCCTCGACGTGGCGCGCTACTTCGAGGCCTGCGTCGCCGCCGGGGCAAACCCGGTGCGCGCCGGGAACTGGGTCCGCACGGAGGTTCTGCGGGCCGTCAACGAAAAACACGTCGACGCCGACGCTCTGGCGGTGAAACCCGAGTCTCTGGCGGAGCTGATTCTCCGCGTCGAGGACGGCAAGCTCTCGACGACCCTGGCCCGGCAGGTTTTCGATGCCATGCTGGAGGGGCTGTCTTTGGAGGAAGCCGTGAAGAAGAGCGGCGCCGTCGAGGGCGGCATGGGCGGGAGCGCGCTGGGGGATCTGGTGCGCGCGACGCTTGCCGCGAACCCCGACGTGGTCGAGGAGATCCGGTCCGGCAAGGACGCGAAGGGCAAGAAGGTCAAATTCTTGCAGGGCCTCGTCATGCGCGAGGCAAAAGGCCAGGCGCGTCCCGACGAAGTGGCCTCCGCAATCGAGGAATCCTTGAAACCGGAATAAATAAAAACGAGGAGGTAATAGAAGTTATGGGATCGCGTCAACCTGAGAACACGAGAAGTTTCGCGCTGGTGGCCCACGGCGGGGCGGGGAAAACGACTCTGGCGGAGGCCATGCTTTTCGACAACGGGCAGATCTCCCGCATGGGAAAGACGGAGTCGGGCAGCACGGTCAGCGACTTCGGCTCCGAGGAGCAGAAGCGTCAGATTTCGATAAGCGCCTCGCTCATGACGATGGAGCGCGCCGGGAAAACCCTTTTCATGCTGGACGCCCCAGGTTTCGCGGACTTTACGGGAGAGATGAGCGCCGCCATCCGGGTGGCCGACACCGCTCTCGTTTTGGTCAGCGCGGTCGGCGGCGTGGAGGTTCAGACCGGCCGGGCCTGGGAGTACGCGGCGGAAAACGCCTCTCCGACCGCCTTCTGCATCTCCAAGATGGACCGTGAAAACGCAAACTTCGACGGCGTGCTGGCGGACATCCGGGGACAGTTTTCCGAAAACGCCCTTCCCGTGTTCCTGCCCATTGGGGCGGAAGCCTCCTTCAAAGGCGTGGTTGACGTTTTGAACGACAAAGCCTGCATTTACACGCCGGACGGCGGCGGGAAGTTCACGGAGGCCGCCGTGCCCGCGGACATGGAGGCCGCCGCCGCCGCCGCGAAAGAGGCGCTGATCGAGGCGGCCGTCGAAATGGACGACGCCCTGATGGAGCGCTACCTCGACGGCGGAACCGTGGACGGCGGCGACCTGAAACGAATCGTCCGCGCGGCCATCGCGAAACGCCGCATCATGCCCGTGTTCGCGGTATCGGCCGCGGCCAACGTCGGCGTGCAGCAGCTGCTGGACTTCATCGTCGAGTACTTCCCGTCGCCCGTGGACCGCGGGCCGGTCAGGGCCGAAAAGGGAGACCCCGAAAAGGACGGAGAAAATTCCCCGTCCCCGGTGGATGTCGCGCCCGACGCGAACGCCCCCTTCTCTTCGCTCTGCTTCAAAGTGATGGTCGACCCCTACGTCGGCAAGCTGTCGTTTATACGGGTTTATTCGGGAACCCTCTCCTCCGAGGGGACTTCTATTTACAATGTAAAAAAAGGCGAGGACGAGCGCGTCAGCACCTTCAAGTTCATGACGGGCAAGGACGGCAGAGACGTGAAGGAAATCATCGCGGGCGACATCGCCGCGATCCCGAAGCTGCAAAGCACCAAGGTCGGCCACACCCTCGCGGTAAAGGGAGGGGCCTCGCACCTCTTCCCCCACATCGAGTTTCCCGCCCCGGTCTACAGCGTCGCCGTCATCGCCAAGAGCCGCGCGGACGAGGACAAGCTCGGCAACGCCATCACACGGACTCTGGAAGAAGACCGCAGCCTGACGTTCGAGAAGAACGCGGAGACGCACGACAACGTCCTGTCCGGAATGGGCGACCTGCACATCGACATCGTGCTGGCGAAGATGAAGGAAAGGTACGGCGTCGAGCTGGAGACCCGAACGCCGCAGGTTCCTTACCGCGAGACGATCAAGAAAACCTCCGAGGCGCAGGGCAAGCACAAGAAGCAGAGCGGCGGGCACGGCCAGTACGGCGACGTCAGCATCCGCTACATCCCGCTGGAGCGCGGCGCGGGCTTCGAGTTCGTCGACAGGATCGTCGGCGGCGCGGTGCCGAAGAACTACATCCCCGCGGTCGAAAAAGGGCTTCGGGAGTACATGGTGAAGGGGCCGCTGGCGGGCTTCCCGGTGGTCGATTTCAAGGCGGAGCTCTTCTTCGGCTCGTACCACGACGTCGACAGCTCCGAAATGTCGTTCAAGCTGGCCACAAGATTGTCCTTCAAAAAAGGAATCCTGGACGCCTCGCCGGTCCTGCTGGAGCCGATCATGAACGTCGAGGTGACGGTTCCCGACCAGTACATGGGCGACGTGATGGGCGACTTCAACAGCCGCAGAGGCCGCATCATGGGGATGGAGGCGCACGGACGCCTTCAGGTCGTGAAGGCTCAGGCCCCGCTGGCGGAAATGTTCCGCTACGCGATCGTCCTGCGCTCCATGACCTCGGGGCAGGGGAACTTTTCCATGGAATACTCCCACTACGAAGAGGTTCCGGGCGACATCGCCAGGAAAGTCATCGCCGCCCACAAACAGGAAGAAGAAGAACCAGGGCTGTAGCCACCAGGGCCGCAGGCCCTGGACCCGCTATGGGTCTGGTGAAAGCGGGAGAGCGGGCCGCCCGATGGGCGGGGAGGGGCTTTCCGCCTGATAAAAATAAAGACAAGACAAGACACGACAAGACAAGATATGATGACCGTACTGAAAGAAGGAATTGCCGAATGGACGCTGTGAAGTTGAAACGCCCGGTTTGTCTGCTGTTCTTTTTGCTGGTTGCGCTGTTGATGAGTGCGCTGTTGATAATTGCGATTGCGCCGGCGCGGGGCGCCGAAAGAGTTCCGAGATATGCCGAAGGCGAGGCGCTGGTCGTTCTGAAAAACAGCACGGGGCAGAAACTGAAGGCGTCGGCTTTCTCCTCGGGCGGGGCGGGGCAGATCCGCGCCCAAAACGCCGCGAAGTCCGCTCAGGCCAGCGCGGTCAAAACCTACGCCGCCCTGTCCGAGGCGGCCGGCGCGATTCTGGTTCACATGAAGTCCGACTCCAAAACGACAGAGGAACTGATTGCGGACCTGCTTCGGAATCCCGAGGTTCTGTCCGCCGTTCCCAACTACCGCAACAGAATCAGCCGCGCGCCCGACGACCCGGATTACGGCAAACTGTGGGGCCTGCCGAAAATTCGGGCCGACGAAGTCTGGGACACGACGACGGGAAACGACACCGTCACCATCGCCGTCATCGACACGGGCATAGATGCCTCTCACCCCGACCTGAGGCAAAATCTGGACATGGCAAGGGCCAGGGACTTCTCGGGGTCGAAAGAGGGCATCGCGGACCTTTTGAGACACGGAACGCACGTCAGCGGGATAATCGGAGCCGTCGGCAACAATGCCGCCGGCGTGACGGGCGTGAACTGGAGGGTGAAGATCCTGCCCCTGAAAGTCTTTCAGGACGAGTACGCGCCTGACGATTCAGTCATAAAGGCTTTGGACTACCTCGTGGATCTGCAGACAGCGGGCGGCGTGCGTGTTCACGCGGTGAACCTGTCTTTGGGCGGCTGGACTCCCTGGCCTCCCCACACGACGGCGGAGTATCCCGTTCTCAACGCCACGTATCTGGCTTACAAGGCGCTGAACGATACGAACAAAACCGTCATCGTCGTGGCCGCGGGGAACGAAGGTCAGGAAGTGGGGGCCCCGGCAAAATACGACGACTCCAAAGCGGGCATCCTTAAGGGTTCCTACGCGTATCCCTCCTCCTTCATCGGATTGAACAACATGATTGTCGTCGGCGCGATTGGCAAAAACGACAGGGGGGCCGATTTCACCAACTGGAGCCCGACGGCCGTAGACCTCGCCGCCCCGGGCGTGGATATTCTGAGTACGGTGCCGGGCGGGGCTTACGATTCTTTTCAGGGCACATCGATGGCGGCGCCCCATGTGGCCGGCGCCGTGGGCCTGCTCGCGGCGCGGAAGCCGTCTCTGTCGGCTTCCGAACTGAAAGCTCTTCTGCTGGATAACGCCAACGGAAACATCAACCCGCCCCCAGGGAACATGTACAATTGGCCGGGCGTCTCACACCTGTCCCGCAAAGGGCTTTTGGACGTCAAAGCCGCGCTGGACAACGAGGCCGTTCTCCCGGTTTCCGTCGATTCGGTGCCGTCCTCAGGCGGCGGCGGATGCGACGCCGGATGGAGTTTTGCGGTACTGCTCGTCGCGTTGCTCTTCCAGGGCTGCCAGGGCCGCCCGGGCCGGAGGCCCTGGACCCGTTAGGGGTTTGGTGAAAGCGGGAGAAAGCGCCCTCCCGTCGGTCGGGGGCAGGCTTTCTGTCAGAACTGTAATGGGGAGCAGGGGGCCGTGCCCCTTTTCAGTCGATCACCACGGACTTCATGACGACGTCCTCGAGAGGTCTGTCCCTCGGGCCGGTTTGTGTTTTGCCTATGGCCTTCACGACGTCCATGCCCTCCACGACAGTCCCGAAAATTGCGTGCTTGCCGTCCAGCCACGGGGTGGGAGCGAGCGTGATGAAGAACTGAGAACCCCCGGTGTTCGGTCCGGCGTTGGCCATGGACAGAATGCCGGGTTTGTCGTGTTTCAGGCCCTCCCCGAACTCGTCGGGGATCGTGTAACCCGGCCCGCCGCTTCCCGTGCCCGCGGGGTCGCCGCCCTGTATCATGAAGCCGTCGATCACGCGGTGAAAAATCACGCCGTCGTAGAACCCTTTCTTCGCCAGTTCGATGAAATTCCCCGCCGTCAGAGGCGCGAGGTCGGTGAAAAGCTCCGCCCTGAACGTTCCCAGCGACGTCTCGAACACCGCCGAGGGACGCTCCGCCGCTTGGGCCGATGCGGAAAAGAAACAGAACAGCACGGACAGCATACACGTCATTTTCAAGATTGATTCCAATATTGATTCCAAGAGCGACGACATTTTTTCACCCTCCACAGAATAAAGATAGGTCCGAATTCCGGAAACAAATGATACCATAAAGAGTCGAAGCAGGAGTAACCGTTCAAACCCTGTATACCATGCATGTGCGATACGGAGGCTTTTCGAGCGAATCATGAAACTTTGTTATGTCGGCGGCAAATTTGTCGCCCCGTCGGAGGCTCTGCTTCCGATTTCGGACCTCATCGTTCAGCGGGGAATAGGAGTCTTCGAGACGATCGGCACCCACCTCAAGCGGCCCCTTATGCTGACTCCGCATCTGGAGCGCCTTCTGACCGGCGCGAAAAACTCTTACATACACTCGCCGCTCGGCATCGAAGAGATGCGCGGCATCATCCGCGAGGGCATCGAGAGACTGGACGAGGAACTTCTGATCAAGGCTTACCTCTCGGGCGGGGACGTGTTCGACCGCGTGCGCGGCTTCACCGAGCCGCGTTTTTTCGCGACCTTCGAGGCTTTGGAGCTTCCTCCCCGCGAATTCTACGAGAACGGCATCCGCTTGGAGCCCATCGACGACTGCCGCGACGATCCCTCGACGAAGTCGATCGACTACCGCAAGGCCTACGCCCTCTCGCCTTACGACGAACACTCGGAGCTCCTCTACTGCCCCGGAGGAGAGATCACGGAAAGCGCCCACAGCTCTTTCTTCCTTTATATGAACGGCATTCTGGTCACGGCCCCCCTGACTCGGGTCCTGAAGGGCACGACGCGGCAGGCCGTTCTCGACCTGGCGCGAGGGGCGGGCGTGACCGTGGAGGAGCGCTGCCCTCTCCTGGCCGAGCTGCCGCAGGCGGCGGAGGCTTTCGCCACGGGCAGCATCAAGAAAATCCTTCCCGTCGTCCGCGTCGGGACGCAGATTATCGGCGACGGCCGCCCCGGCCCCATGACAAAACGGCTCTCCGAGCTTTATCTGAAGCACATCCTGGATTGGCTCGAATGACCGGGGCCAGAGCCCGTAACCGTTCAAACCCCGTATACTCGATCCGGTTAAAACATGCGCCACCTTGACCTTCGTTTCAGTCTGAGTATAATGCTAACTGAGATTTGACTGAATGATGCTGAGCTTTGCCGAATAATATGTTGCCGAATAATATGAAAGAGCATGAAAGGGGGCGCGGAATGATGGAGACGAACAGGCCGAGCAATAATATCAATAATGCTGACGCCGAATCCGGTATTTTTGCGCCTTTTGCTCTTGCAAACGCAGACGTAATCTATTATAATAGCAACAGCCAACAGCCAACAGCCAACAGCCAACAGCCAACAGCCAACAGCCAACAGCCAACAGCCAACAGCCAACAGCCAACAATTCTTTAGTTTTTTCCTCAAAGGGGATTTTCTTTTCTTCCGCGCCCGTTCGCGGCGCGGTGTTTTCATTCGTTGCGGATTTTCACAAATTGCAGACTCATGAAGCATACCGGCGCGGAGGCGGCTTTGCCGTCCCCGCATTTTTTGTTTGCCCCGAAGTGGTATACGGGGTTTGAAAAGGAGAAATTCTTCAATGAAGTATTGGCTGCACAGAATATCGCACAAGGCCGAGGTCGCCTACCCTCTGCTGGATCGCGGATATTTGTCTACGGGGTGGTCCGACATGGCCGCCGACAAAAGGACTCTCTCCGCGCTGGAGCGATTCGCCGCGGCGGGCGATGCCGACGAAGCGTGGAAGAGCCTGGAGCTCGCCCATCAAGAGCTCTATGGCTGTCTCGACCGTGCCCGTTATTCCATTTGGCGTTTTTTGTTCGAGTTTCGGCCGGGCGACTGCGTGCTGGTTCCGAGCGGATGGGGGACGTTCTCGCTTTATAAAATCGCCTCCGCGCCCCTGACGGCCGCGTCTCTGAAAGACGAACCGCTGAATTTCGGCGGCTTGACCGACTGGAACAAAAAACCGCTGACGCTTCGCGAAAAGGGAATTTATCGCGGCGAAGAATTCATCGACCTCGGATTTTTCCGCAGACTCGAACCCATCGCGGGGGCGCGGGAGCTTTCGCGGTACGACTACGCCGATGCCGCGCTGACCTCCAGAATGAAATTGCGCCAGACCTCCGCCGACATCAGCGACCTCGCGGAAAATATCCAAAACGTAATCGAAGCCGCGCGGACGGGCGCAAAGCCCAGCGTCTACGGCACGGTCATAGAGGGAATGCGGGACACCCTGCTCGACGCCATACGAAAAAAGCTCAACCCGGATAAACTGGAGTACCTTGTCGCATGGTATCTCCGCAAGTGCGGCGCCGAACCCGTGACGATTCCGGCCAAAAACGCCTCAAACAAAAAGGACGGCGCGGACGCGGACGTCATCGCGACCTTCGAAACGCTCAAAGTCATACTCTGCGTGCAGGTGAAACACCATGAGGAAACGACATCGGAATGGGCCGTCGAACAAGTTTCCAAATACAAAGAACAAACGGAAGACGCCGGCGGCGAATACCATTACATCACATGGGTGGTATCGACCGGCGACCAGTTCAGCGAAGAGGCCGTCAAGCTCGCCGGAAGCAGCGGGGTGCGGCTGATCGGCGGCAGAGAATTCGCCGGGATGCTGCTCGACAGAGGCATTCAGAATATCGACGAGGCGTTCTGACCTCAGGGGGGCTCGGGGGGGAATGCTCCGCGCAAACTGCCGCGCGGGTAAGCGGCCGGCACAATTTCCGCCCCCCTGAGCTTAAATCTTTAGAGGGAGAAAATTCATGCGCATCAACCATAATATTTCGGCTCTTGTTTCCCGGAACGCGCTTGTCGCGAACGAAGCGGGGCTGCAGAAGACTATCCGGCGGCTCTCGGCGGGCCTGCGGATCAACGCGGCCGCGGACGAAGCGGCGGGGCTCGCCATCTCCGAAAAAATGCGCGCGCGGATTCGCGGAACGGATCAGTCCATTCGCAACTCGCAGGACGGCGTTTCGATGCTCCAGACCGCCGAGGGCGCTCTGACCGA
>JAISMH010000152.1 GCA_031276855.1 Synergistaceae bacterium
TACCCGTTCCATAACCTTAACCCGCTTCAACTCATCCCCGCTCAATGTCACTCTCTCCTGTTTCATTAGGACATTTTCGCTGACGAGTTATGAGAGGACATTATCACAGACGAACAACACGCCTCTTTTGCAAGGGTTGCGCAACCCCTTGGGGAGTAACGGCCCGGCGCCCGGCGCGCGAGGAAACGCGCAGCGGGTGTCCGGTCCGGTCTCGAAAGAGGACGTTGTCTCGGACGATTGCCAGGAAAACCCGAAGGATTTTCTCGAAGCGGGACGGCAAGCAGTCACGCGGACAGCGGCAGTCAGACGAGCGGCAGCTTCCTGAGTGCTTGACACGGGCTGTAAAATAAAGAAAGACGCTTGGATGGGGAGGGACTCGCTTGGGGACTTGCTTAGAATCAGAAGATTTGCCGTTTGACAGTTTCTGGTGGAGCGTGGAACTGGAAGCCGGCCCCGGCGTCTCCGCTTCGGAGGAGACGCTTTGGGTTCTGGCCGATCTTTCTGGCAGCATCGGGGCGGAACTGCTCGAAGAAGAGGGCAGAAACGTTTTGCGCGCGGCGTACCTCAGTTCGCGGAACATTTCCTGTTGGCTCGCGCTTCTGGAGGATCTGCTGAAAAATTTCCCCGGCGTGAGCGTCCGCTCCCATACGAAAATCGAAAACCGCCCCTGGAACACGGCGCACATCGACGCTTTCCCGCCGCTTCCGGTCGGAGCCGGCCTTGTCGTCATGGCCCCCTGGCACAAGGGCAAAGAGCCCTCCGGCAGAATACCTCTCTACATTTACCCCAGTTCGGCGTTCGGAACGGGCTATCACGAAAGCACCCGGATCGCGCTGACTCTGACCGAGCGTTTCATCAAAAAAGGAGACACGATCGTCGACATCGGCACGGGGTCGGGCATTCTCTTCATTGCGGCGCTGAAATTGGGAGCGGCCAAGGCCGTTGCGCGGGACATCGATCCGGCGGCCGTCGCGGAGGCGCTCCGCAACATGAATCTGAACGGCCTTCCTCCCGATGCCTGCGACCTGCGGGTGGGGTATCTCCTGCAAAACGTCGCCGAGACGGACGCCGGCATTCTGACGGCCAATATCCTTCTGGAGCCGAATCTGCGGCTTTTGAGCGATGTGAGGCGCGTTCTCAGGCCCTCGGGCGTCGCCGTATTCTCCGGCATCACGGAGACGGAGCGTTCCGCCTTTCTCTCCGCGATGCCGCGCTCCGGAACGGATCTGCTTGCCGAAATCACGGAAAAAACCTGGTGGGGGTGCGCCGTAAAATTTGTCTAGCCCGCCTTGCGGTTCTCAAAACGCGGAACGCCCGCGGGCTTCGGGACTGCCGGGTCTCCGGGTCTGGATTTGTGTCCTGGGATGCCGCTCCAACCTTTATGAAGGGGAGGCGATCGCGGGAGAACTCGCCTCCCGCGGCGCGGCGGCCGGCGGCGCTTTGGAGGGCTGCCGGGCCGCGGTGATCGTCAGCTGCTCGGTGACGGCGGCGGCCGATAAAAAATGCCGTCAGGCCGTCCGAAGGGCGCGGCGGGAATTCGAGAAATTTGAAAAGAGCGGCGGGCGCGGAGTCGTCGCCGTGTGCGGTTGCTGGGCGCAGAAGGTCTCCGCCGAAGAGGCGCGGGCGCTGGGCGTTGATGTCCTGATCGGCAACCGCCTGAAGCACCTTCTGCCCGACGCGCTGGACGAGGCGGTGTCCGGCGGCGGCGGATTCGTCGACCGGCGCCGGGATGTCGGCTCCGACGGGACGTGGGACGCGCTCTCGCTCGACCGCCCCGTCCTGCGCACCCGCGCGTTCCTGAAGGTGCAGGAGGGGTGCGATCATTTTTGTTCGTACTGCGCCATTCCGTTTCTGCGGGGACGTCCGGCCAGCCGCCCGCTGGAGGACACTCTGGAGGAGGCGCGCCGCGTCGTCGGCGCCGGATGCCGGGAGGTCGTGCTGACGGGGATTCACCTGGGGGCGTGGCGCGGCGGCGAGGGGACGGACGGGGGAACGCTGGGGACTCTGGTGCGCCGCGTCTCCGCCCTGCCGGGCCTGGCCCGCCTGAGACTGGGATCTCTCGAACCCTTCGCCCTGGACGGGGATCTTCTGGACGCCCTGGCCGAGTCGCCCGTTTTCTGCCAGCACCTGCACCTCCCGCTGCAGAGCGGCGACGACGAGGTTTTGGAGCGCATGGGGCGCGGCTACACGGCGGACGGCTTCGCCCGCGTCTGCGAACGGGCCCGGGCAAAGCTGGGAGACGGTCTGCACATCAGCAGCGACGTTCTGGTCGCCTTTCCCGGAGAGTCTGAACGCGCGTTTCACGGCACGCTTGCTCTGATGGAGCGTTCCGGGCTGGGGCGCGTACACGTCTTCCCCTATTCGCCCCGTCCGGGGACCCTGGCCGCCCGTTTTCCCGGGCGCGTTTCCCCGGGCGCCGCGTCCGAGCGGGCGGAGGCCGCGATGGCGCTGGGGGCGCGGTTGCTGAACCGTTACGCC
Source organism: Synergistaceae bacterium (assembly GCA_031276855.1). Lineage (GTDB taxonomy): Bacteria > Synergistota > Synergistia > Synergistales > Aminobacteriaceae > JAISMH01. The sequence goes on from JAISMH010000152.1 coordinate 2,479, forward strand.
GCCCGTTTCGTGGGAAGCCGCCTTTCCGTTCTGGCGGAGAACCTGAAGACGCACGAAACGCCCTCCTTTACGGGTTATTCCCGAAATTTCGTCGCGGTCGCCGCCCGCGGCGCCGCCGAGGCGGGACAGGAGGCCGAGGTTCGGATAACGGACTGCTCCGGCGGGGAACTGCTGGGGGAAGCGGAAGAAGTGCGAGGTGGATATCCGGAATGAGCATGAACGGCGACGGCGCGATCGGAATAGACCTGGGGACGCGCAACGCTCTCTGCGCCCGCGTGGGGGAGGATTCGCGCCCCGTGACGATCCCCAACCGCTGGGGACGGATGTCCACGCCCTCCGTCGTGGGTTGGGACGGCGGTTGGGTCGTCGGCGAGGACGCCGTAAGGCTGTCCCTCCAAAACCCGGCTCCCGTCTGGTGGGATATCAAACGCAAGGTGGGCGGGGACTTCCGCGCGTTCTGCGGCGGAAAGGCGCATACCGCTCAGGACGTCCTGGTCCCGCTGCTCCGCGCGGTCCGGGAGGACGCGGAGGTCTTTCTGGGGCGCTTCGTCTCCTCCTGCGCTCTGGCCGTTCCCGCGTGTTTCTCCCTCGTGCAGAGGGAGGCCATGAGCCAGGCGGCGAAGGCGGCCGGCTTTCGGGAGGCGCGCATCGTCAGCGAGCCGACCGCCGCGGCGCTCGCGTTCGGCCGGGAAGGACGGTTCCTGATATTGGACTTCGGCGCGGGAACGGTCGATGTTTCCGTCGTGGAGAGCGAGGACGGGGTGTGGCAGGTTCTGGAGAGCGCCGGCAGCGCCCGGACCGGCGGCTACGACTTCGACCTCGCTTTGGCGGAATGGCTGGGGGAGCGGCTGCGGCTCGACCCCATGCCGCTCGACGACCCGCGCCGCCGCGCTCTGGTTCTGGAGGCCGAGGCCGTCAAGATCGCCCTTTCCTCGTGCCGAAGCTATAACTGGACCCCTCCCGCGCTGGACGGGCACTCCTTTCAGCCTCTTCGCGTCGAGCGCGAAGACCTGGAACGCATGATGCGCTTTTCGATCAGGCGGGTGATGCACGCCGTCCGCAAGCTGTGGGATCGCTATGAGCCGGAGCATTTGCTGCTTGTCGGCGGTTCCAGCCGTATTCCCCTTCTGTACGAAATTCTGGAAAAAGAGGTCGCGCGGCCGGAGCGCCTGTGCCTCTGCGCGGAGGAGTCCGTGGCCGCCGGGGCCGCCCTTTATGCGAGCGCGGGAACGGGCGAAGAACGCCTGCTGCTGGACGTACTGTCCGGGGACATCGGTTTTTCGTGCGGCCCGGAGACCCGCGTCCTCGCCGCCGCCGGAACCCCTTTGCCGCTCTCGGCGCGGGCGGTTTTCGTCCCGGAGCGCCCGGGGAGGATCAGACTGGTCGTCTTTCAGGATGTCGGAGACATGCAGAGCGCCGCGCCGCACGAGAACGGCCGGGACGGAAACGGCACTCGAAGCGGGAGAACGACCCTTTCCGAACTGGAGCTGGATGTTGCGGAGGGGTCGGAGGTCGCGCTTCACTGCGCGCTTTCCGCCTCGGGATCGCTGAGTCTCAGCGCGAGGCACGGCGGCGCGGAGATCGAAATGCCTCTCCTTTTGCCGAAAAACGGATTCCCGGCAGATCGGAGAGAAGAGCGCCTGCGCGGGATCAAGCTGCGCGTCGCCGCCTTGGAGATGTTGCTTTCGGAAGGTCAGAAAGACCGACTCTGCGCCGTGGTCCGGCGTCTGGAAGACGCCGGGGGCAGCCCGGCCGCGGCGGACGTGCTGGAAAAACTGGCCCAGGATTTGGAGTTTGCGCTATTTTGAGGGTTATGCTACCCTAGAAATCGCTTTGTTGTCCTGTTCGGAGTGTTCCGGAGAGTGAACCCATACAGGTTTGGGCATACGGTCTTTGAGCCATACAGGCTTCGAGTTGACAAGGAACAAAGTTGAAAGGAACAAATGAAAGTTTCCGTCGAAATCACTCACAACCTGCGAATATTGGGCCTTTCTCCCGGCGCGACGCCTTCGGAGGTTCGTTCGGCGTTTCGCCGCCTCGCGCGAACCTGCCACCCGGACATTGCCGGCAGACAGAGCGCCCGCCGATTCGAGCAGATCACAAACGCGTACACATTTCTTAAAAACCTGCCGCAGGACGAGGTTGCTCAATCCGAAACGCCGGGCGCGGCCGCGCCGAAGACGGCTCGCCGGAGACCGGAACGGGGTTTGGACTGGAAGTGGAAAATCCCGTTCTTCCGGCGCCTGAAAATTTGGAGTCTGAAAACTTGGAGTCTGAAAGGACAGGAATCGCTGGAAGCGGAGCGGGAACGGAGCAGGCGCGCCGCGGAAGAAGCGGAAAAAAAGCTCCGGCGGGCGCGTTCCGACCGCGTCGACGCGGTTCTGGCGCGCGCGGAAGGGGCTGCCGATGTTTTGCTGAAGCGTCTCAAGCGGGAGGCGCATAGTTGCGATGCGAAGCATTTGGCCCTGCGTCTCCGAAGCGACCGGCTTCGGGTCCGTCACCTCGCCCTGTCCCGAGTGGGTCCGGCGGCGAATCAGAGCGAAATTTTGGACGCGGTGCTCGACTTGCTCCGAAAGCGGGATATCGACGAGAAGACGGCGCGGCTGGTGTCCGCGCTTCCGCTTTCGCCGGAAAACCGCAGGAAGCTCGCGGACGCCCTTGCCGGCAGGGCGTCGTGTATGCCCGATTTTCTCATGGGTTATCTCCTCGATCTGTACGGCGCTCAGAAAACGGATCAGAAAATAGACCGGACGCTGATGGAGCTTTACCTCCAAAACGCGAATCCAGGCGGGGCGGGTTTTTTGCTGAGGCATTGGCCGAAGGGTTCGACCGCCGTCTCCGCGGCGGTTCTGCACAACCTTCTCTCGCGCGAGGACGAATGCGTGCTGGTTCCGCTGCTCAACATGATGAAGCGGCACTCCTTCCCCTGTTCCCCCCGAAGCCTCGAACGTCTGAAAACCCTTTCCGTCCACCCCAGCACCGCCGTGCGCGTCTGGGCGAAAACCCTGCTTTCCCAAAACCTGAAATAAAGGAGCGCGGGGGTCTCAGACCAGACCCCTCCCGGGTTTGGGCGGTGAACGAGGATTCGTTGCTTCCGCTGCTCGGCAAGTACAGATTCACCGTAGTCCATTCGGAAAATCTGAACCTCTATGCCCCCTCAGCAGGAAAATGTCTATGTTGACCCGGAAAAATTCGAGGCGGCTTTGAAAATCCTGAGTTCGTGATTCTGAAAGGGTGTATTTCTGGAGTGTCCGACGTGCAGCCTTTGAAAGCGTCTGCTGTTACGGCGGGGAGGCGGCGATTACCAGGTTTTGGGGGTGAAGCCTTCCGGGACGTCGATCTTCACGGTATCTCCGGTCTGCGTGATGACGTAAAGGCCCGCTTTGAGGACAGCGGCTTTAACCCCGTCAAGCATGATGGCCCCCGCGAGAGC
>JAISMH010000172.1 GCA_031276855.1 Synergistaceae bacterium
CTAATCCCGTTTGCTCCCCTGGCTTTCGCACATGAGCGTCAGTTACCGACCAGCAAGCCGCCTTCGCCACCGGTGTTCTTCCCAATATCTACGCATTTCACCGCTACACTGGGAATTCCACTTGCCTCTTCGGTACTCCAGTATCGCAGTTTCGACTGCTAAATACGGTTAAGCCGCATCTTTTTACAGCCGACTTACGTCACCGCCTGCGTGCCCTTTACGCCCAGTAATTCCGGACAACGCTCGCCCCCTACGTATTACCGCGGCTGCTGGCACGTAGTTAGCCGGGGCTTATTCGTACGGTACCGTCACTTCCTTCTTCCCGTACAAAAGAACTTTACGACCCAAAGGCCTTCTTCGTTCACGCGGCGTTGCTGGGTCAGGATTTCTCCCATTGCCCAATATTCCCCACTGCTGCCTCCCGTAGGAGTCTGGACCGTATCTCAGTTCCAGTGTGGCCGTTCGCCCTCTCAGGCCGGCTACCCGTCGTCGCCTTGGTGAGCCCTTACCTCACCAACTAGCTGATAGGGCACGAGCACCTCCCATATCGCACTTACGCGCTTTAACCTCTCGGCCTATGGGGTATTAGCGTCCGTTTCCAAACGTTGTCCCCCTTTATGGGATAGCTTCTCATGTTGTACTCACCCGTCCGCTACTCCGCTTTGCCTTCCGTATCTCTACTTCCGGCAATCGTCGTCCAACTTGCATGTGTTAAGCACGCCGCCAGCGTTCGTCCTGAGCCAGGATCAAACTCTCAGCTCTCTTCTCGCTTCTATAGCCATCCCTCGGAAAACCAAAACATTCCCCTCGGGACAACTCTCCCGCTTCTTTTCTCTCTGTTGACTCGCCTGTAAGTTTGTCAAGCTGCGTAAAACCTGCAGATTACCCCAAGGCCGGCCCCGGCGAAACATCTGCTCCGGCAGGGATAAACAAAAACCGCGGCCTCAATCGGATTCTCAGGACTGCGCGCTGATTTCGCGGCACAGCAAAAGGTATAGTATCACCTTTCAGGAAACTGTCAACACCTTTTCTCGACTCGCTAGTCAGACTTTTTTGCCGGCTCAAATGCAAAAGTAAATGCAACCCCGTTCTTTCCGATTGGATTTACCGATTGCATTTTCCCCCTGCAAAGCCGCAGTCGCTTTTTCAATCGACCCTCTTTACTCAAGGTAGTTTTTCCGTCTTTTGCTCAGTTCGACCCCCTTCGCGGACGCCAGGACGTGGAGGCGGTTGACGCCGTTGATGAAGGCCTTGACGGCCGACTCGATGACGTCCGTGCTGACACCCCTTCCCGGCGCGGTGATGCCGCCGGACCGAAGGACGACCGTCGTCTCGCCCAGCGCGTCCGAGCGGTCGCTGGTCGCCTTGATGTGGAAACTGAGCAGTTCGGGTTCCATGTCGATCGCGCGCCAGACAGCCCGGTACGCGGCGTCGATGGGGCCGTTGCCCGTGGCGGCGTCGCTGACGGCGCCCTTTCCGCTGCGCAGGGAGACGACGGCGAGCGCCGGGCCCTCCCCGGATTTGACGGAATAGCGGACGAGGTCGTAGAGGTTCTCCTGCGAGGTCAGGAGGATTTCGTCGGCGATCAGGGCGGCGATGTCGTCGTCGGAAACGTCTTTTTTGCTGTCGCAGAGTTTTTTGAACAGAGCGAACGCCGTATCGATCTCCTCGTCAGACAGGGTGTAGCCCAGATACTCGATACGGCTCCTGAACGCGTGCCGCCCGGAGTGCTTGCCCAGCACCAGTTCCGTCCCGGGCGCGCCGACGTCCTTGGGCTTCATGATCTCGTAGGTCAGAGGGTTCGTCATGACGCCGTGCTGGTGGATGCCCGCCTGATGCGCGAAGGCGTTGGCTCCGACGACGGCCTTGTTGGGGGGGATGTGCACCCCCGAGAGGCGAGAGACCAGCGCGCTGACGGAATGGAGTTTCGTCGTGTCGAGCTTCGTGAAGAAGCCGTACCGGTCGGAGCGCGTCTTCAGGGCCATGACCGTCTCCTCGAGGGACGCGTTGCCCGCCCGCTCCCCCAGGCCGTTGACGGTGCATTCGATCTGCCGGATTCCCGCGCGGATCGCCGCCAGGGAGTTCGCCACGGCAAGCCCCAGGTCGTTGTGACAATGCGCGGAGTAGACGACCTCCCGCGGCGCGTTCACGCCCTCGATGACCGAGCGGCAGAAATCGTGGAATTCCTCGGGCGTCGAGTACCCGACGGTGTCGGGGATGTTGAGCGTCGAGGCCCCCGCCTCCGCGGCCGTTTTGAACGCCCGGATCAGAAAGGGCAGTTCCGACCGGCTGGCGTCCTCGGCGGAGAATTCCACGTCCTCGGCCAGCCGGCGGGCGAGGGAAACGGCGGAACGGATTTCCTCCAGAACCTCCTCGGGCGTCATTTTGAGCTTGTACTGCATGTGAATGGGGCTCGTCGCGATGAAGGTGTGGATGCGATGCCGGGGCGCGTCCTTCACGGCGCCGTAACAGGCGCGGATGTCCTCTTCCTTCGTGCGGGCGAGCCCCGCGATGACGGATTCCGTGACCTCGCGCGCAATCGTCTCGACGCAGGCGAAATCGCCGGGGGACGCCGCGGGAAACCCCGCCTCGATGATATCGACGCCCAGCCTTCCCAGCTGGCGGGCTATCTGCAGCTTTTCCGCAGCGTTCAGGTTGCCCCCCGCCGCTTGCTCGCCGTCGCGCAGCGTGGTGTCGAATATGCGTACGTGGCCTTCCGTATTGCTCATGACAATCACCCTTTCTTGAATGTGTACTCTCGGATTCAATCTTGAATTCAATATTGAATTCAAGATTAAAGGGGACCCGGGCGCTCCCGGATCCCCTCTCTTTAACGTCGCTTCTGTCCGCCGGCTTCCGCTTCCTCAAACACCGATGAACGCCGGCCCAACGAAAAGGGGATCCGCACGCGCGCAAAGTCCGAGGAGAAGAAGTCCCAACAGGAGAAGTCCCAAGTTCGAGCCGCCGGCAGGAACATCCGGCCGTTTCGTCGTTCGTTGCGTCACGTTCGATTACCCCTTTCCACTTTCCACAAACGTTCTAAATTCTCACAAGCGCTCTGATTTTCACAAGCATTTCTGAAGAAACAGTTCGAGCAGGGCGGCCGAAGCGCCGTTTCCGGGCACTGCCGCGTCAGACGCCGCTGCGTTTGCGGGAGTAGCGGGCCTTGCCGTCCGAGTCGCCCTTTCGCTCGAAGGCGTCGTGCCCCCGCGGCTTGATGTAGCGCACCGGGTCGTCCTCGGGGAAGAGCCCCCATTTCGCCAGCCCGGCGCGGCTCTGTTCGAGACGGGAAAGCGCCTCGGGCAGCAGTTCCACCATCACGTGGTCGTCTTTCAGGCGAATGGCCCCGACCTCGCAGCGCTCGACCTTCAGCGCGGAACACAGAGCGTTCAGGATACGCCCCACGTCCTTGGCGCCCTGGCTGCTGCGCAGACGGGTCATGGTCCCCCTCGGGCGCGAGTGAAGGCGCGTTCCGGGCTCGCGTTCCGTTCGGACGCCGACGCCGCCGCGCTGACGGCGTTCGCGCTCGCGCTCCAGATCCGCGTTCAGGCTGTAGCCCTTCGCGGTGCGGGAGTTCAGCGCGTCCAGAAGTTTGGCGACCAATATCTTCGCGTCCGCGCGCTCCAGAAGGTCGGAGGCCCATTCGAGATAAGCCGCGCCGCTCTCGGCGTCGACGTGGGAGGCCAGCAGTTTCTCCTCCGCGACCTCCCTCTGGACCGTACGGATCAGGTCGAGGCTCGGCACGTCCTGCCACTCCACTTTCATCTGGGTCGAGCGCAGCATCATTTTGAAACGCCCGACCTCCGAGGGAGACAGCAGAATCAGGTTCGTTCCCTCATTCCCCGCCCTTCCCGTGCGCCCGCTGCGGTGCACGAAGGTCTCCCGGTCGTCCGGCAGCCCCATCTGCACGACGTGCGTGACGCCCTCGACATCGAGTCCGCGGGCCGCGACGTTCGTGGCGACCAGGTAGGGCATGGACCCCGATTTGAAGGAGGCCAGCACCGCGTTGCGCTCGCGCTGCGTCATGTCGCCGTGCAGAGCCGCCGCGTTGAAGCCCTCGTCCTGCAGCTTCTGCGCGACCTCGATGGATTCGAGGCGCGTGTGGCAGAAGATCAGGCTGCGTTTCGGGCGCTCCCACAGCAGAATGTTCACGAGCCCCTCGAAACGGCGGCGGGTGGGCACCATATAGACGCGGTGCAGGATGTCCTCGTGCTGCTCCCCGTCCTGGACGAGCGAAATCGTCACGGGGTCCTTGAGGTAGCGCTTCGAGAGCTCCCGCACCTCGGGAGGCATCGTCGCGGAAAAGAGCCATGTCCTGCGCTCCTCCGGCAGGGCGTTCAAAATGCCCTCCAACTCCTCCCGGAAGCCCATGTCCAGCATTTGGTCCCCCTCGTCCAGAACGACGCAGCCGATATTTTTCATGTTCAGGCTGCCCCGCTCGACGTGATCCAAAGTCCTGCCGGGCGTTCCGACGACGATGGTGGCGCCTTCGCGCAGGGCCCGGAGCTGCGGAGACATCTCCAGCCCTCCGACCAGCGAGACCACCGAAAGGTCCATGAAGCGCACCAGCCACTCCGCCTCCCGGGCGCTCTGCTGGGCCAGTTCGCGCGTGGGCGACAGAACCAGTATTTTCGGGGACCGCTCCCCTGTCTTTATGTCCTGCAAGAGGGGCAGCAAAAAGGCCAGGGTCTTCCCCGAGCCCGTCTTGGCGCGGACGATCAGGTCATTCTCCCCGCAGCCGGCCTCGAGCACCCGCTGCTGCACGGGGGTCGGAGACGTGAAACCCTTGCGGGAAATCGCCTTCAGCAGTTCGTCCCGGATGCCGAAGAACTCGAACGTTCCGCCGGCGGGCTCGTCCGGAAGATTGTCGTCCGGCGTCTCGCTCAAATTTTCGTTCAATTTTTCGCTCAATTTTGCACTCAGTTTTTCGTTCAATTTCTCGTCAAGTTCCAGCTTTTCATTTTTCAGTTCTTCACTCGGTTTTTCACTCAGAGGCGTCTCTGCGCTGTCGTGCGTGTCCGGCATGTCCTTCGCCGGAGCCTTCCGTTTTGAAACCTTCACATGTCCAACGTTTTCCATAGTTTGTGTTCTTTTTTCCTCCACATGTTTCTCAAATAGTTTTCCAAATCGTTTTCAGAATCGTTTTCAGATTTGAAAGCGCCGTTTCCCGAAAATCACCCCGCGCCGATTCGCCGGCGCAAAACAAAAGGCAACCGCCCGGTTGCCCCCTGAGAAGTATTTTACATTATGCCTTAACCTTCTCAACTGTCAACACCGAATTCTTCGATTGTCGTTCGTCTGAAGTGCCTATCGTCTGAGAAAGCGTCCGCCAAAAGCGGAAATTCTTCTCGGGCAAGTTATGGCAAGTTATGGGAGAACATTATCGCAGACGCATCGTCACAGACGAACGACAGACAAACTCCTTCAGTTTTGACTCTTTCCTCTCTATACCTTAAAATCTAAACAAGCCTGAATATCGTCCGGAGTCTGAGAATCGCTGGTACGCTGACGACAATCGAAAACGCATTCGCGGAAGCGTATTCGCGGAAGGACTGAGGCATTCAAAGGACTGAGGCATTCATGAAACTCAAGACAGTTATCGGCGCCGACCGAAAACAGATCTTTTTTATCTTCGCCGCCTTCGCCGTGATGGTGGCGTGCAGCTGCTTCTTCGCGGGACGAATCGTCGAAAAAAACATCGCTCTGAACGCCGAAAGACTGCTGGACGCAGGCGAAAGCACGGCGCGCAGCAGAATGAGTCAAATAGAGGCCGCGCTGCTCAGCCTGGAGAACGGGGTCCAGCGCAGGCTGGGGGGCAGGAACGCGCGGCTCCAGATCATGGACTACCTGCTGGAGGTCATGAACCGGCTG
>JAISMH010000003.1 GCA_031276855.1 Synergistaceae bacterium
GGAACCGGGCTCTCGGAGAAAGAAGTGCGGGATTTGCAGAATCCGAATGGCCTCGCCCGAAAGCGCGGCAGACCGAGCAAAAATCCTATACCTGCTATAGAAGAAATAGAAAAAAACCGGTAACCGCTCAAACCCCATACGTCCGATTCCTGCCCGGCAGTGGTGTTCATAGGGATTCAGACGCAGAGGGTTTGAACGGTTACATCAAAGCCAACTCCCCTCTGGACATTTTACGCAAATACGTTACAATTAAATTGTTCATTGTAGAGGTGTTTTTTCTGATAACTTAGCTCAATACCAATAAGATAACCACTGCGCTGCTTCGCTGTGATCTCCGTTTTGGTCTTCGTACTCATGAGCGGCGGGGCGTTTTTCAAGGTCGTTTTTTGAGGTGAAAGGTTCTTTCACGAAAAAGGGGTGTTGAAAGATGACCAAAGAGGGGGCTGGCAAGAAATCTTTGCTTTTGGGGAACGAAGCGATCGCGCAGGCCGTCGTCGCGGCGGGCTGTCAGGTCGCCACGGCTTATCCGGGGACGCCGTCGTCGGAAATTCTTCCCGCGATCGCCGCGGCGGCGGACAGACTTGCCGCGCCGATGGCGGTGGAATGGGGGGCCAACGAAAAAGTGGCCTTTGAAATGGCGGTGGGCGCGTCCTTCGCGGGCGCGCGCACCTGCACGGCCATGAAGCAGGTGGGCTTGAACGTGGCCGCCGACGCCTTCATGACGGTGGCTCTGTATCAGCTGAAGGGGGGAATGCTCCTGATCTCGGCGGACGATCCGGGCCCGCACAGCTCCCAGAACGAGCAGGACAGCCGCATGTTCGCGATGTTCGCGAAACTGCCCTGCTTCGATCCGTCGGACGCTTCGGAGGCGGCGGCCATGGTGAAGGACGCCTACGCCCTCTCGGAAAAGCACGGCATATTGGTCATGCTCCGCCCGGTCACGCGCGTGGCGCACTGCCGTCAGACCATCGATGTCGTGGAGTCGTTCGAGCCGGGAACGCCGGTGAAGTTCGAGCGGGACGTCAACCGCTGGATGGCGTTGCCTGCCATCGTGCGGATGTCGCACCCGCGGCACAACGCCAGGATCGCGAAGATCCGGGAAGAATTCGAGACGGACTGGGGCAAATACAACTACGAGCTGCCTGCCAAAGGAAAGGCGAAGCTCGGAGTCATCGCGGCGGGGGTGAGCTTTTCCATGCTCCGCGACCTCATGAAGGAGTGGGGCCGCGACGACATCGCCGTCCTCAAGGTCGGCACTCCCTACCCTCTGCCCCGCAAGTGGGTGGAGAGTTTCATCGCCCGGCACGACAAAATCCTCATTCTGGAGGAGACCTATCCCGTCATCGAAACGCAGATCTCGGACCGCTCGAAAGTAAACGGACGCTGGAACGGTGCCGTCCCCGAGGCCGGGGAGCTCCTGCCGGAGGTCATCGAGGAGATCGTTCTCGCTCAGCTGGGAGAAACGCCGCCGAAGCTGGACACTTCCGAACTCGCCGCCGCCGCGGGCGAATTGGGCCTGACGGTGCGCAAGCCTCAGCTCTGCGCGGGCTGTCCGCACCGCAGCAGCTACTTCGCCATCCGAAAGGCGATTCCCGCCGCAATCAATCCCTCGGACATCGGATGCTACTCTCTGGGCGTCAACCAGAAAGGGCTCGACACGAGCCTCTGTATGGGGGCCTCCGTGACGATGTCCTCGGGGTTCTACCTCGCGCACAAGGTGACGGGCCAGGAGCGTCCGGTCGTCGCGACGCTGGGGGACTCGACCTTTTTCCATATGGGCGTGTCCGGCCTGCTTTCCGCCGTCTACAACCGGCACGCGTTCGTGCTCTGCGTTCTGGACAACAGCATCACCGCGATGACGGGCGGCCAGTCCAACCCGGGGCTCACCGGCAAGCCGCGCGAGAAGGACGAGGGCGTCGCCCTCTCCATCGAGAGCGTGGCGCGGGGGTGCGGCGTGACGTTCGTCGAGACCGTGGAGGCCTACGACATCGCGGCGGGCGCGGGCGCGGTGGGGCGCGCGTGGGAGCACGCGAAGGCCAGCCGGTCCCCGGCCGTCCTCATTTTCAAGCACCCGTGCATGTTGCTGCGCGTTCCGCAGGACACCGTGTCGGTGAGCGTGGAGCGGGACAAATGCGTCGGCTGCCGGTACTGCATCGACTACTTCGGCTGTCCGGGGCTGTCGTTCGACGAAAGAGCGAAAAAGACCTCCGTCGACAAACGCTATTGCGTCTCCTGCGGCGTGTGTGCGGCCGTGTGCCCCCACAAGGCCATCGTGAAATCGGCCGGCTGAGGCCCGGCCGATGCCAGTATTCTAACTTCAGGCCTTTTATTTAATCGGTAGGAGGGTTCGTCATGAGTGGATCCGGAATGCAGTATATTATCGTGGGCATCGGCGGCCAGGGTATCCTCTTCACCAGCAGGGTGCTGGGCAAAATCGCCATCGACAAGGGGTTTCCCGTCGTCGGCAGCGAAGTGCACGGCATGGCGCAGCGCGGCGGGTCGGTCATCAGCCACTTCAAGGTTGGCGGCTACAGCGGTCCCCTCGTCTCGGAAGGGCAGGCCGATGTCGTCATGGCCTTCGACCAGAAGGAGGGCATCCGCAACCTCGCGTTTTTGAAGGAGGGCGGAACCTTTCTGGTCAACGCGGACGACGAGAGCGCCTTTGAAAACGATCACCTGAAAAAGTACCTGGCCCGAAGAAAAATCGAAACCTGCCGCTTCGCGGGCTTCCGTATTCTGGACGAGCACATGGGCGGGAAATACCTTTTCCTGAACGTGCTGATTCTCGGGGCGGCCAGCGGCATGAAGATCGAAGGGTTCGAGGAAGACCGCGTCGCCGCGGCCCTGAAAGAATTGGCCCCGCCGAAACATCTGGAAGCCAACCTCAAAGTCTTCGAACTGGGCTTGAAAGCCGCGCGTGCCTGAAGCGAAGACCTTGGGCTCCGCCCAAACCCGGCAGGGGCCGCAGGCCCCTGCACCCCTTTATTTCTTTTTACCCCGCCCGGCGGGTGGGGCAAAAAGAAATAATAATGGGTCCAGGGCCCGCGGCCCTGGCGGGGTTTGGGGCGGAGCCCCAAGGTCTTTCCGGTACCCGGCTTTCACGCTTGTCGAAGTTCTGACGTGTCTCGGCATCCTGGCCGTTCTCTCCGGAACGCTCGTTCTGGCTTGGAGCGGCGCGGCGGCAGGCCGAGGTTCGTCCGAAAGGGAGGCGCAGTCTCTGGCGCGCTGGATCTCCGGCCTCGTGACCCGCTCCAACTACTCCGGGCGCTCCTTCGAGTTCGTCTGCCCCGGCAGCGGGGCGCAGGATTTCGTCGAAGCGGTGTGGCTGAATCCTATCAAAAAAGAAACGTACCGCTCGCTCTACGGCTGCAATTTTGTCCGATATCAGAACAGCAAGCCCAAAAGCACTTATTACCCCCAATGGAACTCCCTGACTCCGACGGCCACAATCAAGGTGAGCCGCGGCAGACAGGCGGAGCATTTCGTCATCGTCTCCCGGCACGGCCGCGCAAGGGTCAGCGCCAGCCCTCCGAAACCCTGATTTCTCTACTGTATAAGGTACAAAAAAAGAGGGCCGAAGCCCTCTTTTTTGTACCTGTCTTGAACTGTTTCGGATCTTGAACTGTTTCGGATTAGAACGTAACCTGCGTGCGGAAACGGATATGGGACTCATCCGCTGCCTCCAAAACTTCGGCCGCGCTGTCGTAGTCGACCTTCGTGTAGCTCAGCGCGATCTCAGTGCTCGGATTGAGCATGTACGACACTCCAAGGCCATACTGAGCGGCCGAGGGATCGCCGGCGAAATCCCACTTGTACTGCGAGTAGAAAAGCGCCGTCTTCCATTTGTCGTTCCACTTCTGCACCGCGCCGATACGCCAAATCGTCGTATCGTTGAGAACATAACCGGTAGCAGATCCCGTCGCATTGGAGAGTTTCCTATCGTCGGGCATACCGAATCCATAAGACGGTGTCACGTTACCGACCCTGTGACCATAGATACCCGTCGGCATATAAAAGTCCGCTTCCAGCTTGTCGTACTCCAGCCACAGACTTGTGAACTTCAGAAGGTCCTGATCTACGTCAAGAATGATTTTGTAAGCGCTCGAATCCCCAAAGACGTCAGACAAATCGACCCAATCGATTTCATCTCTCCGCCCGCTGACAGATGAGCCCTGACGATAGTAAATGCCTTTTAACGCAATGCTCTCGTTGAATTTGAAACGCAAACCCCCGAATATGGTCCACAGATTATCGAATCTCCATTCGGTAGTATCCTCAGTCATGAACGAACTCGAATCATCGTCGCCGTTGAAATACTGGAAGCCCAGATCGAAACCGAACTGCTCGTTAATCTCGAACTGACCGGCACCGAAGATCTCCCACATATTGTTCTCCGGCGCGCCGGCGTTGCCGTTCCAAGTCTCGAGCCCATCGTTATTTCTATAGCCGGGACGCGCCACGTAACCGGTTACCTTGCCCAAGCCGAAAGTCTTCGAAAGGCCCAGAATATCCGTGTAGCGATCCGTCAGCCACGCGTCGCTGCCCAAGGTGAGGATCCCGCCGAAATAGTAGGGACTCTCGAAATTCCACTGGACACGACCTACTGTAAGCTGTATATCCCACGCGACAGGCATTTCGACATAGAAGTTTTCCCAGAAAACTCTCTGCGGCCCACTCGTTGGGGTCGTTCCACCAGCTATATCAAGACGGGCGAACGCATGGATGGATTCGTCCTCGCCAAAACGGCGGTCGAAATAAATGCGTCCGCGCGCAAAGTCTACGCCTGTCTGATGACCGTCGACACCATCTTTGTCGTTATAGCGTCCATCCAAACGAAGCTGTCCGCCGAGTTTCCATCCGCCCAAGCGACTTTCGAACACGGCGACTCTCTTGTCGAGCTCGTCGACTTGCACGCCGAGGGCGTCAAGTTCGTCTTTGAACTCGATGACGAGTTTCTTCAGCATCTCCACATCCGCTTTGCTGGCCTTGGTCATGTCGACTACGGCGAGGGTGCGGGCGACGGCGGAAG
>JAISMH010000008.1 GCA_031276855.1 Synergistaceae bacterium
CCGCCCGGCGCCCTTCCGCGTCGGACGAAACGAGACGAAGGACGTTCCCATGATGCGGACGACGGACTCGTTCCTCTACGGCGAGGACACGGACTTGCAGTTCATCAAGATTCCCTACAGGCTGAGGGGATTTTCCCTGCTGATTCTCCTGCCCCGCGTGAACGACGCCTTCACTCAGACGGCGGAACTCGAGAAAAAACTTTCCGCGCGGCAGATCTCCGACTGGGCGGCGGCCGCGGCCCGGCGGCGCGTCGCGCTTTTTCTGCCGAAGTTCAGGAGCGAAGGGCGCTACGCGTTGAAGGAGCTTCTCGGGGAGCTGGGAATGGCGCGCGCGTTCACGCGTGACGCCGACTTCTCGAAAATGGTGAAGGAGCCGAAGAACGAGGACGGCGTGTTGCACATCGACTCGGTGATTCACCAGGCGTTCATCGAGCTGGACGAGAGGGGAACGGAGGCCGCGGCGGCCACGGCCGTGACGATGGCGCGGACGACCTCCCTCGAATCCGCGGAGAAAACCGTCGAGTTCCGCGCCGACCATCCGTTCGTCTACTGCCTGACGGACGAAGAGACAGGCGCGATCCTCTTCATGGGGCGGCTGGTCAGACCCTGAATACAAAAGAGGCGTAACCGTTCAAACCCCCTCGGGGTTTGAACGGTTATTTTGTTTGCGTACTAAAATCTGAAAAGATGAAAGAAGAGAAAGAAGAGAAAGGAAAGAAATTCATGCAAACAACCCTTGACAAACGCTCCTTTAGCGTTTACGCTAACACAGAACACAGAACACAGAACACAGAACACAGAACACAGAACACAGAACACAGAACACAGAACACAGAAAATATCTATTATTATGTCTTCTCTCGGCCCCGGCGGAGCCGAGCGCGTTATGGTTCGGGTGGCGGGGCTTCTGGCGGAAAGCGGGTTTGACGTTTCGATTTTGCCCCTCCTCAACGCCGATACCTCTGTCGCGCCGGATATTCACCCGGAAGTGCGGATCGATCGCTTTGAGGGGGAACATTATTTCAGCATCCCGCGGCCCTTCAAGAAAGTATTGCTTGAAAAAAAATTTTGGCTGTTCTTCAACGCGTTTTTTTTATCGATAAAAAACGTCTTTAAGGTTTTTTGCCCCCTGATCTCGTATATCAAAAAAAACTCTCCCGATCTCATACTGACCGCGCACTACAATTCTCCCGTGATTTTTGCGGTAAAGCTGGCAAAAACCCGGACTAAAGTCGTCATAGTGGAACATACTGTGCTTTCGAGCCATTTTTCTCAATTCCCCTGGATTGTCAAAAAATACTATTTCTGGTCATGCCGGTTCTTTTATCCGCGGGCAGACAAGATCGTCGGGGTTTCGCAAAGTGTACTCAGCGATTTGCGGGAAGCTGTCCATATTTCACCCGGAAAACTCGTCTGTATTTTCAATCCTGCAGCGGCTTCTTACATTGAAAAAATGGCTTCCGCCGCCGCCGCCAATCATCCATGGCTGCCTTCAACAGGGGAACATCCTGTTTTTGTCGCCGCCGGCCAATTGAACAAAGGAAAAGACTATCCCACATTGCTCAAAGCCCTGGCGCTTCTGAGAAGGCGCGCAGACGCGCGCCTGATTGTTTTGGGGAGGGGCGCTTTACTTCAAGAATTGCAGTCTTTGTCAAAAGACCTTGGAATTGAGGACAGCGTCGATTGGCTGGGATTTGTGCCCAACCCCTTCGCTTATATGAAAAATTCCGGTTTTCTGGTATTGTCCTCGACATTCGAAGGATTGCCCACTGTTGTCATAGAAGCGTTGGCCTTGGGAATATCGATCGCGGCCACGGATTCGCCCGGAGGAATTCGTGAGATTTTAGGCGACAGCGAGTACGGCCGCCTTGTTCCCGTCGGAGACTATGAAGCTCTGGCGAACGCGATGTACGAAAATCTGCAAAAGCCTTTCGATAAAAAATTCCTTCAAGCCAGAGCGAATCTTTTTTCGGAAGAAAACGCGCGCTCCGGCTATGAATCGCTGATAAAAGAGCTGATATAGCCAATCAACTTAAAAAATATCACACTGGAGAATACTCGAATATGGCAATTTACTTGTTTTGAGCTATTCTAACTTCAGGCTTTTTATCTTGATTCACTATAAAAGATTTGTAATCGTTCAAACCCCCTGCGTCCGATTTCCATCTGACAGGGGCTCCGCCCCAGACCCCGGCAGGGCCGTAGGCCCTGCACCCGTTACCGGGGGCGTTGCCCCCGGGCCCCCCCGACAGTGCGCTATTTTGCGCGGCCGCCCCGTTCGTAAAGCTCCAGAAGCGTTTGCGCCGCCTGGGTGGGCAGGAGGTCTCCCCTGACGACGCGCTCTTCCACGGAGCGCCGGTTTTCCGTCACGGCGGGGCAGCCGTAGAAACTCTGATACAGGTGATCTTCTATCATTCTGTACACCCAGGCCAGCGTCTGCTGTCTGCGCCGCTCGTCGAAGACGCCGGAGGCTTTCACCGTCCGCATAAAATCCATGACGACGTTCCATACCCCGTCTATTCCCTCTCCGGTCGCCGCGGAACACGTGTAGGCGCGCGTCGTCCATCCCTCCGTGGCGTGCCTGAGGTAGTGCAGGATTCGGTCGTATTCCACGCGCGTCCCCTCGGCCCTGAGCTTGTTGGGGCCGTCCGCCTTGTTCACCGCGATCGCGTCCGCCAGCTCCATGACGCCCTTCTTCATGCCTTGAAGCTCGTCCCCCGCCCCGGTGATCACGATCAGCAGGAAAAAATCCACCATCGAGCGCACCGTGATCTCGCTTTGCCCGACGCCTACCGTCTCGACCAGAATGACGTCGTACCCCGCGGCCTCGCAGAGCAGGAGGGTCTCCCGGCTCTTGCGGGTGAGCCCGCCCAGCATTCCGCCCGACGGCGACGGCCTGATGAACGCGTTGGGCCGCTTCGCCAGGTTTTCCATCCTCGTCTTGTCGCCCAGGATGCTTCCTTTGCTGACGCTGCTGCTGGGGTCCACCGCCAGAATCGCCACCTTGCGGCCCTCGTCGCAGAGGCGGCAGCCCAGCGCCTCGATGAACGTGCTCTTCCCCGCGCCGGGGACGCCCGTGATTCCGACGCGGACCGAGTTCCCCGTCCGATCCAGCACCCCCCTGACGACCTGCTGGGCCAGGTCGAAGTGCGCGGGAGCGTTGCTCTCCACCAGGGTGATGGCCCTCGACAGGATCGTCCGGTCGCCGGCGAGAACCCCGTCCCGATACTCGGCGGGCGAGAGCGGCCGGCGTTTGGGCGGCGCGCTTAAAGAGGCTGAGCCTGCAGAGGCTGAGCCCAAAGGGGCCGCGGCCGAAGGGGCTGAGCCCGAAGGGGCCGCGCCGCCCGAAGGGGTATCGGGGTTCGGGCCCGCGGAAAGCGGTTCGGGCGTCATGCCGTCGTGCGAATCGTTCACGCCGGTCATGACCCTGGACGCGAACTCGGACCCCGCGGCGTCCGGCGCCCACTCGGGCCTACGCAAAGACACGCTTGTTCAGCTCTTCCATCATTTTTTTCGCGGCGACGGGGATGACCGTTCCGGGGCCGAAGATCGCGGCGGCCCCGTGAGCGCGCAGAAAATCGTAGTCCTGCGCAGGAATGACGCCGCCGATCACCACCATGATGTCCTCCCGCCCCCGCTTCTTCAGCTCCTCGACGAGCTGGGGCAGAAGCGTCTTGTGCCCGGCCGCGAGGGAGCTCATTCCGACGATGTGGACGTCGTTATCGACCGCGTCCTGCGCCGCCTCCTCCGGGGTCTGGAAAAGCGGCCCCACATCCACGTCGTACCCCATGTCGGCGTAGGCGGTGGCGATGACCTTCGCGCCCCTGTCGTGGCCGTCCTGTCCCATTTTGACGACCATGATCCTCGGCCGGCGCCCCTCGCGGCGCTCGAACTCGTCCGTCATCTGCCGAACCTCCGAGATGACGTCCTCGTCCGAAAACTCGCTGCTGTACACGCCCGATATGGAGCGGATGATCGCCTTGTGGCGGCCGCAGACCTTCTCTACGGCGTCGGATATCTCGCCCAGAGACGCCCGCGCCCGCGCCGCGTTCACCGCCAGCTCCAGAAGGTTCCCCTCTCCGGTCTCCATGGATTTCGTTATCGCCTCGAGAGAGGCGCGCACCTTCTCGGTATCCCGTATGGCGCGCAGCTTTTCGAGGCGCGCGAGCTGGGCCTGGCGGACCGCCGAGTTATCGACCTCGAGAATCTCTATCGGGTCCTCCTTTTCCAGACGGAAGCAGTTGACCCCCACGATACGCTCCGACTTCGAGTCGATGCGGGCCTGCATTCTGGCGGCCGCCTCCTCGATCTTCATCTTGGGCAGGCCGGTGTCGATGGCGTTCGCCATTCCGCCCAGCGCCTCGACCTCCTGAATGTGCGCCCACGCTTTCCGCGTCAGCGCGTCCGTCAGATACTCCACGTAGTACGAGCCGGCCCACGGGTCTATCACCTTGCAGACCTTCGTCTCGTCCTGAATGTAAAGCTGCGTGTTGCGGGCTATGCGGGCCGAGAAGTCGGTCGGCAGCGCGATGGCCTCGTCGAGGGCGTTCGTGTGCAGCGACTGCGTGTGCCCGAGCGCCGCCCCCATCGCCTCGATGCACGTGCGCTCGATGTTGTTGAACGGGTCCTGCTCGGTGAGGCTCCAGCCGGAGGTCTGGCAGTGCGTACGGAGCGCCATGGACTTCGGGTTTTTGGGGTCGAAGCCCTTCACGATTTTGGCCCAGAGAATGCGGGCCGCGCGCATCTTGGCGACCTCCATGAAGTAGTTTTTGCCGATCCCCCAGAAGAACGACAGGTGCGGGGCGAAATTGTCTATCGAGAGCCCCGCCTTCACGCCCGTGCGGAGGTATTCAAGGCCGTCGGCCAAGGTGTAGCCCAGCTCGATATCGGCCGTCGCCCCGGCCTCCTGAATGTGGTAGCCGGATATGCTGATGCTGTTGAACTTGGGCATGTACTTCGACGTGTAGGCGAAGATGTCGCCGATGATCCTCATGCTCGCCGCCGGAGGATAGATATAGGTGTTGCGGACCATGAATTCCTTCAGGATGTCGTTTTGAATGGTGCCGTTCAGGATCGACTTGTCGACGCCCTGCTCCTCCGCCGCCAGAATGTAGAAGGCCAGAACGGGAAGAACCGCGCCGTTCATCGTCATCGAGACCGACATCTGGTCGAGCGGGATGCCGGAAAAGAGTATTTCCATGTCCAGTATCGAGTCCACCGCGACCCCGGCCTTGCCGACGTCGCCGACGACGCGCGGGTGGTCGGAGTCGTAGCCCCTGTGCGTGGCCAGGTCGAACGCGATCGACAGCCCCTTCTGCCCGGCGGCCAGATTCCGCCGATAGAAGGCGTTGCTCTCCTCCGCGGTCGAGAAGCCCGCGTACTGCCGGACGGTCCACGGCCGCATCACGTACATGGTGGGGTACGGGCCGCGGAGGAAGGGCGGCAGGCCGGGCATGTACCGGAGGTGCTTCAGCCCCTCGTAGTCGGCCTGCGTGTAAAGCGGCTTGACGTCTATCTGCTCCATGGTGCGCGCGAGCATTTCGTCCGCGTCTTTCCCCGTTTCCCGCTTGAAATCGGCCCGCCACTTCTCCAAATCGAAGGACTCGGGAGGCAGGGGGCTTTTCAGTTCGATTTTGGTAAAATCGATTTTGTTAAAATCGATTTTCGCGCAATCCGATCCTTCGGAAGCGCCGAGTTTCCCGTTCATTCCAGTCATTCCAGTTATGCCAGTCATGCCAGTCGTTTCAGTCATTACAGCATCCCCTTCGCCCTTTGAATTTCAGTCAAAACCGCGAGACAATCGGACCTGACGCTGATGAAATCGTCCACCCCGGCGTCGAGGTACGGCTGTTTGAACTCCTCCGCCGGGGCGCCGGCCAGAAAGACCTTCATCGACGGGGCTTTCTCTTTTATCAATTTCGCCAGAGGCGGCACGAGCTCGGGATAGGACGCGTCCGTCGAGCAGATGACCGCGGCGTCGGCGGAGCTTGCCGCGGCGGCCGCGGCGCACTCCTCCGCCGTGGCGTAGCCGTCGTTCTTCAGCACGTCGAAATTCGCGACCTCCATGAAGCCGGTTATGAAGTCCGCCCGCGCCTTGTGCTGCGGGACGGGCCCCATGTTGGCGAGGAAAATTTTCGCGTTGTCCCCGGTCTCGGCCCTGAATTTTTCCGTCCTTCGGCGCATCGCCTCGTATTGCTCCGTCCACCGGCGCGGCGCGAGAGGCGTTATCGCCGTCTCGGCCTCCCGGGGAGCGCCGCCGTTCAGGGCCTCCCGAACCTCGGCCAGAGACGCGCCCGCTCCGGCGGCGTCCGCGGCAAGCCCGATCAGAGCGCCTTCTTCGCTTTTCCAGACTTTGCCGTCCGCCAGCCGGGCCCATACCGCGCCGAGTCCGGCCTCGTCCCGCGCGGGACGAGGGAAAACCGCCGGCTTCGCTTCGGCCTGTCCGCGGGCGGGGGCCAGCGGAATTTCGGAGACGTTGGGATACATGTTGGTTCCCACGGCCCTGTCGGAGCGGGAGGCCAGCTTTTTGAACCTCTGCTCCAAAATTTTTCCGATTTCTCCCTGGATTTTGCCGCTTTTCACGCAGGCGGCGATGCCTCCGTCCGCCTCAACCTCCTGAATCGTCTTCCATATCTTCCGGCTCAGCTCGTCCGTCAGGGACTCCAGATACCAGGACCCTCCGGCGGGATCTACGGGCTGGAGCAGGTGATATTCACCCTGAAGCATGATCTGGGAGTTTTTCGCGACCCTGCGGGAGAATTCGTCGCTCGGCCGGACGGCCTCGTCGAACGGCACGACCGTGAGCCCGTCGATGCCGCCCAGCACCCCCGAAAACGCCTCGCTGGCGTTGCGGAGCATGTTGACGTAGGGATCGTACACCGTTTTGGTGAAGGAGGACGTGCGGGCGAAGATCTCGGCCTTCCCGGAGGGCGGTTTCCCTCCGAAGGACTCCGCGATGCGGGACCAGACGACGCGGGCCGCCCGGATCTTCGCGATTTCCATGAAGAAGTTCGAGCCCAGCGAAAACTCGAACCTGAGGCGCCGCGCGAACTCGTCCACTCCGACGCCCCGCGCCGACAGGGCGCGGATCGTCTCTATGGCGGCGCTCATGACGTAAGCGACCTCCTGCGCCGAGTTCGCCCCCGCGTTGTGGTAGACGTCCCCCTCGAGAAGGACGACGCGCAGAAGCGGCGCGTTTTTCCCGACATAGCGGATGACCTGGGCCGTCTCGTCGAAAATCCGGTCCAGGCCGCAGGGCAGCTTCCCGTGCGCGAGCCATGCCGCGATCGGGTCCGCCCCGACGCAGCCGCGCAGGTCTTCCGTCCGGCCTCCCGCCTTTCGGACCGCGTGGGCCAGGAACCCCACGAACGGGGCCGCCGAGGCCCCGGCGTAAACGTGAAAGGGATAATTTTTGACGTCGATCCCCGCCAGCAGCGCCGCGATGTCCCGCGCGAAGGAGAGATCGAGGAAAGGAAGTCCATGGGAAGGAAATTCAAGGGAAGGAAGTCCGGCGGAGGAGGCGCCCGCGCCGTTCAGACGGAAGGCTATCGCCGTCACGCCGTTTTCGAGGTCGGCGCGCAGCGCCGCGTTCGCCGCCTCCGGCGTCGGGGCGGAACACTCCTGCGCGATCTCCCAGGGCCGGGCAAGGTAGCCCGACGCCTCGGCGCCCCTCAGCGACGGGAATTTTCCGGGCAGGGTCCGCGCCGCGTCGATCTTCGCGAGGTGCTCCGCCGTGTAGAGCGGTTCGAGGCGGATTCCCTCATAGGTTTGGGTGAACAGGCTCTTCTCGAACGGAGCGCCCTTCAGCGCCGCGGCGGCCGCCTTCTCCCAGTCGCCGTACCCCGTCTCCGGGAACTCTCCAAAATCGACCGGCCCCGCCTCGGAAACCGGCGATTCCCGGCCAGGCTGCCCGCATTTTCGCTCTTCCATTCGCCATACCTTCTCTTTCTTTCAAAATAATTTTTTATATGAAGCAAAGAACAATACCGCGGCGCGCCGCGTCACTCCAGAAGGTCGGGCCAGAGGGGAATCCAGTTCTTCGTGTGCATCAGCCCGACATCCAGGTAGACCGTCAGCATGGAACGGCTGGGATAGCCCGAGGACGAAAGATCCCGGGGCAGGGGAACGCGAATTTCCATTCTGTTGTCGGGCGGGCTCAGGTCGGGGACGTTCGTCAGGGAGGGAATCACCCTGCCCCCGGTGAAGGCGCTCGTCCGCACCATCTCCACCGTCGGAACGGTTCTCGCCCACACGTCCAGCTCCAGCCCGTTGTTCAGGCAGAAAAAAGCCAGGGTGTCCAGCTCGTCCTGCGAGAAAAGAAGCGTGGAGTCGATGAGGATATGGGTCAGGCCCTCCCTCTCGGTGTCCCAGATGGAGGGCAGGGCGATCTGGATGTCCGTGCCGTTTTCCGCGGCCACGCTCCGAAGCGCCGGGGTGACCGTCCCGACCGGGGCGGGACGCTGGAAGAGCAGGGGAAACGTCTTCCGCGCCGCGTCCCCGCGCCACTCGGCGAAGGAGGGGATCGTCCGGTTGTTCCAGACGGCGTGAACCACCTTGCCCGCGGACTTCGAGTACGAAACGAAAGGCGACGCCAGAACGGCCTCCAGCACGAAGCTCTCCTTGTCCTCCTCGCGCTCGATCCTCGGCCGGCAGACGCTCAGGAAGCCCAGCGACGTGTCGATATCCGGGACCGGCTCGCCCTTCCAGAGCCTCGACACCCCGATGTCCATGCAGTAAACATCCCCCGCGGGAGAGGTGAAAAGCGTCCATCCGTTCTCCACCTCCGTCACCATGACGTCGGCCGTCTCGACCCGCCGCGACCGGAAATCGACGGGAAGCCGGTAGAGGTCCCCCCCCTCGCCGATGACGAAAAGCTCCCCCAGCGCCGACCAGGCGACGTCCCGGGGGCGCGGGACGGGAACGGAGAAAAATTCGCGCCGCCCCACGGCGTCCACAAAGAAAATCTTCTCGCCGCCGCGATCCGCCACGGCCAGCCACGGGCCGTAGGCCGCCAGGGCCACGGGCTCGAAAAGCGGCGCGCCGGGCGTATCGGGCACGCCGGAAAGTTCGCCGTCCTCCGGGGGGGCCCATGTTCCCCCGCGCGCAAAGGTCTCGAAGGAGTAGAAAACGACCTCCCGCGCGGCGGGGTCCGCCGCCGCGAACTCGCCGGAAGACAGCACCGCCGCGTCCGCGACCGTGCTGTCGATCGCGCCCCGTCTGTCGGGGGACAAAAGAGCGGGGTCGTCCGTGAAGGCCGTAAAGGAAAAAACGTCTCCGCTGACCGTGAGGACCCAGAAAGAGCTGTCCCCCATCGGCAGGGTCACGGCGGGGCTTTCGATACGGAGCTTCTGGACTCCGCGCATGGAGCGCGAATGAAAATAAACGCCGTCGCCCAGCGTGTCCGAGAGGACGAGCGCCGAGCCCCAGGCGTCGGCTTTGCCCAGTCCCCGGATGTTGTAGGGCCTGAAGCTCCCCAGCTCGAGTTCCGTCTGCAGGTCCGGCGCGGAAAAGCGCCAGCGCGCGGACAGCGCGGCGGCTCCCGCGGAGCCCCTCATGCCGCGCTGCTGTCCGATCATGTTGGAGAGTATCCGGGGCGCGGCAACGTCCATCGGGCGAACCTCCATATAGTACGCCAGAGCTTCCCGCCCTTCGCCGTAATCGCCGATTCGGGCCATCGTCAGGCCCCTGAGAAGGTAATAGTCCACCAGGTACGTGTTGGCGCGGAGGGCGCGATCCAGATAATCCAGGGCGCCCCAGTAGGCGCGATCCAGAAAAAGCTCGTAGGCCGCCGTGTAGTACCGTTCGGACTCGTCCAGCTGCGCGCGGGGCAGCTCCGCCGCAAGGACGGCCCCCGCCAGGAGCAGAAGACACCCCAATCCCGCCGCGAGGCGCGCCGTCATCCCGTGTTTCATTCCGTCCGAACCCCTCCTCTGCCTGCTTCTCCGTACATCTGCAAAAAATTTTACCATGAACGTTCGGGGAATTCGAGATCATTTTCCGAAAATGTCACTCGTCTGCGATAATGTTCTCCCATTCCCCATGCGCCGGGTGCCTGACCTCAAAAGCGGACATTTTTCCGGTCGATTGGCACATCGGATGATTGACAATGGACTTTCGGCGTGCCCTGGGTTAGAATGACGGGACTGCGGGGGTGAGATTCGTCTGGTGACGGGCCCGGGCTTCAAACCCGGCGAGGGGCGGTTTGCGCCGTCCCTGGTGGGTTCGATCCCCACACGCCTCCGCCACGCGGCACACCCCGCGAGGGCATCCTCTTCCGGTTTTCCGGCGCGCGCCGGTGCCAAACCCGAAACGCCCCAGGCAAAAACTCGTCCCAATATGATATGCTGAAAGCCGGGTTTATTTTTTATGTATTGAGGGGTTCTTTCGTTGGCTTTCGCATCCGTTTCCATGGGGCAGTACGTCCCCATCCGCTCTTTCGTGCATTCTCTCGACCCTCGGGCGAAACTGTTTTCGCTTGCGGGGATCGTGGCCGCCCTGTTCCCGTCGGACGAGCCCGTCTCGCTCTCGTGCTACGCCCTCGCCTTCTGGGGGGCGGTCCGGCTTTCGCGGCTCTCCTTGGGCATGGTTCTGAAATCCTGCCGCCCCGTTCTTTTTCTGGCGCTTTTCACCTTCGCGTTCAACGCCGGCGCGCTCCTGTGGGGGACGGCCGCGGAAACGCCCGTCCGTGCCCTAGGCGCGGGGGCGG
Organism: Synergistaceae bacterium; assembly: GCA_031276855.1. GTDB lineage: Bacteria > Synergistota > Synergistia > Synergistales > Aminobacteriaceae > JAISMH01. Next base: position 10,706 of record JAISMH010000008.1, read on the forward strand.
TTGCGGCTTCGCGCCTGCTGCTGCTCGTCTTTTTCGCCGTTCTCCTGCCCCTGACCACGGCCCCCCTGGAGCTGGCGGACGGATTGGAGTCCCTTCTGTCCCCGTTCGGCCGCTTCGGGTTTCCCGCCCACGAGTGCGCGATGATGACGGGCGTCGCCCTGCGCTTCATTCCCCTTCTGATGGACGAGACCGACCGCATCGTGAAGGCCCAGCTTTCGCGGGGCGCGGAACTGGACCAGGGCGGCGCCGTGCGGCGGATGCTCGCCTTCTTCCCCGTCCTGATACCGCTTTTCGTCATCATTTTCAGGCGGGCGGACGAACTGGCCCTCGCCATGGAGGCGCGCGGCTACCAGGGAGGAAAGGGACGCACGCGGAGGCGTCCTCTGGTGTGGAAAAAAAGAGACACAGGCGCTACAATCTTTGTCGTATTCATGATCGCCGTTTTTTCCGTTTTTACGCGTCTCTTTCGTTCGTTCGCCGGACTTTAGAGAGGGCAGGGATCGGAAAAATTGAGAATTAAATACGCGGCCCTGGCCGCATACAGGGGAACGCCCTACGCGGGCTGGCAGAGACAGAGCGGAGCGGTGACCGTCCAGCAGCTTCTGGAGGAGGCCCTGGGGCGCCTCTCGCCGAAGCCCGTGAAGATCGTCGGCGCCGGGCGGACGGACTCCGGAGTACACTCCGTGGGGCAGGTCGCGTCCTTCGAGATGGACAGAGAGTGGGAGCCCGAGCGTCTGGCCCTGGCGGCGAACTTCCACCTGCCTCCCGACGTGAGGCTGATGCGGGCCGCAAGGGTTCCCGAGGACTTCGACGCGCGGCGCAGCGCCCTGTGGCGGGAGTACCGCTATTTCGTCTGGCACGGAAGAATCTGCTGGCCGCACATGAGCGGTTTCGTCTGGCACAGAAGGCGCCGCTGGGACGCGGAGAAGGCGCGGCTCGCCTGCCGCGCCCTGGAGGGAAGCCACGATTTCCGCGCTTTCTGCAAGACCGGGGAGTGCCCGGAAAACAGCGTGCGGACGCTGCTTCGGGTGCGGTACAAAAAGATGGGAGATCTCTCCCTGATCGTTGCGAGAGCACCGTCGTTTTTGATGAACATGGTGCGTATAATGGTGGGAAATATCGATAAAGTCGCCCGCGGCGAAGAACCTCTGTCATGGCTGGAGGGGCTCCTGGCCGGGGCGGAGCGTGTCTCGTCGGGGGTGACCGCGCCGCCGTACGGTCTTTTTTTCTGGCGCGCCGCTTACGGGGAAAATTTTTTTGAATCGTCATAGGGGACAATATGCAGGAGCTTCAGATAGCGCGCTCCCTGTGGGAGGAGTTATGACGCATGTTCGGAACGGACATTGGAATTGACCTGGGGACGGCCACGATTCTCATTTTCGAGAAAAAGCGCGGAGTGGTTCTGAGGGAACCCTCGGTGGTCGCCGTCGATACCGACACCGGCGGCATTCTGGCGGTGGGCTACGAGGCTAAAAATATGGTGGGGCGCACGCCGGGAAGCATCGTGTCGGTGCGTCCCCTGCGCGACGGGGTCATCGCGGACTACTCCATGACCGAGGCCATGCTTCAGCACTTCATGCGCCGCGTGACCAACGGATGGGAGCGTTTCTTCAAAAACCGCGCGATGATCTGCGTCCCCTCCGGAGCGACGGATGTCGAGCGGCGGGCCGTGCTGGAGGCGGCTCTCGAGGTCGGAGCCAAGGAGGCCTATCTGATTGAGGAGCCGATGGCGGCGGCTATCGGCGCGAACCTCAACGTCGAGGAAGCCCGGGGCAAAATGGTCGTCGATATCGGCGGCGGAACGACCGACATTGCGGTGATCTCCCTCGGCGGCGTCGTCGTTTCCAAGTCCCTCCGCATCGGCGGCGACAAATTCGACGAGGGCATCATGCGCTACCTGAGGCGTCAGTACAACCTCGCCATTGGGGAGCAGACGGCGGAAAACCTGAAAATCATGATAGGCACCTGCGTCCCCCTCGAAGACGACCTCCGCATGATCATCAAGGGCAGGGACCTCGTTCAGGGCCTGCCGCGCCAGATCGAGGTCTCCAGCTCCGCAGTGAACATGGCGATCGGGGAGATGGTTCAAACGCTGGTCGATGGGGTGAGAAACGTTTTGGAGCTAACGCCGCCGGAACTTTCGGCCGATATTATTGACAGGGGGATCGTGCTCACGGGGGGCGGCTCCCTTCTGAAGGGCCTGACGGAGTTGATCACCCAGCAGACGGGCATCAACTGTTTCACCGCCGAGAACCCGATGGAGTGCGTCGCTCTGGGCACGGGCAGGGCCCTGGCCGAGATCGACAAGCTCAGAAGTTCGGGCCGCAGCGGCATTCTGGTGAACACGCGAAAGGGCCGCAGACGCAAATATTGATGAAATATTGATGAAGAAATATTGATGAAGCGGACGCAAATACTAATGAAGCCGAATATTCTGAGGCCGGAAAGTTTCGCCCGGCAGAGGAGGGGCAGCTTTTGAACAGAGGACTTTACGCGGCGTGTTCGGCCATGCTCGTGCAGGAGACGAACTTGGACGTGACGGCGAACAACCTCGCCAACGTCGATACGGTGGGCTTCCGCCGGCGGGTTTCCGCGAACGCGGAGTTCAGCGCGATGATGGATCGCATCGAAAAAGTCTCGGAGGACGGAGAAACCAAGCTGATCACGGTGCCGCCCTTCACGATGAACTGGAAGGGAAAGCAGGTCATCGGCGGCATGGCGCTGGCCAACATCTACTCCGAAAGTCATATGGACTCGCGCCCCGGAGTGGTTCGGACGACGGACGCTCCTCTCGACGCCGCGATAGACGGGCCGGGTTTTTTCGCCGTTCAGGACGGTGACGGCAACACCTACTACACGCGGCAGGGCAACTTTCAGGTGGGGCCGGAGGGGACTCTGGTCACGCTCGACGGGTTCACCCTCCAGGGCGACGGCGGGGCCATCGCGGTCGAAGAGGCCGCGGACGTGAAGATACTGAGCAGCGGCCAAGTCTGGGCCGACGGCGCAATCGTGGGGCAGATACCGCTTTACACCTTCGAGAACCCCACGTACCTCCGGCAGGCGGGACGCAACAACCTGACGGCCAACGACGACTCCGGCGAACCGGTCGATGTCGAGAACGTCCGGCTTCTGGAGGGCGCGGTCGAGATGTCCAACGTCAGCGTCGTCGAGGAAATGGTGCGGATGATCGAGGCCCAGCGCGCCTACGAGGGCGCGTCCAAGGCTCTGATGACGCACGACGAGCAGACCGGCAAGCTGATCACTTCATATGGAAGACAGTAATATATGTGGGAAGACAGTAATATATTTGGGAGACAGTAATATTTCGGAAGGCAGTAATGGAGTCGGAAGGCAGCAATATTCGCAAAGGCGGTAAGCGGCAAACAGCGGCAACGGCAGACGACAGAAATTCAGGAGGCTTTCAGTATGTTGAGATCTCTTTGGTCGAGCGCTTCGGGCATGATCGCCCAGCAGACGAACCTCGACGTTGTGGCGAACAATCTAGCCAACGTCAACACGTCGGGTTACAAGAAGAAACGCGCGGACTTTCAGGATTTGATCTATCAGATCGACCGTCAGCCCGGCACGCCGGTCGACCCGAACTCCACGATTCCGACGGGCGTGCAGGTGGGTTTGGGAACGCGGGTCATCGGAACGCCTTCCTTTATGTCGGAGGGGAACCTGCAGGTGACGGACAACCCCTTGGACTGGGCCGTCGCCGGGGAGCAGGGGTATTTTCAGGTCACGATGCCGGACGGAAACATCGGCTACACCCGGGCCGGCGCGTGGCAGGTGGACGGTGACGGGCAAATCGTGAGCCATGACGGTCTTTTGCTGGAGCCCGCCATCATCATCCCGCAGGACGCCGTCAGCATAATGCTCAGTCCCGACGGCATGATATCCGTCAAGCTGGCGGGGCAGACGGCGACGCAGGAGGTCGGCCAGCTGGAGCTGGCGCGTTTCGTCAATCCGGCGGGTTTGCTGTCTATCGGGAACAACCTCTTCCTCGAAACGGACGCCAGCGGGGCTCCCATTCTCGCGGAGCCCGGCGTGGACGGCATGTCCGAGGTCCGTCAGGGCATTCTGGAGATGTCGAACGTTCAGGTGGTGGACGAAATGGTCGGTATGATTATCGCGCAAAGAGCCTACGAGGCGAACTCCAAGGGCGTTCAGACGGCCGACGATCTGCTGAGAATTGCCAACGGGCTGAAGCGGTAAAATTGAGCGGAACGGGCGAAAGGCGGGAGTTTCTCCGCCTTTCGGTATTTTTTTTGTGTTTTTTATGGTTTTTTTCCTGTCTTGCGGTCTCTGCCGAGGCCGCGCGGGTTTTGCGCGTCACCGTTCCGGGCGTCGTCGAACTGGAGGGTGAAGCCTGTTCCCTCGCCGATATCGCGGAGCTGGAGGGGCAGCCGGATCTGACGGAGCGCGCGGGCGCGTTGCTTCTGTTCGTCCATGACGGCGCCATTTCGCGGGAACAGGTACTCGAAGCCCTCAAGGTCAGCGGTCTGGAGAACGTGCGCATCGAGCTGAAAATGCCGGCCTCGGTGAAGGTCGAGCCGCCCCTCACGGTCGTCGTTATCGGCAAGGGGGGCGATTCCGCCGCGGCCGCGCCGGAAAGCGGGGGTGCTTCGGGAAAAGAGGCTCTGGCCGCGCGGATCAAAGAGCTTGCGGCGTGGGACGGGGAGGTTGAGGTGAATTTTCAGGGTTCCGTGCCTCCCGGGCGTCTGGTTTCGCCCGCGTCGATCGTGCCGGGGACGGCCGCGGCGACGCTGAGGTTTCGGGATGCGTCGGGGAAGGAGCGGTCTTTGGCCGTGCGGCTCGTCTGGACTCAGCCCGTGCTGGTGCTGACGCGCTCCGTCAAAAGGGGCGAGACCCTGAAGGAGTCGGATTTCGCCGTCCGCCCGCTCAGGGTCGGCAGGGCCGGGATATACGCCTCGCGGTTCTCGGAGGCCGCCGGTCGGACGCTGAGGAAGAACCTGTCCCAGGGGGAGGCGGTTCCTCTCAATTTGCTCGTCGCTGTGCCGATAATAGAGAAGGGAAAGGTCGTCACGATCGTCGTGCGGAGCGGCGGCGTGACGGTCAGGGCTCAGGGTGAAGCCCTTGAAAGCGGAGCTTTGGGCGACGTCATCGATGTACGCAACCTCGCCGGGAGGGCCGTCGTGAAGGCGGTTGTCGCGGCGGAGGATACGGTGGAGGTGAAAGTGCCGTGAATAGAGGAGATGTGAATACATTCATGAGCGTGTCGGAAAAATTCATACGGCCGATGGCCGTGGCTGCCGTCGCGGCGGGGGTGTTGTTTTTCGCGTTTCCGGCCGGGGCGGTTTCGCTTTGGAACGACCGGAACAACTGGGTGGCGGATCAGCGTCCGAGCCGGGTGGGGGACATTGTCACGGTGGTCGTGGACGAGCGGACGGACACGAAGGACGAGGCGGTGACGGATCTGAAGAAATCCTCCAGCAATTCCGTCAGCAATGGAACTGGGATTTTGAGTTTCATCCGGCAGATGGGTCTGACCTCGACGAACGACGCGAAGGGCGACAGCTCCATCGAGCGCAACCACTACGGGAGGACGACGATCTCCTGTGTCGTGACGGACGTGCTTCCCAACGGAAACCTCGTCATCGAGGGGACGCGCGATGTTCAGACCAGCGAGGAGACGCTTCAGCTGCAGCTCGTGGGGGTCATCCGCCCGCAGGACGTGGCGAGCAACAATCAGATCCGCAGCAACCTGATCGCGAACGCGGAGCTGGGTATCAAGGGCAAGGGTGCCCTGACCCGGACGCAAAAGGCCGGCATCCTGACACAACTCCTTCAAGCCATTTTTTAGTTTTTTTGCTTTTGGAATGGGATTCTCAAGGGCCTACGGCCCTTGAGTGGGGTTCGGGGCGAAGCCCCGGTCGTTTTTTGGAGGTTTTCGCAATGAAAAATTTTTTCTCGCTTCTCTTGTTTATCCTTTCCGTTTTTTCTCCCTCTGCCGTGTGGGGCGCCTCGGTCAACCTCCGGGACATGGATTTCAGCCGTGTGCATCCTACTGTGCGCATTAAAGACATCGCCGACATCGAGGGGGCGCGCCCCAACCAGCTCACCGGTATCGGCGTGGTCATGGGCCTGAACGGGACGGGGGACAAGGCCCCCATGGCGATGCAGATGATGAAAAACATGCTGCAGCAGTTCGGCGTGACCGTCGACGAGAGGTCGATACGCAGCAAGAACGTCGCCGTGGTCTCGCTGACGGCGGAGCTTCCGCCCTACGCGCGCCCCGGGCAGACGATCGACCTGAACGTCAACACGATGGGCGACGCGAAGAGCCTTCAGGGCGGAACCCTGCTCCAGGCGCCTCTCAAGGCCGCGGACGGGAACATTTACGCCGTCGCGCAGGGCGCCGTGCTGGTGGGGGGCTACACGGCCTCGGGCGGCGCCGCGACGTCGACCAAAAACGTGCCGACGGCGGGGCGCATTCCCAACGGAGCGATTGTCGAGCGCGGCGTGCCGACGGATTACGCGGAGGGCGGGCAGATGGGGCTTCTTCTGCGCACCCCGGACTTCACGACGGCTCAGAGGATCTCCGACACCATCAACTCGGTGTTCGGCGCCGTTGCTTATCCCAGCGACGCGGGGCGCGTCGTCGTCAATCTGCCGGGGCAGTACGCGGCCGCGCCGACGGCGTTTCTCGCCAAGATGGAGAAGCTGGAGATTCAGCCCGACACGCCCGCGCGGGTGGCGGTCAATGAGCGCACGGGAACCGTGGTCATGGGCGGCGACGTCAAGATCAGCTCGGTCGCCGTGGCGCACGGGGGGCTGACCGTTTCCGTCGCGGAGGACCCCAATGTGGTGCAGCCCAATGCGCTGGGCGGCGGGCAGACGGCGGTGGAACGGCGGACGGACATCACAGTGGACGAGAACGGAACCAGTCTGATCGCGATGCCCTCGACCACGACGGTTCGCGAACTGGTGCGGGTCATCAACGCCATCGGCGCGACGCCGCGCGACGTGATCGAGATTTTGCAGGCCATCAACGAAGCCGGAGCCCTCCACGGCCAACTGGTAAACATGTAACCAGGGGCGCAGCCCCTGGACCCGTTATGGGTGTGGGGGAAGCGGGAGAAAACGCCCTCCCGATGGTCGGGGATGGGGTTTCTGCCTGAAAGACGGGGAACTTTGCGGCTATCAGACCCATAACGGGGTGCAGGGGTCCGCGACCCCTGCGCGGGTTTTCTAATCTAAAGGGGTGTTTCAGTTATGAATCCTTTGCAGGCGTATAGCGTTAAAACTTACCGCGGCGAGGTCCCGCCGGAGGTGCACGATACGGCGGAGGCCCGCAAATTGAAGGAATCCTGCCAGCAGTTCGAGTCCATCCTCTGGGCGCAGATGTGGAAGAAGATGAAGGCGAACGCCCGCGCGATCGGCGGCGGGAGCGACTCGCGGCCCTGGGGACCGCTGGAGGACCTGTCCGTCGAAATGGCGTCCGAGGAACTGGCCAAAAGCGGCGGGTCGGGGATGTGGAAGATACTCTACGACCAGATGGTGACGAACTTGGCCGTGACAAAGAAACCGGAAGGCGCGGAGGGCGATGCCTGAATGGTGGAGCGGAGGCGTCCGCTTCACCTGCATAGGCTGCGGACGATGCTGCCGGGGAGAACCCGGCGCTGTTTTTTTCACTCCCGAAGAGGAAGACCGGCTGCTTGAAGCGATGGAGGTCGACGGGCGCAAACTCGAAAAACAGGAGTTTCGCAGTCTTTGCGTCACTCTCAAGTGGGGGCGGCCCAGTTTTGCCGAACGGCCCAACGGCGACTGCGTCTTTTACGACTCGGAGAAGGCGCGATGCAGGATCTATCCCCTCCGCCCCGCTCAGTGCGTACTTTTCCCCTTCTGGCTCTCCGTGATGGACTCGAAAGAGGACTGGGATCGGGAGGCCCGGCGCTGCCCCGGCATGAACGGCGGGCGCTTTCACTCAGCGGAGGAAATCCGCGCGCTCCTCGCGCAAGACCCCTTCGGACCCGATTTTTGATTTCTGAATAAAAAACAGGGCGGAGGCTCACCCCGAACTTCTGCGCCGGCTCAGAAGGGACAGGGCGCAGCAGGCCCCGCCGAAGATGGGCGCGTCCGTGTCCAGCAGGGACGGCCGGATCTTCAGCGTCGGTCTGAAGGGCTCCCCGACGTACTTGGGGACGCGCTCCTCCAGAAGCGCCATGAAATTTTTCCCCTTGCTCAGGCCGCCGCCGACGACGAGCAGTTCGGGGTCGAAGATGTGAACCAGAGAAGCGAGGCCCCGCGCCAGGTTCTCCAGAGCGGTGTCCCAGAAAGCCGCAACTCCGGGCTCACCGCGGCGCAGCCAGAGGTCTTTGAGGGAATTCCCCGCTCCCATCAGCCCCATTTCCGCGGCTTTGCGCTCCAGCGCGTCCGCGCCGCACAGGGCCTCGAAATGGCCCAGCCCGCGGCAGCCGGGTCCGCAGGGTTCGTCGTGACCCAGCACCATGTGCCCCAGCTCCCCGGCCATGCCGTGCGCGCCCGTCATCAGACGCCCGCCCATGACGACGCCGCCGCCGATCCCCGTCCCCAGAGTCACCATGACGTAATCGTCCGCCCCTTTGGCCGCGCCGGCGTCGGCAAACCCCTCGCCCAGGGCGTAGGCGTTGGCGTCGTTCTCGATGGCCACACATCCGCCGATGGCGTCCTCCAGCATCCGGCGTATGGGAAGGCCGTTCCAGCCCGCGAAGTTCGTGACCATCACGGCATTCTCGCGCGCCGCGTCCAATCCTCCCGGAATGCACACCCCGACGGGACATTCTTCCCCTCCGCTCAGCGTCCGCACCATGCGGGCAATTTGGGCGATCACGGAACCGGGCTTCCGCGCCGGCTCCGTGGGCTCGTCCAGCTTCGCCTCAATAGAACCGCCCGCGACCAACCCCGCGGCGATATTGTGTCCGCCTAAATCCACGCCTATCGCTTTCACACCGAACACTCCTTTCGTGCGAAATATATTAACGATTATAATGCAGACAAAAGACAAAGCAGGATTTTGGTGTTGGGATATAATCAAAAAACGAAAACCGAAGCATTGAAAAAACGGAGGCGGAGGTCCATGTCTTTCGGTCCCGAGTATGTTTGCGGCCTTCAGGCCGCGTTGAACGGACATCTGCCCTGGCGCGTCTCCCGCGTCGAGGGGGGGGAATCTTGGGTCGCCCTGCGCGTCGACGGCGAAAAATCCCGGGAAGCCTGTCCGCCGTGGTTCCTGCTCTCCTGGGGTTCCGGCGGAGCGGGGTGTTGCATGGCCGACACGCCGTCCGTCGATTTCCTGAAAAAGAGCGCGCCCGCGCGGACGCCCCTCGCGGAGGCCCTGAAGAGCCGCTTCACGCGGGGACGGATTCTGTCCGCGCGGCAGATCAATAAAGACAGGGTGTTGGAGTTCGAGGCGTCGCGCCTCGTCGCAGCAGGCTTCGAGGTGCGATACTTTCTGGTTCTGGAGGCCACCGAGCCGGTGGGCAACCTGATTCTGCTGGACGAGGAACACCGGATCGAGGAATTGGCGCGGCACGCGCCGCCCGACGTCAACCCCTACCGAACGCTCCTGCCGGGGCACCTCTACGCTCCCCCTCCCGTTTTCAGAGGGCTTTCCCTTTCGGAGACGGACGAACTGGAGTTCGAGTCTTTGAGCCGCTTCGAGGGCATCGGCCGCCCTCTGGCGCGGATGATCGAGAACCGCTGGGCGGAGCGCTCCCCGCGGGAGTGGCTCGCGGCGCTGAAAAGTCTTTACCCGGACGGACTTCCGCCGGAGGAGGGTTTGGGTTGGGTTGCGGCCGCGGCGTATCCGTGTCAGCGCACGGCGAAGGGGTATCTCACGCGCTTTCCCGTCGTCTTCCGGGAGGCGGAGCCGCTGGGAGACGACGCGCTTGCGGCCGCTCGGGAAGGGGTTCTCCGCCCCCTGCTCGCGGCCGCGCGAGCCCGCCTCCTGCGCGAGCTGGACGCCCGGACGGGACGGGCCGTGAAGGCGAGGGAGCGCCGTCTGGACGGGCTTCTGAAGCAGCTCGGGAACAACGCGGACGCGGAGACGTTCCGGCGGAAGGGTCAGTTGCTGCTCGCGAACGCCGCGGCGATTCCTCCGCGGGCGGACAGGGTGACCTTGACCGAGTGGGAGAGCGGGGACGGAAAAACTCTGGAGATAACCCTCGACCCCCGGCTTTCGCCCTCCCGCAACGCCGAACGTTATTTCAGGAAGTACAAAAAAGCCCGGTGCGATCCGGGGAAAATTCAGGAGGAAATCGCTTCCCTGAAAGGGGCGATCGAGGAGCTGAGGGAGCAGAGAGACCTGCTCGACTCCATCGGAGACCCCGAGAAGTTCGAGGAGGCGGCGAGGGACATCGCGGACTGGATCGCCTCGGGAACCGAAAAGGGGACGGAAAAAGCAAAAGGAAAGTACCCGAAAAAGGCTCGCAAAGAAAAAGCTCGCAAAGAAGAGCGGCTTCCCCCGCACCTGCGGTTTGAGCTCGACGGCTGTACGGTTCTGGTCGGACTTTCCGCGCGGGGCAACCGGTACGTCACATTCAAGCAGGCGGCCGGCGACGACCTGTGGCTGCACGCTCACGAAATCCCCGGAGCGCACGTCGTCATCCGGGGGGTGAAGGGAAGGGAAGCGCTTGCGGAACGCGAGGGAGTTCTGCTTTTCGCGGCGTCTCTGGCGGCCGCTCACAGCCGCGCGAAAGACGCGCTCTTCGTGCAGGTCGACTACACGGAGCGCCGCTACGTCCGTTCCGTCCCCGGGCCTGCCGCCGCGCTCGTCACCTACACGAACCCCGGAACGATCCGCGCGGACCCGAAACTCTGGAAAGAGGCCGCGGGATAAAAGCCCCGGCGCGAAGCGTATGATAGGCAACATGAACACGCCGGCGCGAACGCAACCGGCGAAGAAGACAAACGCTCAACTCCAAAGGGCCGAACGGGTCCGCCCTTCTGAGCCTGAACGTTTTTTTCTGTTTTCAGACTTGTTTTCAGTTCAGCTTCAGCCAGACGGCCGCGGCCTCGCTGCGGGGGATCGTCCTCTCCGCGCCGGCCAGGGAGATCTTCAGGGAGTTCGGCGAAGCGGAGTCCAGGCAGACGATCGCCGCCCCCGACGTGAAGCCGTCGCCCTGCAAACGCCGGCGCAGCTTTTCCTCGGCGGACAGGTGCGTGACGACGCCCTTCTGTCCGCTCTCGGCAAGGGAAAGCGGATAAGGAAGAATCACCCCGTCCTCCATAGCGGCCAGAAGATCGGAAACCCAAGCCTCCCGGTTGACTTGGGCGCGCCTGAAAAAATCGACCATGGAGTAAAGGCGCTTGTCCGTCACGGTGTCCATGTAGTGCTCCATGCCGCAGGCCATCTCGGAGGAGCGCTCCCGATCCACGCCCAGAAGCTCGTGAAAAAACGCGTGCAGTCCCTGGTGCCGGCGGTGTACCATGAGGCCCTTCCTCCGCCCCTCCACGGTGAGATAGAGGGTGCCGTAACGCTCGTGGTTCAGCATTCCGGCCTCCACCATTTTCTGCACGGTGGCCGTTACCGTTCCCTTGGTGATCCCCATGCGTTCAGCGAGGTCCGTGACCGTGATATCCCGGCCTGTGCTCTCGATAAGAAAAATTTCTTCGAGATAATCTTCGATACGTGCTGTTATCATCGGTCACTCTCCCGGTCTCCTCTTATCTTAGCTGAAGGTCGTCCATGAAAACGTGTCGAGGGTCTTCTCATCCACATCCTTCTGGTATTGAATGCGGGGCATCCCCAGGGTCACGATGCCGGATTTGGGGTCGATGGAGTAATCGCGCGCGTCGGCCTCCGGGTCCTCCCCGATGACGGTGTTGTCGGGGATGTAGTTGTGCGCGTCGATGATGGCGCGCCGGATGCGGCAGTTCCGTCCGATGACGACGCCCTGCCCGACGACGCTCTCTTCGATGAAAGAGCCCGGCTGCACCACGCAGTTGCGCGACAGGATGGAGTTGTGAACCTGCGCGCCCAGAATGCGGCTTCCCTCGGCCAAAAGGACGCGGTTGACGGTGCAGTCGTGGTTCTCGACGGGGTAAGAGTAGGACGGCGGGTCGGCGAAAGAAACCGTTCTGATGGGCCACATCGGGTTGTAAAGCGTCATCTCGGATTCGTAGGAAAGAAGCTCCATGTGCGCCTGCCAATAGGCGCTGATCGTTCCGACATCGCGCCAGTAGGGCTTGTCCTGACGCCACTGGTGCATGTTCTCGATTTCCCGCATGGAGTGCGGCAGAACGTTGGTCGAAAAGTCGTAGGCGTAGATACGCGCGTTGTTCTGAACCAGCCCGGGGATGATGTCCCGGCCGAAGTCGTGGCTGGTCGGCTGCTGGGAATCGAAAATCAGCGATTCCTCGAGAACGCTGCGCGCGAAAATGTAGTTGCCCATGGAGACGTAGCAGAACCCCGGCTGGCCGGGAATTTCGGGAGGCGACGCCGGTTTTTCGAGGAACTCGACGATGCGCCCGAACTTGTCGGTCTTGATGCAGCCGAACTGGTGCGCCTCGGCAAGGGGCACCACGTTGGCGGCGACGGTGACGTCGGCCTTCTGCTCGACGTGATGGGTCAGCATCTGCTCCACGTCCATCTTGTAAATGTGGTCCGCGGCGAAGATACAGACGTGATCCGCCTTGAAAAGGGAGACCAAGTGCAGGTTCTGAAAGACGGCGTCCGCCGTCCCCTGGAACCAGTGCTCGCCCCGCCACATCTGGGCGGGAACCAGCGTGACGAAAAAGTCGCGCCCGCGCAGAGCTCCGCCGAACTGCCATCCCCGCTCGATGTGTTCGTTCAGGGACTGGCTCTTGAACTGGACGAGGACGTAGATGGCAAAGATACCGCTGTTGACGAGGTTGGAAAGAGCGAAGTCGATGATGCGGTATTTGGCCCCGAAATAAACGGCGGGTTTGGCCCTGTACCGGGTCAGCGGCATCAACCGCTCGCCCTTGCCCCCCGCGAGAACGACCCCGAGAACTCGCCCGTACTTTCCTCCGTACATGGTGGTTTACCCTCCTTTAGTCTCGATTCAGAGAACGCTCCTGTATAAATCTCTGTAAAGCGCCGCCGGCCGGTTCCAGGAAAAATCTTCCTCCATCCCCCTCAGGCGTATTTTATTCCACGCCTTGGCGTTGGAGTGACGTTCTATGGCCCGGCGCAGCGACCAGAGCATGCCTCGAGTGTCGTAAGTCAGGAAGGTGAAGCCGTTGCCCCCGCCGTCGGCGTCCGCGTCGGTGACGGTGTCGATGAGCCCCCCGACCTCGCGGACGACGGGGACGGTCCCGTAGCGCATCGCGATCATCTGAGACAGGCCGCAGGGCTCGAAGAGCGAGGGCATCAGGTAAATGTCGCCGCCGGCGTAAAGAAGGTGCGCGAGCGGCTCGTTGTAACCCGGGACGAAACAAAGCGAGTCTTTGTTGGCGGCGGCGGCGTTCCTGAGAGCGTCCTCGATCCAGCGCTGACCGCTGCCCAGAAAGATAAACTTCGCCCCGAGGCTGTCGAGCTGCTTCAGCGCGGGCAGGATGATGTCGAATCCCTTCTGCTCCACGAGCCGGGAAACGCACACCACGAGAGGCCCTTCGTAAGCGGGGTCGAAGTTCGTGTTTTTCAGAAGCTCCCTCCGGCAGGCGGTCTTGCCCGCCGGGGACGCGGCCGAGTAGCACTCCGGAAGCATGGGGTCCGTCGCGGGGTTCCAGTAGTCGATGTCGATGCCGTTCAGGATGCCGGTGAGCTTGCGGCGCTCGGCGTAGATGACGCCGGAAAGGGCCTGAGTGGACTCGTAGGTCTGTATCTCCCAGGCGTAGCGCGGCGAAACGGTCGTCACGGCCGCCGCGCTGACGATGCCGCCCTTCAGAAGGTTGACCTGCCCGTAGAATTCGAGCCCTCCGATGTTGAAACAGGAGGGATCCAGCCCGGACTCCTCGAAGAAGGAGCCGGGGGGAAACATCCCCTGATGGGCCACGTTGTGCAGCGTCAGAACGCTTTTCTGTTTCATGCCGCGGTAGTGGCGGTGCCACGCCAGGGCGCAGGGAAGAAAGGCGCTCGTCCAGTCATGGCAGTGGAAAATGTCGGGCGACCAGCCCGTGACCTTCTCCAGCTCCAGAGCCTGCATACAAAAAGCGGCGAAAGGGCGCACCGTCCGGGAATTGAGGTCCCACGGATAGATGTCCCCCGAATAATAATCCCCCTCCAGAAAATAAATCGGCACCCCATCCGAGTCCACACGGTGGACGGCGGCGTCGGCCACGCTCCACGCGTAAGTGACGCTCACCCGCTGCGAAAGCGTGGAAATTTTGCAGCCCGCCTCCTTTATTTTCTGCATGACGCCGGGCCAGAGCGGCGTGACCACACGGACATCGACGCCGCATTTGAGCAGGGCCTTCGGCAAAGACCCCGTCACGTCGCCGAGCCCGCCCACCTTGGAAAAGGGGGCGACCTCCGGCGCGGCAAAAAGCACCTTCGGATGCTGCACCGTCAGATGCTGTGCTTGCAGATGCTGTTCTTTGAAATTCTGTCGAGGTCCGCGCTGCGTGGTCATGGCCGAACGTCTACATTCCCCTGAAATCGATGGAATAGGCTTTCGACGCGTATTCTCTGACGACGCGGTGCGTGTTGAAGAAAGAAGCGTTGAGAGCGACCGTGTGCTGCATCATGCTCACCCATTTGTCGTGGTTGTCGTAATACGTCGGGATGATCTTCTTTTCGAGCTTGTTGTAGAGGTCGGTGGCGTCCAAAGACTCGTCGTAGCGGTCGAAGTCGGAGGCGCTGGGCTCCGGTCCGATGGACCAGCCCGTCACGTCTTCGATCCAGCCCTCGATCCACCACCCGTCCAGAACGGAAAAGTTCATGATGCCGTTCATCGTACACTTCATGCCGCTGGTGCCGCTGGCCTCCCGCGGGCGCATGGGGGTATTCAGCCACAGATCCACGCCCTGCGTCAGGAGGGAGGCGATTTCCATGTTGTAGTTGTCGATGAAGACGATGGGAACCGTGTCCTCCAGTTCCTTGGCCGTCCTTTGGATTCTCTGCAGAACGGCCTTGCCTCCGTCGTCGAGGGGGTGCGCCTTGCCGGAGAAAATGAACTGCACCTTGCGGTTGCCGGCCACCTCCAGAAAGCGTTTGAGATTGGAAAACAGCAGATCCGCGCGCTTGTACGTCGCGGCGCGGCGCGCGAACCCCAAGGTCAGAACCTCCGGGTCGAGCTGCCTGCCCGTGGTCTCCAGCACGCGGGCGAAGAGGCGGAGCTTGGCGGCCTGGTGCGCCGCCCAGAGGTCTTTCTTGGGGATGGTCAGAGCTTGGACGAGGCGCCCGGGATCCTGCTCCCAGCCGGGGATGTGCTTGTCGTAGAGCTTGCGCATCCCGGAGCTGGTCCAGGTGATCGGGTGGACGCCGTTGGTGACCCAGTCCACGGTCTCCATTTTGAACATGGCGTTGCTGACCTCGGCGTGCTTCTTGGCGACGCCGTTGACGTAGCGGCTGTAGCGCAGCCCGAGATCGGTCATGGAGACGCCCGGCACGTCCGGCATCATCCGCTTGATGGTCGAGAGGGCGTCCGGCGGGAAGGCGCGGTCGATGAGGGAAAACTCGAAGTAGTCGTGCCCCGCCGGCACGGGGGTATGGGTCGTGAACACCACCTGCTCCCGGATCTTGTCGGGGTCGTAGTATCCCTGCTCCCGCATAAGATCCAGCGTCAGAAAACCGGCGTGTCCCTCGTTCAGGTGGAAAGTTTCGATGTTCATGTAGCCCAGGTCGCGCAACATCCGCAGGCCGCCGACGCCCAGAACGAACTCCTGGCAGAGCCGGTGGTTGTTGTCGCCGCCGTAGAGGTGCCAGCAGAGCTTGCGGTCGTCGGGGTGGTTGGGCTCGAAGTCGGTGTCGAGAAAGTAGACGGGAAGGGGATATCCCGTCGAGCCCACAATCTCGTAAACCCACGCTCCGATCTGGATTTCGCGCCCCTGGAGGTTGATGGAGACGCGATTGGGAAGCAGAGTCAGCTCGTGGGCGGGGTTCCACTGGACGGGCTTTTCCTTCTGCCAGCCGTTGCTGTCGAACTCCTGCACGAAGTACCCTTTACGATAAAGCAGCGTCATCCCCGCCATGGGGACGCCCAAGTCGGCCGCGCTTTTCAGAATGTCGCCGGCCAGAACGCCCAGACCTCCGGAATAGGTCGGAATGGACTCCTTGAGTCCGACTTCCATCGAAAAATAAGCGAGAGGACGAAACGCGGGATCGTTCTCCATTAAGGTTCTCAAAGAATTGCCGAGGTCGCTTCTGTGAAGCCGTTGTATCATGCAAAAATCTCCCTTCCTTGATTCTCCGTTCCGCAGGCCGCCGGAAACGGAGCGGCGCTGTGTAGCAGAGACACATTATTATCTCATAAATTTTTTCAAAATAACACAGAAGTGCTTGCCCAAATCCACAGGTTGCATTACTCGACAATAACGGACACCCCGTCCGGGATAACAGTCACGGATGCGTCTTCTTTGCCCAGAATTTTCTTTGCGGTGTCTAAAGCCGCGTCCAGCGACGGAGCGGGGAGCATTCCCAAATGCTCGATCGTCTCCGGCGGCACCGAGGCAACCATAATCACTTTGTGTTTCATCAAGATGCGCACGTAAATCTGGATTTGCCATTGATCGGGAAGGGTTTCGCCCCGCCCGCGCGCGCGGATCGCCTTCATCACTTCTTCAGGAGAACGGGTGTCCCGGAAGGTTTCGTAGAACTCCGCTCCCCCGTGACCGTCGCGGCACTCCGAGGCAGCGATTATCACGCCGCCCGGGTTGATGCTCGCTTCCGCGCCCGTCATGCACTTGACGGCCTGATAAAGATTCTGGTCGAGGGGATAACCCCCGTTGCCCGTGATGACGATATCCGCGGGCACGGCCTTCACCCCTGCCAGTTCTCTCAGAAAACCGCAGCCTCTGCGATGCGCCGCGTCCGCGCCGCCGGCGAAGGCCGCGATGACTTTTTTCTCAGCGTCCAGCACGACGTTCAGGATAAAGGCCAATTTTGCGGCTTTTGCCGCGAATATCATGTCTTCGTGGATGGGGTTGCCGTCGAGTATCCCCGTCCGGGCCCGGTCGTGGGCGATGAACTCCGCGCAGTGATTGGCCAGAACGGTCGGATAGCCCGCGATACCGGGAAGGACGGATTTGCGGCCCCCGCTGAAACCCGCGAAAAAGTGAGGCTCAATGAATCCTTCGGCGATCAGGAGATCGCAGTCCGCGGCCAGGCGGTTGACCATCAGGTCTCCTCCGGACGGCAATGTGCCCAGAAATGCGAGGTTCGTCTCGTCATGGCTGTCGTGTACGACAATTCTCTCTTTGGAAGAAATTTCCGCTCCGAAACGAGCGAGGATTTCTTCCTTCGTCATGCCGCGGTGCATTCCCGTGGCGACGAGGAGCGTGATCTCCGCCTCCGGGCTGCCCGCGCGTATTTCCTCCAGCAGCAGGGGCATCGTGACGGCGCTGGGAACGGGGCGCGTGTGGTCGCTGGTTATGACGACGACGCGCTTTTTCCCCCGCGCAAGCTCCCGAAGACGCGGAGAACCGATCGGGGCCTCCAGCGCTTTTTGAACAAGCCCGGCCTCCGGTACCCCCGGTCTGTAATTGTGCGTTCGCGAGTACAGGACACCCTTCACCCGCTCTTCGGGAAGCTGACAGGAAACCGAAGTTTTTCCATATGGAATGCTGATTTTCATCTTCATTTTTCCTCACTTGACGTCGACGCGGCTGCCGGGCGGTTTTCTTCCATTCCGCCGCCCGGTTTGCGCTTCGCTCTGTTCACGCTTTCACGGGGGCGGGGGGCAGGCGTCCGTAGAGTTTCGTCATGGCCAGAATGCGGGAGGCCAGCTCGTCCGTCGCCTGTCCGGGCATCATGCGCCACCGCCAGTTTCCGCCGGGGGTGGAGGGGATGTTCATTCTGTCCTTCGCGCCCAGTTCCAGATGGTCCTGCATCGGAATGACGGCCGTCTCCGCGACGGAGGACATCGCCATACGTATCATATCGCCGCAGATGGTGTCGCGGTTGACCTCCTTCCCCATGTAGAGGATGAGATTGGCGATTTCCTGGGGCGAGCCCTCGTTCTCGAACCAGCCGAGGGACGTGTTGTTGTCGTGGGTCCCCGTGTAGACGACGTTGTCGGGGGTGTGATTGTGCGGGGCGTAGGGGTTCTTGGCGGGGTTGCCGAACGCGAAGTGCAAAATGAGCATTCCGGGCAGCCCCAGTCCCCTGCGGGCGGCGTCGATGTCGGGGGTCAGGATGCCCAGGTTTTCGGCCCAGAAGGGGCGGGAGGGGAACTCCCAGGTGAGGCGCTCGAAAAACCGCTCGTGCGGGACGCCGCGCCAGCACCCTTTTTCGGCGGTTTTCGACCCGGCGGGCGACGACCAGTAGCCGATGAGGCCCCGGAAATGGTCGATGCGTATTTTGTCGAAGCAGGTCAGAAGGTGGCGCAGGCGGTTCACCCACCACTGGAACCCGTCGGCTTCCATGGCGTCCCAGCGGTAGAGGGGGTTTCCCCAAAGCTGCCCCGTCTCGCTGAAGTAATCGGGCGGAACCCCCGCGACCGAAACGGGCCGCATGGACTCGTCGAGCTCGAAGAGGTGCGGATTGGTCCAGACGTCGGCGCTGTCGAGGGTCATGTAGATGGGCATGTCGCCGACGAACTCGATGTTGAACTGATCCAGGCAGTCCTTGAAGGCCGCCAGCTGGGAATAAAAAACGAACTGGACGAAGCGGTGGTACATGATTTCGTCCGATCGGGTTTCCCATATTTTGTGCAGCGCCTCGTGCTGACGGAATTTCAGGCCGTCGGGCCACTCGTACCAGCACCGGCCGCCCTGGATTTCTTTGATGGCGGCGAAAAAACTGTACGGTTCAAGCCAGTGCCGGTTGGCGGAGAAAAAGCCGTCGTACTCCGTCCACTGTTTCGCGTCTTTGAAGTTGCTCCACGCGCGGCGCAGGAGGGCGTCCTTCGAGGTCCGCACCAGGTCGTAATCGATCCGCCCGTGGGGGAAAGCCGGCATGTCCCGCAGGTCTTCCCCGTCGAGCAGTCCCGAGGCGGCCAGCGACTCCAGGCTGATGAGCAGGGGATTTCCCGCGAAAGCCGAGGGAGGGCTGTAGGGGGAATTTCCGTTTCCTCCGTCCACGGCGGTCAGGGGCAGAACCTGCCACACCGTCTGCCCGGCGTTTTTGAGGAACTCGGCGAACCGTGACGCCTCCGGCCCCAGGTCTCCGATGCCGTGCTTCGACGGCAGAGACGTGAGGGACAGGAGCACTCCGCTTTTACGCACCATATGTGTTTAGCCTCCGTCCTTGTCAGACGTGTTTCCCGCCGGTTGTTCGCGGCAGTATTTTTTTATTGTAACACTTCAGCCGGTATCGAGGTAAAACCTGCAAGGGAAAAACCTGTAAGGAAAAAACCGCGTCTGCCGGCGCATGCGGGCGGGTGATATGTGAACGGTATGAGCTGCATGATAGCGAAAGCCGGCTCGTTCGCCACGGAAATCTCTACGCTGTCGGATTCGGTTTTCTCCGAATCCTCGTAGGTCAGGGATTCGAGATGTTCCCAGAACGGGCGGGTCTTGTCCTCGCCGTTGATGCTCCATCTTCGCGGCGGTCTGCCGGAGGGTCTCTGTCCGCTCCGCGCGTTCGGCTTTTTTCATCTCCAGCTCCAGCCGTCCCTTTTCGCGGAGCTCCATGACCCTGCCGTGCAGCTTTCTCACGTCGTCGAGGCTCATCGTGTCGAGGGTCCGCTTGTCGAGCGCCGCCAGATCTTCCGGGTTGATTGCCTCCTCCGCGCCGGGATTCTCGCCGAGGTATTCCTTCATCTCCCGCCGGACCGAAGCGACAGAGCGCCTGCTTATTTCGGTATGCAGGTTCAGGCTACCCTGCGCCTCTTTCTCTGGTATAATTTCACCGGAGGGGTTTCGTGGTTGGGCAGGGTCGGCGAGGGCTTCATTTGAAGATTCTGCGCCCTGGATACCCGGCGAAGCCTCTTTTGTATTTTGCTGAGGCTTCCCCAGCGCGTAGAATTTATTCCCCTCGTTGTCTTCCAGAATTGTTATGCGAACTCTGCGGGTTTCGTTCTCTCCCTGCAATTGGAATGAATTCCAAAGATAATGGACCTTCCATCCGTGCCGCAATATCTTTTGAAGTTTTGCGTCGTTTTTAGGGTCGACGTTTTTCTGAACATCCGTGGCCGTTTTTATCAACTCGCGAAGATAAGGCAAAAGAAGGTATTTTTCTTTCGCGCGTTGGATGCCGCCGAGCTCTCCCTTGCCTATTCCGGTAAAGCGAATCGTTCCCAGTATGGAGTTTTCCTCCGTTTTTCCCTGTAAATTGTCGCGATACCATTTTTGAACAGTTTTGACAAGATCCCGCGTTTTCTGTGATAAGTCAAACTCGTTTCCTTTAACGGAGACGTTTGGCGAGGAAAGATCGTAGAGGCTCCTCGTGTTTCGCCGCTTGAACTCATATCCTTCCAGCAGTTCCAGAATCTCCATTTTGCGGCCCCAAAGCACCTCGCCGCGCGTGGCCGTGTTCATATCAGCGACTTTCCTTTTGATTTCGTCGCGTTCCGCTTTCCGCTCGGCCTGCTTGCGTTTGAGCTCTTTTTTGCGCAGAGCGGCCTGCAGCATGGCGTCCCTGCGTCCGGCGGCGAACGCGCGGCGCGACTCGGCCTGAACCATCTTCAGCGCGCGCTTATGGGCTTCGTACTCCGTCACCAGTTCACCCACGGTGGTTTGTCCCGTCACCTCGGATATTGCTTCCGTAACGGTTTCCCTTACCCACTCGGCGGCCTGTCTCTGTGCCTGCGCGTTGATTTCCCTTTGCGTCAGGGGAACCGGATTGTCCGCTCCATCTTCTGAACGCGTTTCCAACGCTTCGAGCGTCTTCCGTATGATTCCGCGTTCATGGTAAAGGCTCCAGGCTTCTTTTTTCAAAGCGTTCAAAGCCTCTTCGCTGGTATCGTCCTGCTTCGCTTTTTTGGCGGCTTCTTTGTTCGCTCCCAAATCGTTTTCCACAAGCGACATCCGTTGCGTCAGATAGTCGCGGGCTTCCTTCGCCCCCATGCGCGTCACAACCCAGTCGGCGGTCTCACATACGGATTCCCCTGCGCGTCGTTGACGCCGCGGAGCATTTCGCGTATAGTGAGTTTGGAAACTTCGCCTCGGCCCGCTTCCGGAGGTGCACTCGAAAGAGTTGAGCCGGATGG
>JAISMH010000018.1 GCA_031276855.1 Synergistaceae bacterium
ACTCGCTCCAATACTTTCACTCGCTTCAATTCGTCTTGAGTCAATGTCACTCTCTCCTGTCTCATACGGACATTTTCTCAGACGACTTATGGGAGGACATTATCTCAGACGAGTGACACAGATGCGAAATCCGACTTGCAATCCTTATAGAGAGATGATAGCATTACTAAGATTATTGCAGACGGTAAGTGTTGCTGCGTCGGGGGAGGGCGCCTCCGACGGGAGCGGCGGCAGTTTGGCGTTTCAACTTGAGTACAAACCGGCGTGTGAAGAGATGGCTATCCTTGACAGGATAGCTGTTTTTTATAAAGGTCGTGCATTTGTGAGAGGAGGTTTGAGAGTTGTCGCCGAAAGGGATTCATTTTATTGTGGAAGCCTCGGGGTGCGGAGAGATTATCACCGATGTTGCCAGGTTGCAGGATATTCTTGTAGAGGCAGCCAAGCAGGCGAACGCGCAGGTCTGGTCCGTTTCGTTCAACCGTTTTCCGCCCAACGGGGTGAGCGGGGTAGTGGTCATCAGCGAATCGCATCTGTCGGTGCACACGTGGCCCGAGGAAAACTACATGGCTCTCGACATCTACACTTGCGGAGAAAAAAGTATGCCTTTCAAAGCGGTGGAATACGTCCTCAAAGCGGTCGACGCAAAACGCAGCCATATCACGGAAATCACCCGAGGATTGGACGATAACGACCAGGTTTTCTACCATTCGTTCATCACTTGGGAGGAAATTCTCAAGAAAAACGGCGTTTCCGTCTGAAACAGGATACCGCGGTTTCCGAAGAGAAGAAAGGCCGCGAAAAATTCGAGACCCGGATGGAAAAAGCCGTGAACGACCTGCGCGGCGGCATGGATGCGCGTTTCGAGAAAATAGACGCGCGCTTCGGAAAACTGAACGAGTAAGATGGATGGCAATTTCAAAGCGATGGTCACGATACGGTTGACCACGAGAGGGGTTTTTTTGCCGCTTTTTACGCCTTTGCCAGCTACATGACCAAATGACGCGAAAGACCGGTTCATTTCCGTTTTCTCGTCCGGCTCCGGCAGCTCCGGCCTCAAGGCCGAAACGTTTCAAATATGTGCCCCCCGCCCGGCGAGGGGCTTTTTTCTGCTAAAACCCGAGTTTGACAGAATGAGGATCGAATACGGCGGGAAAAGGGAACGCGGCCCCGGTTTCTTGGTATAATGCGGAAAGGTTCGAAGAAAGACGATTTCTGAAAAGACGCGAATTTGACGATGTTGCGGGGGCATGTATCACCGATGTGCGGTATAAAGGAACTCGACGGAGTCGAACGTGTTCACCTGATGGGCATCGGAGGGGCGGGCATGAGCGCGCTCGCGCTGCTTCTGAGCGGGATGGGGTTTCACGTCGACGGATGCGACCTTTCTCCGAGCGAGTACATCCCCGCTCTCGAAGAACAGGGGATTCGCTGTCTTTTGGGCCATTCGTCCTCTCATATCGAAAAATTTTCCCCTCATCTGGTGGCGTACAGCAGCGCCGTGAACCCCGATCAGGAAGAACTCCGCTCCGCGCGGGAAAGAGGAATCCCGACGGTGGGGCGCGGCCGCCTTCTGAGCTGGCTCTTCAACGCCCGCCGGGGCATCGGCGTCGCGGGGGCCCACGGCAAGACCACGACGTCGTCCATGATCGGCCTGATTCTGGAACGGGCCGGCCTCGACCCCACCCTGACCGTCGGGGCGGAGGTCTGCGACATCGGAACGAACGCCCGTGCGGGGAAAAGCGAATTCTTCGTCGCCGAAATAGACGAAAGCGACGGGTCGTTTGAGTTCTTCAGTCCGGCGGTGACGGCGATCACGAACATCGATTGGGACCATGTCAATTATTTCCCCACCTATGACGACGTGCTCTCGGCGTTCGTCCGTTTCGCCCGCGCCCGGAAGCCGGAGGCTCCTCTGGTGATCTGCGCGGAGGACGAGGGCTCGCGGTCGCTGATCGAAAAACTGCGCGGCGGCCCGGGCGTCGTGACCTGCGGGTGGGGCAAGTCCTGGACTTGGGGGGCTTTCGACGTGACCCGCAAAGCGGGCGGCGGCGTTTCGTTCTCCGTGGCCCGGCACGGAGAGACTCTGGGGCGGATAGACCTGGCCGTCTCGGGAGAGCACAACGTCATGAACGCCCTCGTGGCCTGCGCGGCCGTTTCGTCCCTGGTGCCGTTCGGGGAGATCGCGGAAACGCTGAGCGTTTTCCGGGGCGCCCGGCGCAGGCTCGAAAAGGTGGGAAAGAAGACGACGCGGGAAGGCGGCCTCGCCGAGGTGCTCGACGACTACGCCCACCACCCGGCGGAAATCCGGGCCACCCTTTCCGCGGTACGGGACATCTACCCCGGCCGGAGGCTCGTGGTACTCTTTCAGCCGCACCGTTTCACGCGCACCGCCGCTTTTTACCGCCAGTTCGCGTCCGCCCTCGGCGGCGCGGACGCCGTTCTGCTTCTGCCCGTCTACGCCGCGGGGGAAGAGGCTCCGCCCGGAGTCACCTCGGCGCTCATCTCCGGCGCGATGAACGAAGAAAGTTCCGCCCTCTGCCGCGACGAAGAGGACGCTTTTTCGCGGCTGGATTCCCTTCTGCGCGGCGGCGACGTCCTGCTCACCCTGGGGGCGGGAAGCGTCACGCACCTGGGAAGCGTATATATAGGAAGAACATGAACAAGAAAAACATGAACAGGAAGCACGGGCGCCCGCCCCGATTCGCGGCGCGGCGAAGGGGTTTGCGATGTGGCGGATGAGCTTGAAAAGGAACCTGAACTGCCCCCTGGAAGAGGGAAAACGGCTTGCCCCCCTGTCGGCCATGGGCGTCGGAGGAGAGGCGGAGTTCTTCATGGAGCCCGCCGACACGCGAGACGTGTGCGAGCTGTTCCGCATACGCCGGGAGGCGGGTTTTCCTCTTTATATTCTCGGCGGAGGGACGAACGTCGTCTTCGCGGACGGACTTCTGCGGGGTGTCGTGCTTTCCTCCCGGCGTTTGAGCGATTTCCGGTGGAACGAGGACGGGAACGGAGACGTTCTGGCGGAGGTGGAGGCGGGCTGTTCTCTGCCTCGCCTGGCCGCGGAGGCCGCGGAGAAGGGCTTTGCGGGCATGGAGTTCGCCCAGGGCATACCCGGCACGGTGGGCGGCGCCGTCGCGGGCAACGCGGGGGCCGCCGGCAGAAGCGTGGGAGACCTTCTCGAGGAGGTTACGGCTGTCGAGGAAGACGGCGGCGTGCGGAAGTGGAAACGGGGAGAGTACGGCTGCTCGTACCGGCGATGTTCGCTTTTTTCGCCCGGGCGGTTCTTCGCGGGCTGTAAAATGAGGCTGCGGAGAGCCTCCCGCGCGGAGGTCGAACGGGACGGGGAGGTCTTTCGGCGCGTGCGGTCGAGTCAGCCCCGCGGCGTGAAAAGCGCGGGCTGCGTCTTCAAAAACCCCGAGGGAGACAGCGCGGGGAGGCTTCTGGATCGCTCCGGGTGCAAGGGATTACGGATAGGCGGGGCCGTCGTTTCCGATGTTCACGCGAATTTCATTCTCAACTCGGGCGGCGCGACGGGAAGCGATATTTTGGAGCTCATGGAACGGTGTCGTGATATAGTATTCCGAAAGATGGGAATCTCTCTTGAACCCGAGATAAAACTGCTGGGGTTTGGGATGGATCTGTTTTCCGTCTGATATACTGGTACTCTGATGGCTTTCTGGAGAGTTGGATGGCTCAGGATGATAGTGTGCCCGATACTTCTCGGAGGGCTTTGGAGCCTCAACGAGCATTATCTGTGGATGTCGTTCCGTGGGCTGAGCGTCGAGGCGGCCGATTCCGCGCTGGAAAGACGGTTTTGGGATGTTTTCCCCTCCCAATCGCTGCGGTTCTGGCCCCTTTTTGCATGGAAGGCGGAGGATATCGAGACTTTTCTGGAAAGGATGCTTCCCGTTCTGGTGGATATTCGCATGACGGGGGTCGGGATTTTTTCCGTCGCGATAAGGCCGCTTTCTCCGCGGGTGATCGTCGAGTGGCGCGATGCAATCTGGTGCATATCGGGGGAGGGCCGTATGTGGAACACCGGCGACAGGAGTCTTTGGATTCCGGGGCTGGAAATTCCGCAAAAGCCGCTGTGGCGGATCGCGTCTCTTTCCGAATCGGATAAAGACGGATTTCCCTCGTCGGGGGGGGTTTTTCCATCTCTTGTTTCGATAGATTTCATCGAGGATTTTTTGTCGGCCTTCGGCGGCGAGGCGTGGTTTGAAGACGTTCGGGAAGTATCTTTGGAGCGCCGGGCCGGCGCCGATCTTTTCAGGCTTCGCCTCGTCCGCGGACAGCAGGAGTTCGTTATCCTGATCCAGCGGGACAAGTATGGGGGAAAAGACCTCAGCGCGACTCTGGAGCAGGTGCTGGAGACTCTTTTCAGAGAAGGCGGCAGTCATCTGATCGACGCGACATACAAGAATAAAATCGTGGTCAAAGATTATGTTCGTCCATGATTGCAGCTTTATCTGATACCACCGGCGCGGCAGAAGGGAGTTCGAAACAATTGTTTACGGAGTCGGATACCTTAACGGGACTTTGTGTCGGCACAACCAAAATCGCCGTCATCGTAGCGGAAAGAGAGTACAGTTCCCGCCGCGAGACTGTCCGAATTTCCGGCATAGGATCCGCCCCTTCGGAAGGTATTCGCAAGGGGGCCATCGTGAACTTGGACGCCGCCGTGCGCTCGGTGCGAAAAGCCGTCCGGGAAGCGGAAAATATTGTCGGATACAAACTGACGGAGGCCATGGTTTCTTTCAACGCCGTCGATGTCTCGAGCGTCATGTCGAGCGGAATGGTGTCGCTCGGCCGAGGTCCCCGCCCCATTCAGGTGGAAGATGTCGAGCGTGTCATCGAGGCGGCGCAGAGCGAGCTTTCGATTCCCACGAACAAAGTCGTGGCTCTGCACACGATTCCCGTCCGTTACTCCATCGATTCGAGCGGCGATATCGACGATCCCATGGGAATGACGGGAATGCGTCTCGCGATGAACCTGCAGACCGTCACCGTCCCCAAACCCGATGTCCACAACGTGGTGAACTGCGTGCGGGGCGCCGGCATAGAAAGGGTGAGCCTCGTCATCAAGCCCATCACCTCGGCTCTGGGGGCGCTGACGGAGGAGGAAATGCGCCGCGGCGCCATATCGCTTTCCCTGGGCGGAGGAACGACGGGGCTGGCTTTTTACAAGGATGGGCGCCCGATCAAAGTCGGCATTGTCCCCATCGGCGGCGATCACATCACCAACGACCTGGCGAGCGTTCTGCGTCTGCCCCTGAGCGAGGCGGAAGAGCTGAAAAAACGCATTTTCGCCTCGGAGGACGAGGACGACAATTTTTCCTTCTTGGGAGCGAAGGGGCAGCCGAAAAAAACGATCGACCCCGACGTGGCCGTCGACATCATCAGCGCCCGCTTCGAAGAACTGTTCGTCGAACACGTGGGCGTGATGATCCCCGACCGCGACCCGAAGCAGTTTCCCGCGGGAATCGTCTTGTCGGGCGGTGTCGCGAAGACGAAGGGTATCGATGTCCTTCTGTCGGACATCTTCAAGATGCCGGTGCGGGTCGCCGATCCCGAGGACTACTACCAAATGCCTCTGGGACGCGAGGGGGCGGATTATATCAGCGCGATAGGCACGATACGCTATATCCTGAACAAAGAGCGCTACCCCTTCAGGTTTATCGACGAGCCGATGATCGATACCCTCCACGGCGGGTCGCTCCCGGACAAGACGGGGCCCGCCGTCAGGAATGACAAGCAGAAGCCTTCCGCCGCGTGGAAGCATGTGAAAAAATTCGCAGAAAAACTCAAAGAGTCCTTCAGAGAGCTTTTTTGATTTTATAAATTTTAAGGAGCTTTTTCAGTCGAAATGTCGCGTCTTAACGGGCGGGGGGGCATATAATGGAGCAGGAGCAGATCTTTCATCTTCCCGAAACAACTAAACAGCGGGAACATCTTCTTGTCATCGGTGTCGGAGGCGGAGGCGGCAACGCGCTCAACCACATCATCGAAAGCGGGATCACGAATGTCGAATTCGTGGCCGCAAACACGGATTTCAAGGCGCTGAGCCTGAGCAAAGCGCCGAACAAGATCATTTTGGGAGAAAAACTGACCAAAGGGCTCGGCGCCGGAGCCGACCCCACGGTCGGGATGGACGCCGCGAAAGAATCCATAGACCATATACGCGAGTACGTCACCGGAGCCGACATGGTGTTCGTGACCGCCGGCATGGGAGGCGGAACCGGGACGGGAGCGGCCCCCATCATCGCGGAGGTGGCCAGGGAAGTGGGGATTCTCGTCGTCGGCGTCGTCACGACGCCTTTCAGCTTCGAGATGGGCAGGCGCGCCGCCGTCGCCCGGGAGGGAATCGCCAAGCTGAGAGAAAAGGTCGACGCGCTCCTGATTGTCGAAAACGACAGGCTTTTGGCTTTGGCGGACGAGAAGCTGACGATGATCGACGCCTACAAGATGGCAAACGAGGTTTTGCGTCAGGCCGTTCAGGGCGTGACGGATCTCATTTTGAAACCCGGACAGGTCAACGTGGACTTCGCGGACGTGAAGACGGTCATGAAGAACGCGGGCTCCGCCATCATGGGCGTAGGGCTCGGAGAGGGCGAGAACAGAACCGACATGGCCGCAAAGGCCGCGATCAAGTCTCCGCTGATCTCCCAGCCGCCCAACGGAGCGAAGGGCATCCTCATCAACTTCGAGGGAGGCTCGGACTTGGGGATCATAGAGATGTCCAAGGCGGCCGACTTCGTCAAGGCGGCCGCGGGCGCGGAACCGGACGCGCTGATGATCTGGGGGCACACCATCAACGACGACATGGGCGGCGTGGTGCGCGTCACGGTCATCGCGACGGGTTTTCCCGAGAAGAACGCCGAAGAACACCCGCCCTTTCAGCCCAGCCGCGCGTCCGACGCCCAGAGCCAGAATAACACGCGTCCCAAAAAAGCCGTTTGGCCGAGGTCCTTCACTCTGGAGGAGGCGGATCTACGCCCCGCGGAGGAAGACATGTTTCTGGGCACGACCAAGACGGCTTACGACAGCCCCACCTATACCCGAAAACGATCCCTGGGACAAAAGTGAATTCGGGGCGGAGCGGACTTGTTTGCGTGAGCGGACTTGTCGTCATGATTTGAACGTCATTCCAAATTGCGATAGTTTCAATCTGAGGAAAGGAGTACGGAAGGTTGTCGGGTAAGCGTTACAGATCCAGAGGTTTTGTCATTTCCTTCGGGGACATCATGCTCCCCTTGATTGGAATCGTCGCGATCGGACTCCTGGCACTTGCGGGCAGGTTCTTTTTCATGTCCGGTTTCCATTCGGACAGGGACGTTCTGCCCGTCATGACGCAACAGCGGGAAAGGCCGGCCCAGGCGGCAGAGCGCGCCGCGGCCCTCGCTCCCAAAGGCGGGAATTCTTCCGGGAATTTTCCTGTCCCCGTTCCTGTTCCTGTCCCCGTTCCCTCGCCCGCCCTTTCCGCCGCCCGCGCGGTAGAAGCGGCGCCGGTTTTGGCTGTGCCGGACGTTTTGGCGGTTCCCGTCGAAGAGAAAAAAAATTCCGTTTCTCCGGCGCGGCGCACGCCGCCGGTTTCCTCTGTTTCACCCTCTTCTTCCGCCTCCCCGACGCGGCCCAAGCCGCGGCCTGTTCTGCCTCCCAAGCCCAAGACGGTCGCAGCGCCGGCCCCGGCGGGGAAAAAACCGGCACCTTCGCAGAAAGCGCAAACTTCTTCGGGCTGGACGGTGCAGGTCGGGGCGTTTTCCACAAAATCCGCGGCGGAAAATGTCGCGCGGCAGATTTCGAAAGAGGGGCATTCCACTCTGGTCGTCTCGGAAAAGACGGTACACAGGGTTTTGGTTCGCGCCGGCAGCAGGAACGACGCCTCGGCCCTGGCCGACCGAATGAGCCGGTCCGGTTTCCCGGGCGCGTTCGTCGTTTCTCCCGGACAATGAATCGCTGCGCGCAAAAGAAGAAAAAGAAGAAGAGAGTTTGGAGGGGGGTCCTGCAAACTCTCTTCTTCCTTTTTGGGGGTGTTAAAAACGCCTGAACAAGAGGGGGCGTTATCCTGAAGCGATCGGCTGACCGCTTATTTGTTTTATTACAAGAACATTTTATCGCAAATTTTTGCCTTGTCAAGGGGTAATTTTTATCGACGCAAAAGACTTTTCAATCCTCCGTCATGTTTGTTTATAAAAACATATGAAAGACGCGGAATTTTTGCCCCGGCCGGCTTGCCGGCCTTGAATATGCCGGCTGAAAGTGTGATAGTGTAACCTTCAGGCGAGAGAAGCGCGGGGCTGCCGGTGCGCGATCCGCCGTTCATCGGGGGGTGAGCCTATGGAACAGGAACTGAAAGACATAACGAAAAAACTCTCGGCCGTGGCGATGGGGCGGGAACCGGCCGAGACCGTCATCAAAAACACGCGGCTCGTCAACGTCAACACGGGGGAAATTCTGGAGAACACCGACATCGCCGTCGCCTGCGGGCGGATCGCCCTCGTGGGCGACGCTTCCCACGCCATCGGGGAGGGCACGGAGGTCGTGGACGCGGCGGGGATGTACGCGGCGCCCGGCTTCATGGACGGGCACATTCACGTGGAAAGCAGCATGATGACCGTGCGCGAGTACGCCCGGACGGTCATTCCCCACGGAACGACCTCGATTTTCCCCGACCCTCACGAAATCGCCAATGTCCTCGGCCGGGGGGGCGTCCGGTTCATGATGGACGACGCGCGGGGTACGCCGCTTCGCGTGTTCATGATGATGCCCTCCTGCGTCCCGGCCGTTCCGGCCTTCGAGGACGCGGGCGCGGCGCTCGGGCCGGACGACATCGCCGACTTCATGGAAATGGAGGGCATTTACGGTCTCGGCGAGATGATGAATTTTCCGGGCGTCCTGTACGGAGACGAGAACGTCCACAGGGAGCTTTACGCCGCCCTCGCCAAAGGCAAAACCGTCACCGGGCACTACTCCATGCCGGAGACGGGGCCGGGGCTGAACGCCTACATCGCCTCGGGCGTCCGCTGCTGTCACGAGTCCGTGCGGCACGAGGACGCCCTGGCCAAAATGCGGCTCGGCATGTTCGCGCAGATTCGGGAGGGCTCGGCATGGCGCGACCTGCAGGAGGTCGTGAAGGCCGTCACCGAGCGCCGCATCGACACCCGCCTCGCGACCCTCGTCAGCGACGACACGCACCCGAACACGCTGATCTCCCTCGGACATATGGACCACATCGTGCGGCGCGCCGTCGAGGAAGGGGTGGACCCCGTCACCGCCGTCCAGATGGCGACGATCAACGTCGCCCAGTGCTACCGTTTGGACAGGGACCTCGGCAGCCTTTCGCCGGGCAAGCTGGCCGACATCCTTCTGATCTCCGACCTCGCGCGGGTGGATGTCAAAAAAGTCTTTATCGGCGGCCGGCTGGCGGCCGAGGATCGGAAGCTCTCGATCGCCATCGAAAAAACCGCCGCGCCCGCCTTCGTCCTGAACACCTGTCACCTGAAAAAGCCCCTCGCCCCGGAGGACTTCAGGATAGCGGCCCCGCGGGGCAGCGCCGGAACGGATCGAGTGAGGGCGCGGGTGATCGAAATCATCGAGGCGCGGGTCGGCACCCGCGCGCGGGAGTGCGAACTGGCCGTCGAAGACGGCTTTGTACCCGCGGCCCCGGAACGGGACATCGCGAAGCTCGCCGTCGTCGAACGGCACAGGGCGACGGGGACGATGGGGAAGGGTTTCGTGAAGGGCTTCCGTCTGAAGGGCGGGGCCGTGGCCTCCACGGTGGCGCACGACGCCCACAACCTGATGGTCGTCGGCACGAACGACGCCGACATGGCCGCGGCGGGCAGCGCCCTGGCCGAGTGCGGGGGCGGGATGGCGGCCGTAAAAGACGGAAAAATCCTGGCGCTTCTGCCTCTGCCGATCGCGGGGCTGATGAGCGGGGATTCCGCGCCGGAGATCGCCGCGCGCGTTATGAAGCTGGACGAGGCGTGGAAGGCGCTGGGCTGCGATCTGGAGTCCCCTTTCATGACCATGGCCCTGCTTCCTCTGGCGGTTCTGCCGGAGCTGCGCCTGACCAACCGCGGCCTCATCGACACGGTCGCCTACAAATTCACGGACTTGTTTATCGATAAATAATGGGATTCCAAAGGGCCGAGGCCCTTTGGCCCCCGGAGGGGGGGGGTGAGGACTGAACATCGGGGGGTTTCCCCCCACCCCCCCCAATGGGCATTGGCCAAGATAAAACCCGTGTTATTTTACGTCC
>JAISMH010000042.1 GCA_031276855.1 Synergistaceae bacterium
TTTCGCATGGTTGAGTACCGGGCGGCGTTCGCCTCGTCGGACGGGAAAAACGTCGATTTGCACTTCGGAAAATGCGACCGCTTCACCATCGCCGGGATCGACGAGGCGGGAAACTGGCGCGTGCTGGAAGAAAGGCCCACGTTCGCGCTCTGCGAGGCGGGAGACTCGGACGAATCGATGGACGCGGCGGTGAAAGCTCTTGCCGACTGCGGCTTTGTCGTCGCCAGCCGAATCGGGCGCTGGCCCTACGCGGCGCTTTACGCGAAAGGGATCGAAAGCGTCGAGTTCAGAGGAACAATCGAGGAGGCCGTCAGAAAACTGTTTCAGGGCTCCGCCCTGAAACCCGCTCAAGGGCCGCGGGCCCTTGAGAATCCCGATTGAAGAAGAAACAAAGAGGGAAACAAACGAAGGAGACTGAAGACATGGCAAAGAAAATCAAGCAGATCGCGATATACGGGAAGGGCGGGATAGGAAAATCGACGACGACATCCAACATCAGCGCGGCACTTTCGACGTTCGGCTTCAAGGTGATGCAGTTCGGCTGCGACCCCAAAAGCGACTCGACCAATACCCTGCGCGGAGGAAGCTATATCCCGACCGTCCTGGATACGCTCCGGGACAGGAACAACAAAGTCAAAGCACAGGACGTCGTGTTCGAGGGGTTCAACGGCATCTACTGCGTCGAGGCCGGAGGCCCGTCGCCCGGCGTGGGCTGCGCGGGAAGAGGAATAACGACGGCGGTGCAGCTCTTCAAGCAGCAGCACGTTTTCGAGGAACTCGAACTCGACTACGTGATCTTCGACGTCCTGGGCGACGTGGTCTGCGGCGGTTTCGCCGTCCCCATCCGGGAGGGCATAGCCGAACACGTGTTCACAGTCTCCTCCGCGGACTTCATGGCCATTTACGCGGCCAACAACCTTTTCACCGGGATAAAGAAATATTCGACCTCCGGCGGGGCGCTCCTGGGCGGAATCATCGCCAACTCCATCAATCAGGAGTACTCGAAAACCATCATCGACGACTTCGCGGCGGAGACGAAGACCCGGGTCGTGGAGTACGTCCCCCGCTCGGTCACGGTGACGCAGAGCGAGCTCGCGGGCAAGACGACCATCGAGGCCGCCCCCGACTCGAAGCAGGCGCAGGTGTATATCGACCTGGCGCGAAAGATCGCGGCTCACGAAGTCTCGGACATTCCCCAACCCCTGACCGTGTCGGACCTGCGCGACTGGGCCGCAAAATGGGCGGATCGCCTTCTGGAGATCGAAACCGGCACGGTTGGCGAAAGAGCCGCGATATAGCCGCCCGGGAGTAAGGGGGACGGGGCGAAGCCCCATGCGGTTTCTGAAATTCTGCGGTTTCTGAAATTATTTTGAAAACGAGGTAAAAAGTCATGAAAAAATTGAAGTTCGGGCGTCTCTGCTTACTTTTTGCGTTAACGGCGATATTTTCGTTCTTCTCCGTTCCCGTCTCGACTTTGCCGTCTCTCTATTCGTCCCTCCATTCGTCGCTCGACCGCCCATCGCTTGCCGAGGCCGCGTCCGGCGCTGCGTCATACAAAAGAGGGCTGACGCAAGAAACGGCATATGGGACGGTTCAAGGCGTAAAAGAGGGAAACGCGCTTGTGTGGAGAGGCATTCCTTACGCAAAGGCCCCTGTCGGAGAACTGCGCTGGAGGGCTCCTCGGAGTCCGGAACCGTGGAGCGGCGTCCGGGACACGTCGAAGCCGGGCTCTATCGGGATACAGCTGACGGCCGACGGAATCATCGGTTCCGAGGACAATCTCAATCTCAACATATTCCGCCCGGACACGGAGAAAGAGTATTTGCCTGTACTCGTTTACCTGCACGGCGGCAACAACCAGACAGGTTCGAGCGCGGAATTGCCCGCCGCGAAACTCGCCGTGAACGCGGACATCGTGGTCGTTCCTCTGCAAATTCGGCTTGGCCTGCTCGGTTTCAACAACCTGCCGGCTCTCAGGACGGGCGACCCGCTGGAGGACTCCGGCAACTATTCCCTGCTCGATATTGCCTTCGCTCTCGACTGGATAAAGGAAAATATCGCGGCATTCGGAGGCGATCCCCGCAACATCACGGTTTCCGGTTACTCCGCCGGCGGAAGAGACGTGATGGCGCTCCTTGTCTCACCGCTCTTCAAGGACAAATTCCAAAAGGCATTCTCTTTCAGCGGAGGGCTTACCCTGGCAGACTCCGAGCAAAGCCGGAAGGTCATCGCGCGGTATATCGCGAAACTGGTTCTTGAAGACGGCAAAGCGAAAACGGAGAGCGAGGCCGTGAAGTGGCTTTTGAAGGACAGCAAAGAAGTGCGCCGCTACCTGTACGATTTGCCTGCCGACAGGCTTGCCGGGTTGATCGGCAACGCCATGATCCGCCTTTCCGCGTTTCCCCACCTCTTCAAGGACGGCGCAGTGCTTCCCAAAGAGGGATTCGACACGCGCCGCTACAACTCCGTTCCGATCGTGCTGCTTGCGAGCGCGACGGAATTCTCCCCCTTCGCGGTGAGCGATCCCTACTTCGCGCGGGCGGCAAAGGAAAAGACATTCCTATCCGACCCCAAGATTCGCGGCGAAATCGAATTTGTCATCAAACACGGAAGCAGGCTCTACGAGTATTTCAACGCCGAGCAGTCCGCGGAGAAAATTTTCGGCAGGTACGGCGCGCCGATCTATACCGTGGACATCCTCTGGGGTACGGACAAAGACATCGTCGGGAAGGAATTTGCCGCGCTGTCCGGCGCGGCCCACGGTATTTTCCGCCCGTTTCTGACGGACGAAGCCATCGGGCTGAGAGCGGCGTATCCTCAGGCGTTCGAGAACGACGGGGCTCGGGAACTGACACAACTCTTCCAGCGGTATCTCAGCAATTTTCTCTACACCGGCAACCCCAACGGCAGAGGCCTGCCCGCGTGGCGCGCCTGGGAATCGGCAAAGTCCGGCCCCGCACAGCTGCTCCTGAACGCGGACAAAAACGGGACGATCGTCCGCCAGACCTCCGCTCGTACAACTTATGAGCAGATACTGAAAGAAATAGAAACGGACGATAGCGTTTCCCCGGAGGCAAAAAAGACGATTCTCTCCAAGGTTCTCAACGGCAGGTGGTTCAGCGAGGGACTGGACAGCCATTTTGGAACGCCGAGTCTTTGGCCGAAATGACTTGCAAGCGGCAATATTAATACACAATATCGAGAAGGAGGAAATATCATGAAAAAATTTCTGTCGGTTATTGCTGTCGGCCTGTTGGCGTTTGCCGGTTCCGCCGGCGCGGCGGAGCATAAGCTGGGGAACATCGAGATTCAGGCCCTCTCCGGCTCGGCCTGCGGGGCTCCGGCGTACATCGCCCTCGAAAAGGGGTTCTTCGCGGAAGAAGGGCTCGGCGTCACGTTGGTGGCGGGGAACTTCGAGACTCAGAAGGCGGGGCTCGCCAGCGGCAAATTCTACGTGGCCAACGGGGACTTCAACTTCTTCCCGTCCATCGTCGAGGGACTCGACCTCAAAATCATCGCCGGCCTGCACGAAGGGTGCATCAAACTCATCGTTCCGCCCGACTCGAACATCAAAAGCTCCAAGGACCTGAAAGGCAAAACGATCGGCGTCGATCAGCTCGGCGGCACGCCCTTTTTCGTCACGAGCCTGGTGCTGGCCGAAGCGGGATTCGACCCCACGAAAGACGTGAAGTGGCGGCCCTATCCGCTCGATCAGCTCTCCGTCGCCGTGAGCAAAGGGGAAATCGACGCTTACGCGGCGTGGGACCCGTTCGGCTCTCTGGCGGTGCGCGACAAGGGGTATAAGGTCATTTCCGACATCGCGACCGATCCTCTTTTCGCGGGCAGGTTCTGCTGCTTCCTCTACGCTTCGAATAAAAAAATCAAGGAAGAGCCCGAAAAAATCGAGGCCATTCTCCGCGCCTACAACAAAGCCATCGACTGGATCGGAAAAAACCCCGAAGAAGCGGCCAAAATCGAGATCGAGAAGGGCTACGTGAAGACGGACGACGCCGCGTTTCTGACGCAGCTCCTGAAGGAATACAAATACCACGGAACCCAGCACCTGCACGGCACGGGCCAGCCGAGCGACCCGAAGGCCGACGCCTACTACTTCGCCAGCAGGCTGCAAAAAGCGGGCTTCTTTCAGGACAAGAAACTCGACGTCAAAAAATGGGTGGATGACGTCTACTACGATGTTCTTGGAACGACAAAGAAATAACGGAAATAACGGAAATAACGGAAATAACGGAAATAACGGAAATAACGGCACAAAAACGCTCATCCTTTTGCCTGTTTTCGCGTTTCTGCTTCCTCTGGCCGGGAGTTTTCTGCTCCCGGCCGCCCGCCCCTTCGATGAGACGCCCTACCGAACGCTCGTCGGATTCGGCGTCCTTTACGCGGCCGGCGGATGTGTCCTGTCCTTTTTCAGCGAACGCGTCCGCGCGGCGGTTCTTTTTCGTTCATGCTTCCTGGCGGCGGCGGGGATCGCGCTTTTCGTCTGGGACATCCTCTCGACCCGGACCGGCGTCTTCCCCCTGCCCTTCTTCCCGGGGCCGGTTCAGATCGCGGAGGTCGCCTGGTTCGACCGGGCGGAACTTTGGCGAAGCACGCTCTACTCCCTGCGCCTCTTTTCTTACGGATTCGTGTCGGGAACGATTCTCGGAGTGGGGACGGGCATCCTCATCGGATGGTACGGGGAGTGGCGTTACTGGCTGTCTCCGGTGATGCGGCTCTGCGGCATCATTCCGGCGGTGGCGTGGATACCCTTCGGGATGGCTGTCTTTCCCTCGAGCTTCATCACCGGAGTATTCATAATCGCGATATGCTCGTGGTTCCCTGTGGCTTTGGCGACGGCGAACGGATTCGCCTCGATCCGGCGTTCCCACTTCGAGGCCGCGCGAATCCTCGGCGCGAGCGACGGGTTCGCCCTTCGTCACGTGGCGATACCCGCCGCGGTTCCCTCCATTTTCACGGGAATATCGGCCGCGACGGGGCTTTCTTTTTGCACGCTCGTCGTCTCCGAGATGGTGGGGGCGGAGGCCGGGCTCGGCTGGTACATCAACTGGGCGAAGGGCTGGTCCGTCTACTCCAAGGTCTACGCCGCGATCATCGTCATGGCGGTTCTCTTCTCGGCGATATTGGCTCTGATCGGCTTCGTGCGCGGCAGACTGCTCGTCTGGCACGAGGGGAGATAGAGTTATGAAGCGTTCTTCCAGGGTGCTTTTTAATTCATGTTCTATTTGGAAGCTCTTTGCCGTGCTGCCTTACGCGGCGGCGCTAGCTCTGAATATTCTGATCCCGCCCGTTATCGAAGTCGACGAGCTTCCCTTCCGGGCGCTACTTGCCGTGCTGACGGTATATTTTGGGGCAAGATGCCTCTTTTCGCTGCGCGGAGGCCCGCGGGCCGAAGCCTTCGGCCGCGGCGCGCGCTTTTACGGCGCCGTCGGGGTTTTGTTTATGGTTTGGGATGTCCTTTCGTCCAAAACGGGCGTTTTGCCTCTGCCTTTCTTTCCCGGGCCGGCGCAGATCATGGAGGTCATATTTCGGGAAAGGGGCGTTCACGCGATGAACTGCCTGTACTCCCTGCGGCTTTTTGCCGCGGGGTTCGCGGCGGGAACCCTGTGCGGCAGCGTCAGCGGCATCTTGATCGGCTGGTCCGACCGTTGGCATTACTGGCTCTTTCCCGTCATGAAAGTCGCCGGGGTCATTCCGGCGATCGCCCTCGTGCCGTTGGTTCTGATCGTCATGCCCGACACGTTTTCCACGGCGGTGACGCTGGTTGCCCTCAGCGCGTGGTTCCCCGTGGCTTTCACCACGGCGCGGGGCATCCACTCCATCGACAGAACGTACTTCGAGGCCGCCCGCATTCTCGGGGCGAACGATTTTTACATGCTGCGCAAAATAGCCATACCCGGCGCCGTTCCGGCCATCTTCACCGGAATATCGACCGCGACCGGCATCGCGTTCAGCACTCTGGTCGTCTCCGAGATGATCGGAGCCCGCGGAGGGCTCGGATACTACATCAACCTCGCGATGGGCTGGATGAACTACGCCAGCGTCTACGCCGCCATCGTCATTATGGCGATACTTTTCATTTCCGTCCTGACGGCGATCAACGGCATAAAAAACCGCCTGCTGATTTGGCAGAAAGGTCTGGTCAAATAATGGAGCGCGACACAATGGATCGCGGCAAAACGGAAACGGCTTCTCCCGCCGACGCTCTTCCCGTCGTCGTGGAAGTGAAAAATGTCACCCGGGAATTTCGGGACGGCCGGGGGAACGGAGTCGCCGCGCTCGACAACGTGAGCCTTTCCGTGAGGCAGGGAGAGTTCGTCTCGCTGATCGGGCCGTCCGGCTGCGGCAAAACGAGTCTTCTGAGGCTCATAGCCGGGCTCGACGCACCGCAGGCGGGGGAAATTCTGGCCGACGGCGAGCCGGTAACGGGGACGAGCTACGAGCGCGGCTATGTTTTTCAGCAGGCCAACCTGTTTCCCTGGGAGACCGTGGAAGAGAACATCGCCTTCGGCCTGAAGGCGCGTGGAGTCTACACCGAACACCGCGCCGACGTGGCGGAGTATCTTGTCATGGCCGGATTGAAGGGTTTCGAGCGGGCCTACCCGCACCAGATATCCGGCGGCATGGCGCAGCGCGCCGCCTTGGTCCGTTCCCTCATCAACAGGCCCAGAGTGCTGCTTCTGGACGAACCCATGGGGGCGCTGGACTCGTTTACGAGGATGGACCTCCAGGAGAAGCTGCTGGAGCTGTGGCAGAGCTTCGGCACGACGATGATTCTGGTGACGCACGACATCGACGAGGCCGTCTACCTGAGCGGCCGCGTCGTCATTATGACCCCGAGGCCCGGCAGGATCAGCGAAATTATCGGCATCGGCAGCCCGTTTCCCAGGAACAGAGGCAGCGCCGTTTTTGTGGAGCTGCGCAACAGAGTTCTGAAAAAATTCCACCTCGCCGGGGCCGAACCTCCGGCGGAGTACGCAATCTGAAACAGGGGTTCTCGGGGGCCGCGGCCCTTGAGAGAGGTTTGGACGGTTCGGTTCCGGCGTCCGGCGTGACCGCCGTCGCCTGCAATCCGAAAGGAGAAGGAACGATGTGCTGAACAAAGATTTGATCGAAAAAGAATATGGTTTTCTGGGCGAGGAGATTTTCCTCAACGTGTCGTTTGTCGTCG
Source organism: Synergistaceae bacterium (assembly GCA_031276855.1). GTDB lineage: Bacteria > Synergistota > Synergistia > Synergistales > Aminobacteriaceae > JAISMH01. Next base: position 7,187 of record JAISMH010000042.1, read on the forward strand.
TGCCTCCGCGCAGGGTTCAGGAGGCGTATCGGAGCTTTATGGACAATTACGTCAAGAACTTCGGTGACGACATCGTTCAGCGCGGATGGAGCATCGTGAACGAGGCCCGATCGAAAATCGCGGCACTTGTCAACGCGGCCAGCCCGCATGAAATCGGGTTCGTCAAAAACACTTGCGAGGGAATGTCCATCCTCGCCGACGGCTGTCCGCTGGAGGCGGGAGACGAGGTGCTCATCGCCGACCAGGAACATCAGTCGACGCTGTTTCCCTGGATCAACCAGCGCCGCAGAGGCGTCGTTCTCAACGTGACGAAAAGCGCGGACGGGGAAATTCCGATAGAACGGGTATTGGCCGGCATGAACGAACGGACGCGCGTTTTGGCCGTCTCGTCGGCGCAGTTCAGCACGGGCTTTATGAGCGACCTGCGGACTCTCGGAACGGAGTGCCGCAAAAGAAACATATTGTTTGCCGTGGACGCCATACAGACGCTGGGCAGAATCAAACTCGACGTGGAGGAGACGTCCGTCGACTGGCTGGCCGCCGGAGGAAACAAAGGACTGCTGGGCACCTTGGGGGCCGGTTTCGTCTACTGCAGCGACAGAATCGTCAAAGACATCGTTCCGCCTTATGCCGCGTACCAGGGCACGGAGAGCCACGCCGCGCCTCCCGCCGTCACGACGGACTTCGAAACGCTGGCGTGGTATCCGAACGCGAGGCGGTTCGAGTCCGGCAACCTGGACTATAACGGAATCCTCGCGATATCCAAAGGCGTCGAGTTACTGCTGGAGCTCGGCATAGACAACATAGACGCTCACGTTCGCAAACTCGAAACGCGCCTGAGAGAAAAAATTCGGTCTCTTCCTCTCAAGATCGTCGAACCGCGAGATCCCGAAAATTGGTCAGGAATAGTCTGCGTCTATTACCCCTTAAAATTCGAAGACGAAGTGAGGGCGATTCTTGTCGAAAGAAAAATACACGCCACGATGCGGGGCGGGTACATAAGGTTCGGCATCGATTTTTACAACACGCAGGAGCAAATGGACATTACGGCCGACGCGCTTTCACGTATAGCGCGCCTGGAAAAATGAGGAGGTCATCGTTGTGAGTCTGGTTTCGCGATACAAGAAAATTCCCCTGCTGACAAAACTGCTTTTCGCCATGATCCTGGGAATCGTCGTCGGTGCCGTATGGGGTCCGTCCACGGCGGCGATCCAGCCCCTTGGGACAATTTTTCTGAATTTGCTTCGCATGGCGGCGCTGCCGTTGATTATCGTCAATCTCATAGCCGGAATTACGTCTTTGGATGATCCCAAGATGTTCGGCAGAATAGGGGTCAAGATACTCGTTTACTACACTCTGACCACAGCCCTGGCGATTGTTTTCGGACTGGCGGCCGGCTATCTTTTCGAACCCGGGGCGGGGTTCGTTCTGGAAGGCAAATACGAAGGCGTGATCGAAAAGATTCCCTCGTTGGGGAACACCATCCTGGGGCTTCTGCCGGTCAACGTTTTCGCGGCCCTGTCCAGCGGCAGATTCGATCAAATTGTCGTCTTCAGCGCGTTTTTGGGTGTCGCGGTTTTGTTTCTCGGCAAAGAGGACCGGGCCGCCTTGAACCGCGGATTCAATTTGCTGGCGCGTCTGTTCAACAAGCTGGTGAGTATCGTCATGGGATACGCGCCGATAGGAGTTTTTGCCCTGATAGCCGTGACCACAGGGAAATATGGAAGCTCTTTGTTCGGCACGGTCGCGAAATACCTCGGGGCGACCTACGCTGCCGTGGCGTTTCAGATCGTGGTTTATTTCATCCTCCTGCTGCTTTTCGCCAAGTTGTCGCCGGTCCGATTCCTTAAAAAAGCGTCGCCCCTTATCATTACTACAATCAGCACATGCTCGAGTCTGGCCAGTGTGCCGGTCAGTCTCGGCTGCGCCGATGATCTCGGGGTGTCGCGCTCGGTTTCCAGCTTCACGATACCTCTGGGCTCGCAGATCAACAAGGATGGGAACGGTATCATGCTGGCGCTGGCGTTTCTTTTCGCGGCTCAGGCCGCGGACGCTCCGTTGTCGTCCGGCGTACTGGCCAATATGCTTTTCATCGCCCTCATCCTCACGACGGGCGCGGGCGGAGTTCCGGGAGGGGGCATCGTCTCGATAGCCATCGTTCTGGACGCGTTTGGTTTGCCGCTTGAAGTCATAGGACTGATATCCGGTATTTTCGCGCTGATGGACATGGGGCTGACGACCATGAACTGCCTCGGAGATCTGGTGGGCACGGTGATCGTCGCGCACTCGGAAAAACTGGTGACGCCTCTGACCGCGGAGGAAAAATAAAGGAGATCATAGGGATTCTCAAGGGCCTGCGGCCCTTGAGCGGGGTTTGGGGCGGCGCCCCAGTCTTTTTTTCATAATCTTTTTTTCATGGAAACGGAGGAATGTAAAATGCCCGGATTGGAGAAAAATTACCGCTTCGATACCCTCAAGGTGAGGGCCGCCTACGATTCGGAAAAACACAATTACGCCGTTTCGGTGCCGATCTACCAGACGGCCTCCTATGACCTGGGAGGCACGGCGCGGGCCGAGCGGCTGTTTCGGTTCGAAGAACTGGGCTGGCGTTACAGCCGCGGAAGCAACCCCACGGTGAACGTGTTCGAGCAGCGCGCCGCGGCTTTGGACGGAGGCACGGGCGGTCTGGCTCTGGCGTCCGGCATGGCCGCCATCACCTACACGCTGCTGAATCTGGCGGAAAACGGGGGGCGTATCCTCTCCTCGCCCTGGCTTTACGGAGGCACCGCGGACGGATTCAAGAAGATCTTTCCGAGGCTCGGAATCCATGTGGATACTCTGACGGATTTGTCGGATTCGGGCGCTTTGGAACAGCGAATCACGCCGGACACGAAGGCTCTGTTCGTCGAGAGCGTCAGCAATCCCAACGGCGTGATCGCCGATATCGAGGCGCTGGCGGCGGCGGCGCATCGTCATGGCATCCCTTTGGTGGTGGACAACACCTTCGCGACGCCCGCCCTGCTGCGGCCCATCGATTACGGCGCCGACATCGTGGTCTACTCCGCCACCAAGGCGCTGACGGGGCACGGCAACCTCATCGCGGGGGTCGTGATCGAGAGCGGAAAATTCCCCTGGGACAACGGAAATTTTCCCCAATTTCCGGAGAAGCACCACACGCTCCGCACCGTCGACGGCCGGCCGAGGAATATTTTGGAGGTCTTTCCCGACGCGCCGTTCACGTCTCGTATCCGGACGGACTACCTGGCCTACACGGGCGCGGCCCTGGGCCCCTTCGAGGCGTACCTGGCCCTTGTCGGCATCGAAACCCTTTCGGAACGCGTCCGCAAGCAATTGGAAAATACCCGGAAGGTGGCGGAATACCTTCAGGGGAACGAACACGTGGCGGGGGTGAGGTACTCGTCGCTGCCCGGCAGCCCTTACTTCGAACTGGCGAAGAAATACCTGCCCGAGGGCGCGGGCTCGATCTTTTCATTCGGTCTGCAAGGGGGCGAAAAGCAGGTCGAGACGTTCATCGACGCGGTGCGTCTGTTCAGCTATCACGTGAATGTCGGCGACGCACGTTCTTTGATCGTCAACCCCGCAAAAACCACGCACGGGGAACTGACGCCGGACGAACAGGCGAAAGCCGGGATAGAGCCCAATCTGATCCGCTTGTCTATCGGCCTCGAAGACCCGCAAGATCTCATTGAAGATCTCGAGCAAGCGTTTGCTTTTACGTTCGATTGAAGCGGCAGCGGCCCAATCGCTTGAGAAGCAGCAGCTAACCGCTTTTGGGCCTCTTTCCTTTTGACGGAACAGCGGAAATGCGGCATTTTCCCTGTCCCGTCATCCTATGACATTATCACTGTCCGGCGACAATGAAACAGGAGTGATCTTGACCTTCATTTCAGTCTGAGTATAATGCTAACTGAGATTTGACTGAATGTATGAGAGCATGAAAGGGGGATGCGGAATGATGGAGAAAAACAGGCCGATCAATAACGCTGAATCCGGTATTTTTGCGCCTTTTGCTCTTGCAAATGCAGATGTAATCTACTATAATAAACAGAGCCCAGAGCCCAGAGCCCAGAGCCCAGAGCCCAGAGCCCAGAGCCCAGAGCCCAGAGCCCAGAGCCCAGAGCCCAGAGCCCAGAGACATGAGACAATAGACCAAAGCCCAGATACAAGACCACAGAGC
>JAISMH010000057.1 GCA_031276855.1 Synergistaceae bacterium
CTCGTGCAGTCGAAGACGCTGGCGATTATCGAACGCACGCAGCTTCAAAAAATAGGAGAAGAGCAGCGGTTCGAACAATCCGCGCTGGTGGAGCAATCCACGGCCATTGAGGTCGGAAAGATCGCCGGAGTCCAGTATATCCTTCTGGGCGCTATCACTCAGTTTGAAAAGAAAGCCTCTGGCGCTGCCGTGTACGGAGTGGTCTTCGCCTCGGATCAGGTCCTCGTGGCGATCGACATGAGAATAATTGATGTGACCACGGCGGAGGTTCGCATGGCGCTGCGCGCCGAGGGAACGTCGAAAAACGATTCCGTGGGATTTATGAGCGGCAATGTGAGTTTCTTCGACGGGAAGTTCAGCGGGGGGGAAGCGTCGGCTATTGCGGATGCCGTCGCGACTCTGGCGCATGACGTGCGGGCTACGCTCGGGGGTGAAAATTCCCACGTCATATCCGCGGCCGGAGACGACATTGTTATAGACGTGACGGCTCCCAGAGAAGGCATTTTATACCTCGTCTATTCCGACGGAAGAAGGTTGACGGACATGAGAGGCAACCTGATCGGCATGGACAAGGTTCCCATAGCGGTGATCAAGGTGCGCGATGTCAACACCGGACACAGCGTCGCTTCGGTCGTCCCCAACGGAGGCAATAAAAGCCTGATTCGGCGCGGCGACAAAGTGGAACCCGTTTCCCCTGAGAAAGCCAAGCAGCTGGCCAATGGGAAAAAATTTGCCACGTCGCGTCCGAGAGAACAAAGCGGTGTTTTCGAGAGTCTTTTCGGTAAAGATGGCGGCTCTTCCCCATCCCAGCCGCAAGTTTCGCCGGCGTCCGCGAATCTTGCCGGCGCAAGCCAACCTGGATCGGGATCGGCGGCCCCGATTCAAGCGCGGACTCCCAAGACGCTTGCTCCGTCTTCCGCGGGCCGTTCACGAGAAAATACCTCGACCGATCCCGTAAAGGTCATTCCGACCTACGGTCTTTCCACCGGCGAGGCGAATACCCGGAGGATCGCCCATATCAACGCGCAAAAACTCAGCGGCAGCAAAGCCTATGACAAATACGTCGAACTGGCAAAATCCTACGACGGCGATTACCTCGCGGCCTATCAGGCGGGCAGATTCGCTCAACAACTGAAAAAAAACGATGAGGCCAAGGCGTGGTATGACAAAGCCCTGACGATCAACCCAGACTACAAGCCTGCGCAGGACGCAAAGAAAAAAATCGGATAAAAATTGGATGAAAGATGTCCTGTGAGAGATTTCATACTATATTCAGAAGGAGATTTAACAATGAAAAAAATCAGTGTAATTTTGTTGGTGTTTTTGGCGATATTTTCAAGCGTCATTTTTGTGAGCGAGACCGCATGGGCCGACGGGGGCAAGGGAGAAGCGGACGGCAAAATTATCGTCGGCGTCATGCCGTTTGTCGGAGACAAGGCGGATACGCGAGGGGCGATTGCCAGAGAAATCCTTTCGAAAGTTCTCGCGAACTCGAGAAAAGTTGCTGCAATCAGGCAAGATATTATTGACGGCATTGTCGGAGACCTTCGTCCCGACGCTTCGGTGCCGACCGACGTAAATACTGTCGTTGAAATCGGGCGGCGCTCCGGCGCGCAATATATGCTTTTGGGAATGGTGACTAAAGTCGACCAAACAAACAAGACTCGAAATACCGGTTTTCTTTTTACAAAAGCCCGCGAAACCAGATTGAGCGCAAACGCCGAATTGAACGTCAAAGTAATCGACGTGAACGCCGGCAAAATTGTCATGGATCTTTCAGGGTACGGGAACGCACGCGAGCTACATTCGAAAAAAATGGGAGTAGGTCTTCCACTTACGGGACTAGCGGGGGGAATAGCCGGTATGGCAGAGGCGGCAGGCAATATCAAAGCGAGTACCATGAAGACCGAAAGCGCAAATGAGGCCGCCGTTGCTGACGCGGCTTTCGACTTGGCAAACAAGGTTAAAGGTGAGCTGGCCGGAGAATATATCTATGTCCGTTCCGCTAAAGACAAGGATAATATTGAAATCAACGCGGATTCATCGGCGGGGGTGAACGAAAAAGACCTCTATCTGGTCTATCTCGATGGGGCCGAAAAACGTGATAAAAACGGTATCCTCACCGAAAGGGAAAAGCTGCCCGTCGCCGTCGTCGAAGTGGACAGAATGCACAGGGGATACAGTGTCGCTAAACTGGTCCAAGCAGGCGGCAATGCCGGCCTCATTCGGAACGGCGACAAAATGGAACCCATATCGCGCGAAAAATCCAGAAATCTGGCGGCTGAAAAGAAATTCATCAAAGAGCGCCCGAAGACGTCAAGCGGCACCTATGCGGCGCTTGTCAACAAAAACGACAATGCGGCTTCCCCCTCGCCGCTGGAGACGCTTTCTTCTCCGGCTTCCGGCGGCGCGGACGGGGCAAAATCCGCCGCGTCGGCCATGGATCAGACTCCGGCGGCTCCGGCGCCGGCTCTCTCGTCGTCCGGCCGCGCGCTCGAAAACAACTCCACCGATCCCGTAAAGGTGATACCGACTTACGGCCTTCCCTCCGGCGAGGCGAACACGCGAAGAATCGCCCACCTCGGCGCGCGGAAGCTCAAAGGCCAACAAGCCTACGACAAATATGTCGAACTGGCGAACTCCTACAGCGGCGACTACCTCGCGGCCTATCAGGCGGGAGAAGCGGCGAGGGAGCTGAAAAAGAACGACGAGGCCAAGGCGTGGTACGACAAGGCGCTGGCGATCAACCCCGACTACAAGCCCGCGCAGGACGCGCGGAAGAAGGTGAAGTGATGGAAAACCAATGGTTCGGACATTGATTCGTTCTTCATGAAACAGTCAAAGCGTCCACAAACTGGTCGCCTCTGACCTCGTTTGCGGTTGAGAAGAGTACGGGGGGAGGTGGCGGCGGCGGATGTGACATGTTGGGACTTGGCGCATTTGTCCTGCTGATCGCGGCAGGCGCGGCGTTGAGACGGGTGAAGCGTTAGGCGGGTTCGGCGGTGTGGGCGGTGACTTCGCCGTCTCGCCGCCGAAAGGGAGATTTGGTGGATAAGTTATCCATATTCTAAGGAGGGTTTGCAATGAAGAAAGGGAGTTTTTGGCTGGTCTTGTTTGCGCTGGTTTTTGTGGTAATGGCCGGAGGCTGCGGAGGGGGCGGCGGCGGGGGCGGCGGCGGTACACCCGGCGCGGCAGACATATTCAATGGCACGTGGAAATCTACGGACTTCGAGATAGTTTATGATGGAGAGGCATATTCCGGGGCTGACGCCACTATAGTCATTACTCCCGTCTCCAATAATAACGCCGCAAATACAACGACAAAACATATTCGTCTTACGCTGTACGTTTCCGGTAACCCAATAGGTCCCTTGGAGTATAAAAACGTACTCTTCGATGTATCAAATGACGCCGGTTATGTGACTATGGAGGGTTATGCCAACACAACGGATTATTTGGAAATATCCGGCAAATCTTCCGGCTTCCATCTTTTTATCTCTGGTGAGGTAAGAAGTACGGGTTCCGGCTCCTTTACACGCACAAGTAGCGGTTATGCTTTAACAACAGAGTCCGAGTCAGAGGCGGAATCGGAAGCCGCGGATTCTGTGAATGACCTGATAATCGATCTGAAAGAGAAACTTGACAGTCAGGCTTCCGGCAAACAGTGAAGCAATTTGGGAATGACTTCGCGTGACTTGTGGCTTTAATGAAAAAGAGAAGCGGGCGTTAGTCCGTTTCTTAATTTGACGGTGAGGCGGCGAAGCCGCCGCCCCGCCGTCAGAAAGCCGTACATCGACTCAAAACATAGGAGGTAAAAGACATGTCGGAGCAGCAGAATTCGAGTTCCAGCGTCGGAAGGTTTGCAGGTTTGGGCTTTTTGATTGGAATTCCGGTCAGTTACTTTTTCCAGGGCGCCGGGATTAAAAAGCTCTCGCTTGTGCAGTATATCAAAGCGATACCTGAAGCGTTGAAAGCTATAGGAGAACCTCATGGCTGGGATATGGTAGGCGACGCTGTATTGACGCTCGTCTTCAGTTGCATAGTCTGCACGTTTCTGGGGGTTATGCTTGGAAACTGGTGGGATAAAAAGAAAAAAGAGGACGGCAAAACCGCCTGAAATTTACGGGATTTTTTATGATTCCCCTCGTTTTTAAGGTGTGTTCGAGACGTTTGGTTTTGGGTTGCTCAATATTCATTGCCTTGACTGAACTTGTGATGGTGTTTCAGTCTCATGACACACGAAAAGCGCCGTTGAGCGATTTTGAGTTTCAAAACGGGGATCTCGTTTTCATCAGGGGAAAGACATGGAGAAGTTTCTTCGTAACATTTGCGGAGGTGAAAGCAAATGATTTTTCTCATGTCGGAATCATAAGAATCGCAGACGGAACGCCTTATGTTATCCACGCCGCGCCGGAAAGAGAGACGGTAAAAATCGAGAGTATAGACATTTTCCTGTCTCCGGCGAACGCGGATCATGTCGGGCTGTACCGTTTGGCAAACAGACCGCACCTGGCAGAAAGGGCCGCCGGAGAAGCCTGGCGTTATTTCAAAGAAAAAGTGCCCTTCGATCATCAGTTCGATATTTCGGACGAAAAGAAATTGTATTGTACAGAACTTGTATGGCTTGCCTATAAACACGTTGGGGTGAACTTGGATGAAATGGACGGAAATTTTTTGCGCGACGTTCCGATCTACGGTAAAGTCCTGCTCCCGACACGATTGAGCGAGAGCAGGCTTTTGACGAGAATCTGTGGTTTTCGTTACTGAAATACAGGGGAAAGGGTCTTTCATGAACTATTTTGCGGTTCTCCACGCGGGCGGGGAAATACATGAGGTGGATTTTTCCCGGCAGGGCGGCGTCACGGTCGGGGGCGGCGAGAACGATTCGCCGCGGCTCGACCGCGCCGGGCTGCTGCCGGGGCATTTGACCCTTGCGCCTTTTGAGTCCGGGCTTCACGCCGCGTCGCTCACCCCCATGCACATCAAGGGCGAGAACGCGCTCAACCGTGTGCTGTCCGCGGGGGACATCGTGAGAATCACCGAGCGTCTCTCCCTCTCCGTGTTTGAAAAACAATGCGGCACGCCGGACGCCGTAAGCCTGAAAAACGCGGACGAGATCGCGTTCGGGCGCTCCGCCCAAAACGATGTCCGCCTGAACGGGCCGCAGGTGTCCTCGCGCCACGCCGTCCTTCGCCGGACGGGCGGCGGCTGGACGATTCAGGATCTCGAAAGCCGCAACGGAACCTTCGTCGGCGGCAAAGCCGTCAAATCGGCGGCGCTTGACGGCGGCGGGCCCGTCTTCATGGGAGGCTTCAAATTTTCCGTCCGCGGGGACTGCCTTTACTTCGAGAACACGGCGGGAGCCGTCGCGTTTTCGTCCAAACTGGCCCGTCTGAACGACCGGCCGGCTCCCGCGGCGGAGGCCCGATACCCCTTCTTCCAGCGTTCCCCCCGCCTCAGGCCGGAGACGGGGACTCTGGAGGTCGAGGTTCTCTCTCCGCCGAGTACGGGGACGAAACCCTCCGTTTCGTGGCTCTCGGTGCTTCTGCCTCCCGTGATGATGATCGTCGTCATGCTCGGCGTCGCGTCGATGACGCGGAACGTGACCACGCTGTACTACACCGTCCCCATGTCCGGCGTCGGAATCGTCGTCGCCGTCGTCAACTACAAGGCCCAGACGAAAAAATGGAGGCAGATCCGGAAGCTGGCGGCGGAGAAATACGCGGAACACCTGCAAGAGCGCGAAAGCGCGATCGCCGCCGCGGAGACGGAGTTTTTGAGGACGCTTTCCGCGGTGAACCCCGGCGTCCGCGAGTGCGCGGGCATCGCCGCGCGTCTGGAACGCCGCCTGTGGGAACGGTCGCCGGACGACGAAGATTTTCTTGAAGTCCGCCTCGGAACAGGGAAGGCTCCCTCCAACGTCACGATCAAAATTCCCCAGACGCAGCTCACGCTGGAAGAGGACCCGCTTCTGGAGGAAGCCCGCAAATTCAAGGAACGGCACGGAGAGCTGACAGGCGTTCCCGTCGTTCATTCGTTCTTTTCGTCGACAGTCACCGGACTCGCCGGAGAGCGCGGCAGCGTGAATCAGGCGGCGCAGGTGATTCTGATGAATGTGGCGGCACATCATTCCTGCGAGGACGTGAAAATCGTCTGCGTCTATCCCGAAAGCGAGAAAAACGAGTGGGCGTGGGTACGGTGGCTTCCTCACGTCTGGAACGCCGACCGGACGGAGCGTTTCGTGGCGGCCTCCCGGACGGGGGCCCGCGAACTGCTGAAGGGTATCGCGGAAATACTGCGGCGCAGAAAGTTTGAAGCGACGCCGGACAATTCGAGGCAGGCCGCGCCCGCGCCGTTCTATTTTCTCATGCTGGCGGACAAGGAGCTTGCCGAGGCGTGCGGCGAAGAATTTTTTCCGGATTCGGGCAGGCTCGGAATGACGGCGGTCTACGCCTACGGCGGCATCGGCCTGCTTCCGGGCGAGTGCCAGAGCATCGTGGAGTGCGGCCCGCGCGGCCTGCTCAGGCTGGAGCGGGGCGTGTCCGTGCCTTTCACGCCGGATCGCGTAAGCCCCGGCGAACTGGACGCCTTCGCGCGGGCGCTCGCTCCCGTGCGGCTGCGGACCTCGCGCGGCGCGCGGATGCCGGCGGGGCTCACGTTTTTCGAGGGGTGGGGGGTGCGCCGCGCGTCGGAGATCGGCGTGCCGAGGCTCTGGAGGGAAAGCCGCCCGATGAAAACCCTGGCCGTCCGAATCGGAGTGAGAGAGAACGGAGATCCGTTCTACTTCGACGTTCACGAGAAAAGCATGGGGCCGCACGGCCTCGTGGCCGGCACGACGGGGTCGGGCAAGAGCGAGGCGCTCACCACGTGGCTTTTGTCGATGGCTCTTTCGTTTTCGCCCAGCGACGTGAATTTCTTTCTCATCGATTTCAAGGGCGACGGACTGGCGGGGGTGCTGAAAGAACTGCCTCATGTGGCCGGGACGGTCGGCAACCTGAGCGAAGCGTCCGTGATCGTCCGCGCGCTGCGCTCGCTCGGCGGCGAACTGAAACGCCGCCAGCGCGTTTTCGCGGAGGCCGGCGTCAAGAACATCCAAAGCTATCAGGAGGCGTTCCGCGCCGGAAAGGTTCTCGAACCTATGGCGTATCTGCTCATCGTCATCGACGAGTTTGCCGAAATGCGCACGCAATTCACGGAACTGGCCGATCAGTTCATCTCCGTCGCGCGGACGGGCCGAAGCCTGGGCGTATACCTGACGCTCACGATGCAGTCTCCGAGCGGCGTCGTGAAAGGCCAGATCGAGTCGAACCTCAATTTCAGAATCGTCCTGAGGACGAGCGGAGTGGGGGACAGCCGGGAAGCGCTCGGGACTCCCGACGCGGCCGCCATCAGCAAAAGAACGCCGGGCCGCGCGTGGGTCCGATCCGGCGAAATTTACGAGCTGGTGCAGACGTTTTACAGCGCGGCGCCCTACAGCCTGACGCCGGAGGCCAAAGGGACGGCGTCCCCGAAAATTTATATCGTGGAAGAGAACGGCGAAAGGACGCTGCCGGAGGTCTACGAAGCGACCGTCAGAGGAAAGAGCGCGGACGACACCGAGGGGCGCGCCATCGCCGAGTACATCAAGGAGACGGCCGAAAGCGAGGGCCTGCTCGCGCGGCCGGTCTGGTCGCCGCCTCTGGCGGAGAAGGTTTTTCTCCGCTCCCTGCTGGCCGGGCGCGAGGCGTTCTCGAACGGCGCGTGGCAGGCCCGCGGCGGCGGTTTTTCCGTGGCGGTCGGGCTTATCGACGACCCGGAGAACCAGACGCAATATCCGCTGGTCCTCGATTTTCTTGAAAGCGGGCATTATGCCCTGTACGGAGCCCCGTCCTCCGGCAAGACTACTTTTCTTCAAACGACGCTGCTGTCGGCGGCGCTGTCTTACACGCCCGATCAGGCGCGGTTCCTGGTGCTGGACTTCGGAACCGGCGAGCTGAAACAGCTCTTCGGGCGTCTGCCCCATACGATTCTGGCGCTGGACGCGAACGACGCGGAAACCGTGGAGAAGGCGGAAGAATACCTGCGTTCGGAGCTGGCTTCCCGCAAACGGCAATTCGCGGAACAGGGCGGCGGGTCTTTGAAGGAGTATTACGCGGACGCGACGGAGGAAACGCTGCCGGTGATCCTGATTGCCGTGGACAACATAACGGCGCTGCACAACCTGTATTCCGATCTGGCGGATACGCTGCTCACCGTGGCGGGCGAAGGCGGAAATCTGGGGCTTTTCCTGATCCTGACGGCGGGCGGGCAGAGCGGATTCATGTACAGAATGGTCCAGTATCTCAAGGCTTCCATCGCGCTCCAGCTGACGGATCGTTCCGAATACCGCGGGCTTGTCGGGGGCGACGGCAGACAGGAGCCGACGAAACTTCCGGGGCGCGGATTCGTAAAAGGCCCGCTGGAGTTCCAGACCGCGCTGGGCGCGGAAAGCGTCCGGCAGATTCGTGAGATGTGCGGCTCGATGGGCGCGGCGTGGGGCGGCGCGAGGCCGGTCGTGTACGACGTGATCGAGGAGGTTGATGCGGCGTCTCTCGCGTCCGCGAAAGATTACGTTCAGATCGGCATCGACAAGGAAACCACCGGACCGTACAATTTCGTCTTCGCCGACATGAACGGCTGCGTGATTTCCGGAGCGCCCGGAAGCGGCAAAACCAACCTCCTCGGCCGGATAATTCAGGGTTTGCTGGAGGACGGGGAGACGGCGGTCTGGCTCTACGAGAAGAATCCGGCGCTCGAATCGCTGCGGGGTCCCGGAAAATTGACGGCGGCGCACGACGGCGCGGCTCTGGACGCGATGGTCTCCGAACTTTTAGACGAATATCACAGGCGGATCGGCAACGCCGAGGAAAAGTTCCCGCGCGCCGCTCTGTGTATCGACGATTTTGCCGCGGCATACGGCGATATTTCAGACGAGAAGGCGGACGTTCTTACGGATTTAATCCTCTTCGGCGGCGATTTCGGCATCTATGTCTATATTACCGGAACTATCGACAGCCTTGTCAGATTTTACGACATGCGCGTGGAGCCGTTTCTTCGTTGTCTCGAAAAGGGCCGCGCCGCCGCCATCGGCGGGAAAATCGCGGATCACCGGATATTCGGTTCGCTCGACGGCGTCATGAGCGGCGGAGTCATAAACGACGGCGTCGTCCTGTCCGCGCGCGAGGCCCGAATCCTGGGCGGCGGCAAGGCGCGGCGCGTGAAGCTGGCGCGGTTCATGACGGATTGAATTAAAAATATTGAACTGAATTAAAAAAGCGGGAGGAACCGGAAAAAATGCCTGAGAATCCCATTCCCGACAAGTTTATCGTGACGGTCGTGTCGGGGGATTTCGAGACGGATCTCGAGATTCCCTCTCAGACGGCGTTTGGACAGATAAAAGAGAAGCTCCTGATGATCCTGAAGACGCTGGACGAAAAAAATTTTCGGACCGGGCGGACGTTTTCGTTGCTCTATAAGGGACGAATTCTGGCCGACGGAGAGACGCTGGCAAGTGTCGGCGCGTTCGACGGGGCTCGGCTGACGGTGGAAGAAGAAAGGAGGTGAAACAAAATGGCAAACATCAAAGTAACCCCGGAATCACTGCGTTCGCAGGCTCAATCTCTGCGCAAGTATAACGAAGAGCACAGAGGCGCCTACGGTCAGATGGACGCGCTCGTTCACAACCTCGTCACCGAGTGGACGGGAGAAGCGCAGAGCGCTTTCATCGCGACGTTCGAGGGGAACAGGTCGTCGTTCGAAAAATTTGCCGTGAACATCGACTCGTTCGCGAGCATGCTGGACGAAGCGGCGAACCGCATGGAGCAGGCGGATCAGGAGCTCAAGGCGAAGATGGCAATCTGAGGCCGACGGCGCTTGGAGCTCGGCACGAAAACGCCCGTAAAGGAGGTGATTCGAAATGGCAAACATCAAGATAACGCCGGAGTCGCTGCGTACTCACGCCACCACTCTCCGCAAGCACAACGAAACGCACAGGCAGGCTTACGCCAGCATGGACTCCCTTGTCCACAACCTCGCTTCCGAATGGACAGGCGAGGCGCAGACCGCGTTCCTCGCGACTTTCGACGGGAACAAGCCGTCGTTCGAGAAATTCGGCATCGACATCGACGCGTTCGCGAAGCTGATGGACGACTCCGCGAACCGCATGGAGCAGACGGATCAGGAGATCAAGGCTAAGATGACGCTCTAAGCCAAAGACGATAACGGCGGGGGCATCTTTTCATCTTAAATCTTCGGGGTGCCTCCGCCCATAGACGTGGGGAGGGTGGTAAAAATGGGTCTCGGTGACCTCAAGAATACGCTTGGCAAGATTTTTATTCACAAAGAAGAAATGCGAAGAGACATCACTTACCTCAGGCAGGCGGCCGGAGATTTCAGGGCGACGTCGGACATCTGCAAGCGGGGCGTCGATTCTTCGCGCTGGGCCGGAGAGTCGGCGGACATTTTCAGCGAGCGCTATGCCGAACTCGTCAAATCGATGAACGGTCAAGCCGACGAATGCGAGCGTGTCGCGAAAAAAATGGAAGACGTCATCAATATCTTCGAACAGACGGAGAGGGATCTTCAATCCCAAATCAACAGCATGTTGTCGAGGGGGAATGGATAAATGGCGGTTACGAGCGTCAAGCCGAACGACGTTCTCGGCGACATCGACGTCATAAATCGGCTCATCGCGGACCAGGACGCCGCTATGGACGAGGTCGGCAAGCAGGTTCAGTTTCTGTCTTCCGTGTGGGATTCCGAAGCGCAGAGGGAATTCAATTCGGAGTTTGTTCGGACGAAGCGGGAGATCTCCGAGTTCAATCAGGCTTTGACCCGTTACGCCGATATGATGAAGATGTCGGTGAAAAATTTCGAAGCGGTAGACAAAGCCTTGAGCGTTTCTTTGAGGAAAGCCAAGTAAAGGGGGCCATGTCATGGCGGATATCGTAACGTTCGACCCTGCGTACTTTCAGGAACTGATCAAAGACTTGGAAGGCGCGTCCCAGTCTTTGATCAGCGCCCAAGACAGCCTGCAGAAAGCCAGCGTGGGCCTCGACAGCGGACTCGTGGCCTTTGCCATGTGTTGCACGCTGAATGACGACATCAAAAAAGTCAAAAAAACCGCCGAAGGCTTCCTCGACGAAGCGAGCGGCCTCTCCAGGGCTTTGACGGGCGGAGTCATGCGCGTCAACGGCTGGGAGAACACCACGAAAAGCA
>JAISMH010000063.1 GCA_031276855.1 Synergistaceae bacterium
AGGATGCGAAATACGAAGTGCTGCTGGCGCTTGAGGATATTTTGGGAGACAACTACTTTGAGCAAGAGCGTCCAGTGCCGCTTCCTTCCGGTATCGAAGATATTACAATCGAAGATATCGAATCGCATTTCGATACGGTCAACCTGAAGGGCAACGTGAAAGATTATCTCGATTATATCGAGCTGCCGGAAGAATTGAGCCGCAAAATTCTTGAGCATAACAGGAAAATTTGCCAATTTGTAGCATAATGCAAAATCTTTCTGCGAATATAAGCATATCTAAAGAAATACAAGAAACCTTCAAAAAAGAACTTGGAGACGCGGCAGGGAAAAAACCGCCCAAAGGCATGAATTCCGATGATTTTATTGATTACCTGAAGGAAAGGTATAAAAATTCTCCAGATGGTGTTTTATTTCGGGAAGGTGGAAGACATCGACGTGCAAGTGTGGATAACGGGATAAACTGGATTTCTTTAGGCGAGCGTCATCCCTCAAAAGCAGTAAACATTTTTACGGCCGAACAAGCCGTCAAAGAGTTGGATCAATCGAGAATGCGCTTTCTCCAAGCGCGGCGCGGCGAAAAGACCTTGGAGCCAAAACAATGGAGCGAAGAAGTGAAGGCTCTGGGGATTCTAAAAAACCCGAAGATATACGAAACTCCGATCGAACAGGGCGTTTATACGGGCGGTATTCTGTACAGGGACCCGGCCGGACGGTATTGTGTTCAGAAGCTGGGGGAAAGAACCCTCATGCTGCACGACGCGCGGAAGTTCCCGGAGGGTTTTCCCGAAAAGGGAGATGTCGTCCGCGTCAGTTACCGAGCCGGTGTCGCGGAAGTCACAACGATTAGGGAAAGAGCCAATAAACGCGGCGGTCGGTGATGTAAAAAAGCGGGGAACATCCGCTAAAAGGGAGGTTCCCCGCTTTCCGCGCTTCTTCCAGTTTCTCGGCGACATCAAGACCCGTCGGCATCCCGGCGGGAAGAGCTGTTTTCCAATTCAGGCCGATTCGACGCCAGATTGGGATTGCTGAAGATGACGGAATTGCCCGCGCTCTCGTTCTTGTCTCCGCTCAATTTCTGATACAACTGAGTGGCCAGCAGCCCCAATCCGCCCACAGAATTCTCGGCGACGTTTCCCACTCCTCCCAACGCAGTCGTGCCGCCTCTCACCATGCTCGCAAAAGTAACCGCGCTGCTCCACGCGGCTCCGGCGCTCCCGGCGGGCACGCCGTAAAAAATCGCGCTGACGTAGTTGGGGATATTGCTGACGATGATCCACAGCACGACGAGTATCCCCAGCATGACGCCGACCGCCGTCATGAATCCGGTATTGTCCGCGCTCAACATCGTTATGAACCTGTTGCAAAAATCCTGCAGCATTCCGCCTATTATCCCGCACATGAAAAGTTTCAATCCGCAGCCTATCAGCGCCTTCACATAAGTCATGGCGTAATCCGCCATCAGTTGATTCAGCCCGCAGAACACCAAAAGCGAAAACCCGGCGAGACTTACCATGACCACTTCGATCTTCAGCATCAAGATTATGCCGACTATCGCGTAAAGCATGACGTTGACGGTGATGATCGCCAAAGACCCGACAATCGCCATGTACCATGACAACGCCTGTGCCGCTTGAGACAAAGTATCGAGCATCTGCCCCGCGATGTTCAGCAGGCTGAATATTTCTACTTTGTAGCCGGTGACCAATTCGGACAGCTTCATGAAACTGTCCGGGATCAGCGTCACGTAATCGGGATTGTTGAAAATCCACTTGAAGAATCCCCCGTACATCCCGGTTCTTACCACCAGCCCTATCATGCTTCCGAACGAAAAACTTTCCGCGAGAACCATTTGAGAGGCTTGCCAGACGAACGAGATCGAAAGCAAACTCGCGAACGTCCACCACATCAGGCCCCCCAGTTTTTTGAGCCACGTGCCTCGATATCCCTCCACCGTGTTGTATATTTCCACGAGGACGGAAGGCTCGGCGGCTTCGCAGATTTCCGGCAGCGGGAGTGCCGAAAACAGCACTCCCGCGAAAACCGCCCCCAAAATTATTTTGCTTATCTTCATTTTGCCGGTCTGCTACCATTTCGACGTGTTCAGAGGAGCCGGCCCATAGTGCGGGATTTTGGAGGCGTCCCAAGCTTTCGCGTCCTGTTCTTTCGCCATATCCTCTTTGGCGCGTTCCGCCTCCAGAGTCGCGCCGTAGTTCGTCATCTGCATCATGGACAGTTCCTGTAGTCTCAGGAGCTGCCGGGAAGAAAAAGCCATAAGCTGGAGCTCCATCTGCAGCAGCTGATTTCTCCCCTCCGCCGACCCTGCCTTCTCCTGAAGCTGTTTCAGCAGATCGGCGTCGGAGGTGTACTGGTCGTAAATCACTCCCGTCGCGTTCATCGACGAGCGGATCGTTTCTCTCTGCGTCTCCTGAATCGTCGAGTATTCTTTCTGGAAATCCGTCGTGGTCTTCATCCCCGTCATTTGCGCGGGCGTCCAGAAACGGCTTTTGAAAAGGCCGTCGATGTCGCCCAGAGAGTGAGCCACGCCCTGGGTCCGGGCCAGTACGTTTTTGACCTCGTCGACCGAACCCATAATATCGCCGAACAGCTGATTCGGCAAACTCAGAGTGTTTCTCACCATATCCTGAATCATCGTCACCTGATTCGTTATCATCTCGATCTCGTGGGTGATCTGCCTTATCTGGTTCTGTACCTGCTGAACGCCGTTCTGCGCGACGGCGACCAATTCGGCATTGTTCGCCAGCTGCGTCACCTCCGTAGAACCGCCCGAAAGTCCGCCGCCCGCGCCGGCAATCCCGGCCGTTCCGAGGAGAGACGCCAACAAAACCGCAAATTTCACTTTCTTCAACATCTTCGTACACCCCTTCTCATAAAAGACAAGTTCGTCATTTTCCCGCCTTCGCGCTTTTGGCCACCGGAACGCCGTTCTCGTCGTTGAAGCATTGATCGCATTGAGCGCACCTCCAATACGGCCCGTAAGGTCCTTTTTTCAGTTTGACTACGCCGTCGCAGACCGGGCACACGTCTTCTTTGGGCTTCGGCTGCGGTTCTCCGTCCTTGTCGCTGAACGTCGCCTTGCAAGCCGGATTCTGGCACCCCCAAAACGGTCCGTTCTTGCCCTTGAGCTTCTTGAGAATCCCTTCGCTGCATTTGAAACATTTTTTGACGTTTTTGCCTAGCGGCGAAAACGCGGCCCCGTTCGCCGGCGCTTTGACCACCGCCGAGATCTTTTCGGCCACTCCCGCGAGAAATTTGTCTATCGACGCTTCGCCGCGCTCTATTTTCCCTATCTCCTGCTCCCAGACGGCCGTCATGTCGGGAGCGGCGAGCAGCCGGCTCTCGGCATTGCCCTTTTCGAGAGCGTCGATGAGTACCTGCCCCACCTCGGTGGAGCGAATTTCCTTCTTCTCGCGCCGCACGAGGTCTTTCGCCGTCAACTTCTCCAATATCGCGTACTGCGTCGCCGACGTGCCTATTCCGTCCACCTCGCGCAGCCGCTTTCGTATATCCGGGTCCGTCACGTATTGATGTATGTTCGACATGGCTTTTACAAGGGTGCCGTCGTTGAACGGCTTCGGAGGCGTCGTCTTTTTGTCCCGGACGAATCCGCCCTCGACCGTCCCGCACTCGTGAACGGCAACCTGCGGAATGAATATAAGCTCCTCTTCCTCCGCGTCTTTCTCGCCGGCACCGCGCCAGCCGCGCCAGCCCATGTCGATGAGTTCGCGGCCCGCGGCGCGAAACAGCTCCGACTCGCAGACGAACTCCGCCGTGATGGCGCGATATTTGTGATCGGGGAGAAATTGCAGCAGATACCTGACGCAAATCAGCTCATAGACCTTCATCTCCGTATCGGTCAAGCCCGCGGGCATTTTCCCCGTCGGCGTTATGGCGTAGTGTTCGGCGACTTTGTCGTCGTCGAAGGCCCTGCTCTTCCGGGAGACGTCCGCCATGTTCTTTATCACGGTCTCATACTGCGGGAACGTCTTCCCGATCGTCCCGACGATCTCGCCCGCTTTTTCGTGCAGAGACTCCGGCAGATACGAACAATCCGAACGCGGATAGCTGACGACCTGCTTTTCGTAAAGACTTTGGACGGTATCCAATGTCTGCTTCAGAGTCAGTCCCGACTGTTTGTTGGCTTCGGCCTGCAAATCGGAAAGCCGGTAAGGCAGAGGCGGAGACTCGGTATGTTCCTTTTTCTCGCAGGAGACGATTTCGGCCGGTTTCCCCTTCACTTTTTCGATCAGCGCCTCGGCGGCCGCCCGATCGACAAGGCGTCCTTCCTCGTCCAGCGCCGCCCGCTCGGGGTCCGGCTGCCAAGTGCCGTTGAAGCTGCGTTCGGGGTTCTCCAAATTGATTTTCGCCTGCGCGAAATAATAGGGGACGGATTTGAAGTCCCGGATGGCCATATCGCGTTTGACCACGAGCCACAGCGTCGGAGTCTGGACGCGGCCGATGGACAGCACTCCGTCATGCCCCGCGGAACGCGCGGCAATGGTGAAATACCTCGAGGCGTTCATCCCGACCACCCAATCGGCTCTCTGACGGGCCAGCGCGGCGTTCTTCAACCCTTGCAGGCCGGCGTTGTCCTTCATTTCGCCGAGGGCTTTCCGTATCGTCTCCGGCGTGAGGTCCTTCAGCAGCAGCCGCAGCGTTCTGCCCTTCCAGCCGTAGAATTCGAGGAATTCGTCCACCAGAAGCTGCCCTTCGCGGTCCGGGTCCCCGGCATGGACGACCTCCTTGGCGGCCTTCAAGAGCGACCTCGCGTTCCGAATCACCGCCGCGGCCGCCGCGGTCTCCTTGAGTTTCCATTCCGAGGGAATCATCGGCAGGAACGCGAGGTCCCATTTCTTCCACTCTTCCCGGTACTCGTCCGGGGAGAATTGCTCGAGGACGTGACCCAGAAGCCAAGTGACCACGACATTGTTTTTGCACCGAAAAGATTCCTTTTCCCTTA
>JAISMH010000070.1 GCA_031276855.1 Synergistaceae bacterium
AGTCGATCCGGCCGATATCTTAAATATGCCTTGACATGAATAAGCGTACACCACAATCCGTTTTTTTTGTAATATCGAAACGCCTTGCGAATCAGATTCATTTTATGTTTCTCCTTCAATATTTAGAGTATGTTTAACTCTTACCATGTTTTAAGTTTTCGGTTTCGGGCGGAGAGCGCAGCATGATGTACCGGCAAAGCATCCGGCACGGGTACAGTTGGTTGGCTGGAAATAAACAAAAGCGACGCCCGTGAGACGTCGCGAGAAATGGAAAAAACGAAACAGCTGACAGGAAACCTAAAAGAAACCTAAAAGGGAGCTTGCTTGCTTGCTTGCTTGCTTGCTTGCTTGCTTGCTTGCTTGCTTGCAGTATAACGCTTTTTAGTTGAAAATACATCAGTAAAAAACATGATCTTCACCATTTTTGTAAATTTTCGAGCATTGTTGATGGATATTCACCTAAAGATGCGGTGCCGCTCCCGCCTGCGGCAATGCATCTCCTCTATTACAGCACACAAATATTACAGCACACAAACTTCGCGCAATTCTTTTGCCTTCACGATTATGACAGAAAGGGTCCCTTTTTACAACAAAGATTGGAATTTGCCAACCCGTGGTTTCAGGAAAGTCCTGCCCGATTGTTTTTGCCGGATTTCCTGCTATACTGCCTCAGTCTTTTATTTTATCTTTTATTTTATCTCTCAGTAAGGAAGGGAAGACCGATGATCAACACAGACGCGCGTGACGGGACGGGGGCGGGAGCGGTTCCGCGAAGCCGCATGCCGACTCTGGGGGAGGCCGTGTTCGTTTTGCTGACGGCGGGGGGTTCCATACTGGGCGCCGTGCGGATATGGGAAACCGACATCCACATTCCGCTGGTGTTCTCCACCGCCGCGGCAGCCATTCTGGCGATGACCCGCATGAAGGTGCGCTGGGCCGTCCTCGAGGACGCGATGCTTTCCTCGATACTCATGGGAATGCAGGTCATCCTGATTCTCTACACCGTGGGGATGCTGATCGGATCGTGGATTTTGAGCGGGGTCGTGCCCAGCATGATCTACTACGGCCTGAACGTGATTTCCCCTTCGATCTTCCTGATCGCGACCCTGGTGATCTGCGGCATCGTCTCTCTGGCGACGGGAACTTCCTGGGGAACGACGGGAACCGTGGGCATCGCGCTGCTGGGAATCGGCACGGGGCTGGGAATCCCCCCCGCGGTCTGCGCGGGGTTCGCCATTTCCGGCGCGTACTTCGGCGACAAGATGTCCCCCCTTTCCGACACGACGAACCTGGCGCCCGCCATGGCCGGCACGGACCTGTTCCAGCACATCCGCGCCATGCTCTGGACGACGGCGCCGACCTGCGCCGTCGTGCTGATTCTGGCCGCCTTCATGAGCAGGCAGTATTCGAGCGGCACGCTGAACGCCCACGGCATTCAGGCCCTGCAAGACCTCATGCGGAGCGAATTCAGCATTTCCCTGTGGAGCTTCGCGGCCCCCCTTCTGGTCATCGGCCTGGCGGCGGCGCACATGCCGGCCATTCCCAGCATCTTCGCGGGCGTTCTGGCAGGCTGCGTTCTGGCGGTCTTCCAGGGCGCGGACACAGGCGCTCTGCTCGACGTGCTCCAGAACGGCTACAAGCCCGTTCTGTCGGCGAGCATCGTTTCCGCGGGGGAAAACTTTTCCGCGATCACCGGTATTCTGGCCAAAACCGGAGCCGCCGGCATGAACCCGGAGCGCGCCGCGGGGGCGGCGGCGACCCTGAACACGCTGCTGGCGCGGGGCGGACTGCAATCCATGAACTGGACCGTGTCGATGATCCTCTGCGCGCTTTCCTTCGGAGGCATTCTGGATCGCTGCGGGTTCCTCGAGGTCCTTCTGGACGCCCTGCTGAAGAAAGTCCGCACGGCAGCCGGACTTGTCGCCTCCGTCCTCGCGGCCTGCGTTCTGGCCAACATTTTCGCCGGGGATCAGTACATCGCCATCGTCCTGCCCGGGCGAATGTTCAAGTCGCGGTTCGAGCAATGGGGACTGCACGCCCGTATGCTTTCGCGCAGCCTGGAGGACTGCGGCACCCTCACGTCCGCGCTGGTCCCCTGGAACACCTGCGGCGCCTATCAGAGCAAAGCGCTCGGTGTTCCGACGATGGAGTACCTGCCCTACGCGGTGTTCAACTGGCTGAATCCCGTCATAGCGCTCCTGATGACGTACATGGGTATCGGGATCGCCTGGCGCAGGGAAGACGGCGGTTTCGTGATCAGCCGCACGAAGCCGGACTCGCGTACCGCGTGAGCCGCCGTGCGCGAGGCGCTTCAGTGAGCGGGGCGTTTCCGGGCTCCGAAGCCCGAAAAACGATATCCGGGGGGCTGAGGCTCGCCGTGTTTATTTTCGGCGTCCTGCTGGCGGGCAGTTTTTTGCGCGATACCCTGCGGGCCCTGCCCCTCGCGGAGACTTTTCCGGAACTGCTGGCGGGGGCGGCGTGCCTTTACGGCTCGCTCTTCCGCAAAAGGATTTACCTCGCGCCGGAGGGCATCGTCCGGGAAACGCAAAGCCCCTTTGCCTGCGGCAGGGAAGTTCTGCCCTGGAGCGAGGTGCGTCATGTGACGCTCGCCTTCAGGAAACAAGACATGCTGGCCCTGTTCGAAAAAGGGACGATGGGCTGGAGGGTTCCGTACAGGCGGAACCAGGAGGCGGCCCTGCGCGAAATTCTGGCCCGCTGCCTCCCCGGCGCGGAGATCGAAAATTTATTTTATAACTGAAATTTATAACCAAAAGGCGGCCCCGGAGGGCCGCCTTTTCATTCGGTATATTCGATTCGCCAAATCAGTCCCGGCTGATGTTCTGGTCTTTGAAGAGGTCGGCCATGGTGTAGTTGGCGACTTCCTCCTGCGCGGGCCTCTGGTGCTTCTCCTGCTCGGAGCGGCCGGAGCGCCGTTTGCCGCCGCGGTCTTCGTCGCGGACGTGCGGCTGCTGCTCCTCGAGGGCGCTGAGGGACAGGCGCATCCTGCGCTGATCCGGGTTGACCTCGAGGACGCGGGCGGTCACCTCCTGCTTCTCCTTCAGCACGTCGCCCGGTTTTTCCACGCGCCTCGTACTCAGCTGAGAGATGTGGATGAGCCCCTCGACGCCGTCCTCGACCTCGACGAACGCGCCGAACTCCGCCAGGCGCACGACCTTGACCGTGACGTCCTGCCCCTTCCGGTACTTCTCGTCGAGGCCCTTCCAGGGGTCGTTCAGCTGCTTGAAGCCCAAGCTGATACGGCGCTTGTCGGAGTCGACCTCCAGAACCTGCACCTGCACCTCCTGCCCTTTGCGGAAGACCTCTTTGGGGTGGCGGATCCGAGTCCAGCTGATGTCCCCGATGTGGATGAGCCCCTCGACGCCCGGCTCGATCTCGACGAACGCGCCGAAGTCCGTCACGTTGGTGATGGGGCCCGTCAGCGTCGCGTCCTTCCGGATGCGGTCGGCGACGGAGTCCCACGGGTTGCCCGCGACCTGCTTGATGCTCAGGGAAATCTTGTTGTTTTCGTAGTCGATCCCGATCACCTTGACGGTGACCTTGTCGCCCTTTCTGAAGGCGTCCTTGATGCGCACGTTGCGCTTCCAGGAGATCTCGCTCATGTGAACCAAGCCGTCCACGGCCCCGATGTTCACGAAGACGCCGAAGTCGGTCAGGCTGCTGACCTCTCCCTCGATGATGCTGCCTTCCTTCACCTCTTCGTAGAACTTGGCGCGCAGCTCGGCGGCCTCTTTTTCCACGAGAGACTTTCTGGAAAACACGATCCTGTGCTTCCGCCGATCCCGTTCGAGCAATTTAACGTCGAAAACCTCGTCCAGGAACTTGTTGAGGTTGACGCCTCTGCCGTCCGCGGCAAGATGGGAGATGGGAATGAACCCCTCCAGCCCGCAGCAGTCGACCATCAGTCCCCCCTTGACCTTGCGGAGGGCCCTGACCTGGATGATTTCGTTCTGGGCGAGTTTGTTTTCAAATTCAGTCCAACGGCGGTCGAACTCATGGCGCCAGCGGCTCAGAAGAAGCTGCGCTTCCTCCCCTTCACGGATGCTGACGACCTGAACCTCGACGCTGTCCCCTTTTTTGGGCTTTTCCGCGTCTCCGACCAGAATGCGATGCGTCCACTCCTTGGAGGGAAGATACCCCTCGCACTTGTAGTTGACGTCCACCAGCCAGCCGTTTTCCATTTCTTCGATGACGGTGCCCCTCCGTATCTCCCCTTTATGAAGATCGAAAAGGGCGAACTGGTCCATCATGCTCTCCATCGTTTCCTGAGTCCCCGACTCCTGAGCTTCCGCTTCCTGAGCTTGAGCTTCCGCTTCAAGTTCCTGAGCTTCCGCCTGCCGGACTCCCATTTCCCGAGCTTCGGCTTCCTGAGCCTCCGCTTCCGGGGTTCCTGTTTCCTGCACCGCGCCGTTCTCCATAAGCTGTTCCATTACCTAGCCCCCCTGATTGCCTACATTCTCGCTATTTTGTCACAAACTTCCGTGATAAGCCCCTGAGGCGTACTCGCCCCCGCGGCTATTCCGATTATGGCCTTTCCGTCCAGCCACCTCCAGTCCATTTCACCGATATTTTCTATCCAGACGACATCCATGCCGCCCGCCTCGCCGATATCCCGCAGTTTCGCGGTGTTGGCGCTTTCCTTCCCTCCGACGACCACAAGGCCGTCGACTCGGCCCGCGAGACGCCGCACGGCGTCCTGACGCTCGACCGTCGCTCCGCAGACGGTATTGCAGACGTGCAGTTCCCCCGCCCTCAGCACCAGCGCGGAGGCGACCTCCGCGAGAAGCTCCTCCCGCTGCGTGGTCTGGGAGATCAGTGCGACGCGGGGCGCTTTCGGCAGTTTCCGGGCATCCTCGACGCCCGCCACGACATCGGCGGCTCCCTCGATATTGCCCATGATCGCGCGTATTTCGGGATGCAGCACGTCCCCCAGCAAAACCACGCGGTACCCCCGCGAAGAGAGCTCGCTGGCGCGCTCCTGAGCCCGGCGCACGAAAGGGCAGGTCATGTCGGACACCTTCGCGCCCCGCGCGCGGAGCCCCTGAATCACCGCCCGGGGCTCGCCGTGCGCGCGGACGAAAACCCGCGCGCCGTCGGGAACCTCCGCGGCGTCTCTGGCGATCTTCAGGCCCATCGCCTGAAGGCGGGAGACCTCCTGAGGGTTGTGGATCGGCATCCCGATGGACCACGCCGCGCCCTCGTCCGTCAATACCTTGACAATTTCATCCACGGCCCGCTTCACGCCGAAACAAAAACCGGCCTGCTCGGCCACGATGACCTCTCTCATACTAAAACCCTATTAAAACGCAGGAGGGCGGGACTGCGGCCGCCGCACGGGGCTTGCCTCCCCGACCCCTCCTGGGGCATAACAACAGCTGTTCTTCATTTGTTCTTCCGGCCCTCCAGGCGGCTCATCGCGTCTCCGCAAATTTTCGTCCGCAAGTCATGGAGATTCCATTCCGAGACATCATACCACAACGTGGGGACAAATTTTCCGAACCACGTCATTTGACGGCGGCAAAACGCCTTCGTCCGGCGGATGTCCCCTTCCAGCGCCTCCTCCAGCGTCAGGGCCCCGCGCCGCCACGCGGCGAGTTCCCTGTACCCGAAGCCCTGCATGGACGGGAACCGCTCGTCGAAGCCGCGGTCCATCAGCCACGCGACCTCCTCGGGGTAGCCCGACGCGAACTGCCGCTTCACCCGCGCGGCGATGTTTTCGTAGAGCTCCGCGCGCGGGCGGGTGAGCCCGATGTAGAACACGTCCAGCCCCGAGCGTTTTTTCTCCCCCTGCGCGTAGAGCCGCGAGGGGGGAACGCCGGTGAGCTCGAAGATTTCGAGCGCGCGGGACACGCGCCGCACGTCGTGGGGGTGCAGGCGCGCGGCCGCGGCCGCGTCGGCCTCCGCGAGCTTCCGGTGGAGGGCCTCCGACCCCTCCGACTCCGCGAGGCGTTCCCAGCGGGCCCGCGTCTCTCGGTCGCCGGGCAGTCCGTCGGAGAGCGCCGCGTGGAAAAGGGCGCGGTAGTAGAAGGGCGTACCGCCCACGAAAAGCGGGAGGCGCCCCCGGTTCAGCACCCGCGCGGCGGCCTTTCCCGCCAATTCCGCGAAGGACGCCGCGGTGAACGTCTCGTCGGGGTCCGCGACGTCGATGAGATGGTGCGGTACCTCCCGCCGCGCCGCGGGGGAGACCTTGTCCGTCCCTATGTCCATGTACCGGTAGACTTGGCGCGAGTCGACCGAGATCACCTCCGCGCCGAGCTTTTCCGCTATCTCCAGGCTCAGAGCCGTCTTGCCGACGGCCGTCGGCCCGATAAGCGCGAGAACGGCGGTCTCCCTCCCCCCGCGCTCCCGTGCGTCCGTATTCGTTTCCTCCGTATTCATGCGCGTCCGCGAACGGGCTCCGCCCCCTGAGCTTGAACGTTTACCCTGAACGTTTACGACGACTGCTGCAGCTCGGCGATGACGTCGATCTCCACCAGTATGCCTCCCAAAAGCGCGCTGCCGACGGTGGTGCGGACGGGGTACGGCGGGGTGAAAAATTCCTTGTACACGCTGTTGAATTTCTCGAAATCTTCCAAGTTGGCCAGGTGCACCGTGCTTTTGACGACGCTGTCCATCGTCGCCCCGCCCGCCTCCAGAATATTCTTCAGGTTTAACATCACCTGGCGGGTCTGCGCTTCGATTCCCTCGGGCGTGCTGTTCGTCTCGGGGTTTTTGGGACCCTCTCCCGCCACGTATATCCTGCCGCCGGCGGCCAGACCCTGCGAGTAAGGTCCCAGCGGTTTCGGCGCCCTGTCCGTTTTGATCTCTTTCTTGCTCATTTTCCTGCCTCCAGTCGTATTATTTTTTAATTTGCATAACTTTCCAGTTAAACGTATAAATGACAGGCCACGGAATGGCCTTCATCGATCTCTTTCAGCGCCGGAATCCGCTCTTCGCAGTCCTTCGTCGATTTCGGGCACCTCGGGTGGAACGCGCAGCCCCGCGGAGGGTCGAGCGGGCTCGGGACGTCGCCGGAGAGAGTGAAACGCGTCCTTGCGCGAAAAGGGTCCGGCTCGGGGACGGAGGCCAGTAGCGCGTGCGCGTAGGGATGCAGGGGGCGCTCGAAAAAATCGTCCTTCCTTCCCGTCTCGACGATGCGGCCGAGGTACATGACCGCCACTCTGTCGCTGATATGGCGGACGACGCTGAGATCGTGCGCTATGAAGAGGTACGTCAGGCCGAAACGCGCGCGCATCTCCATCAGCAGGTTGATCACCTGCGCCTGAACCGAGACGTCCAGGGCCGAAACCGGCTCGTCCGCGACGATCAGCGACGGGCGCAGTATCAGCGTCCGCGCGATGCCGATGCGCTGCCTTTGGCCGCCGCTGAACTCGAAGGGGTAACGTCTCAGATACGAGGCGTCGAGCCCGACGGCGTCCAGAATTTCCACGACGCGCGCCTCTCTTTCCGAGGCGCCGCGGATGCCGTATGCCCGAAGCGGCTCCCCCACGATCTCCCTCACCGTCATGCGCGGGTCCAGCGAGGCGTAGGGGTCCTGGAATATCATCTGGAATCCCTGCCGCGCCCTCCGCAGCTCCTCGCCTTCGAGAGCGAGAATCTCCCGTCCGCGGAAGAGGACGCTTCCCGACGTGGCCGGCAGAAGGCGCAGAACGACCCTGCCGGCCGTCGATTTGCCGCAGCCGGATTCTCCCACCAGGCCGAGAGTTTCGCCCTCGGCTATCGAAAACGTCACGTCGTCCACGGCCTTGATCAGGTTTCGCGTCCGATTCAGGATTCCTCCGCGGACCGGAAAATACTTCTTCAGGTTTTGTACTTGCAGGAGTGTCTGGCTCAGGATGGGGCCCCCCTTTTCACGTTCTTGCCCCCATCGAAGCGCCAGCACCGCACGCCGTGGGCGCTTTTGCCGTGGGCGCCTTCGCCGTGGGCGTCCCGCGCCGCGGAGGTTTCGAAGATCGGAGGTTCTTCGATCCCGCAGCGGGGTTCGCAGAAAGAACAGCGGTTGGCGAACTTGCAGCCCGTCGGGAGGTCCTGAAGCGCGGGAACCATTCCCGGTATGGCCTTCAGTTCTTTGTCCGTGCCTGTCATGCGCGGGATCGAATCCAACAGGCCGCGCGTATAGGGATGCGAGGGGGCTCTGAAAAGCTCCTCCGTCGCGGCCTCCTCCAAAATCCTGCCCGCGTACATCACGGCCGTTCTGTCGGCGTTCTCGGCGACCAGGCCCAGGTTGTGCGTGATGAGCAAAACGGACATCCCGAAGTCGCGCTTCAGATCCCCCATCAGGCAGAGAATTTGGGCCTGTATGGTGACGTCCAGCGCGGTGGTGGGCTCGTCCGCTATCAGAAGCGCCGGATACAGCGCGAGGGCCATCGCGATCATGACGCGCTGCCTCATGCCGCCGCTCAAAAGGTGAGGCCAGGCGTCCACGCGCTTTTCGGGGCTCGGAATGCCGACCCTGCCCAGCATCGCCACGGCCCTTTTCCTGGCCTCGGACCTCGGGATTCGCTCATGGGCGCGCAGAGCCTCGGCAATCTGGTCTCCCACGGTGTAGACCGGGTTCAGAGAGGTCATGGGGTCCTGAAAGATCATCGAAATATCCTTGCCGCGCATTTTCATCAGTTCCTTGTCTCCCAGGCCGACGAGTTCTCTGCCCCTGAACTTTATGGACCCTGCCTCGATTTTTCCGTGAGGCCGCGGGAGAAGTCCCATCAGAGCCAGGGAGGTCATCGATTTTCCGCTGCCGGATTCCCCCACGAGCCCAAGGGTTTCCCCCGGCAGTATCCGCAGGCTCACGCCGTCGACGGGCCATATTTTGCCCGTCCTGGATGGGCTCGTCCCGGACGGGCCTGACTCGAAGGGAAAGCTCACGCGCAATCCCTCGATGGAGACCAGGGGCTGTGTTTCGCGTTCGCGCCGTTTCTCCGCGTTTGCCGTGTTGTCCATGTTTTCCGTGTCTTTTACAGGCTCCACGAAGTTCACACCCCCTCGACATTGCGCCGGAGCTGCGGGTCCAGTCTGTCGCGCAGCACGTCCCCGGCCAGATTGAAGGACAAAACGGTCATCACGATGGAAGCTCCCGGAAATATCAGGAGCCAGGGCGCTCGGGTGAGGTACATTCGGCCCTCGCTCAGCATGTTGCCCCAGCTCGGGATCGCCGGCGGAAGGCCCAGCCCCAGAAAATCCAGAGCGGCGAGATCCAGAAGGGAGAAGGCAAAGGTGAACGTGGCCTGCACGATTATCGGCGACAGCATGTTGGGGATGATGTGCCGCGTGACGATGCCGAACGGTTTGACGCCCGACGAGGCCGCCGCCTCGATGTAGGGTTCCTCCCTGATTTTGAGGGTGAGCGCGTAGACCACGCGGACGGTGCGCGTCAGATAGGTGACGCCCACGGCCGTGACCACGTTGGCCATGCCGCGTCCCAGAATGGACACCAGGACGAGCGCCAGCAGCAAAGGAGGAAACGCCATCATGACGTCGATCAGGCGCATCAGCAGGGCTTCGGTTTTTCGGAAGTAGCCGGCCGCCGCGCCGACGAGAACCCCCAGCACGGTGGAGAAGAGGACCACCCCCGCGCTGCCCGTCAGACTGGTTCGCGCGCCGTAGACGATGCGGCTGAAAACGTCGCGCCCGAAGTTGTCCGTGCCGAACAGGTACGCGCCGCCCGGCGGGAGGAGCTTGTCCACCGGATTCAGCGACTCGGGCGGAACACGCGCCAGAAAGGGCGCCGCGATGGCGGCGAAAAGAAGAAGCGCGATAAAGAGAAATCCGACCAGCGCGGCTTTGCGCCTGAGGAAAAAAGCGGCTTTCATTATCGGCCTCCTAACTGTACCGAATCCGAGGGTCCAGGAACGCGAATGAAAGGTCCACGAGAAGGTTGATAAGCATATAAAGAAACGCCACGACCAGGATGATGCCCTGAATCGTCGGGTAGTCGCGTCTCAGAAGAGATTCCACGACGAGACGCCCGACGCCGGGAAGCGAGAAAACGGTCTCCGTGACGACGGTTCCGGCGACCAGCGCGACGAAGGTGAATCCCAGCGCGGAGACGACGGCTATCAGGGAGTTGCGGAAGATGTGCCGCACGTTGACGGCGCCTTCCGAAAGGCCCTTCGCCCTCGCCGTCCTGACGTAGTCCGCGTGGGAGGCGTCCAGCATGCTCGAACGGGTCAGGCGCACGATCAGCGCGCTGTTGGGAGCGGAGAGCGTGAGGGCGGGAAGCACGAGATAGCGCAGGTTCGTCCAGTCGCCGGACGCCAGAACGGATGGAAATCCCGACGTCGGGAACCATTTCAGGGCCACGGAAAAAAGCATCATGAAATTCAACCCCAGCCAAAAGGTCGGAATGGAGGCGAAGAACATGGAAAGGGTCGATATGGTCTGATCCAGGCCGCTGTTGTAGCGAACCGCGGACAAAACCCCGACCGGAACGCCGATGGCGATGATGACGGCTATGGACATCGCCGCCAGAAACAGGCTGGTCTCCGCTCTGTCGACGATGACGTCCCACACGGGCTGATGGAAAAAGATGGACGTGCCGAAATCCCCTCTCAAAATTCCGCCGAGCCAAATGAAATACTGAGCATAAATGGGGCGCTCCAGTCCCATGGTCTCCCGAAGCGCGCGCACCTGTTCAGGCGTCGCCAGGTCTCCCAGCATCATCTGCGCGGGATCGCCCGGCATCATGTGGATAAACGAAAACACCAGGATGGACGCCAGCAAAAGGGATGGGATCATACTCAAAAACCGTCTGACAATGTAGGCGAACATAAAATATCCCCCGATCAGGTGCCGCGGGAGAAACGCCTCCCGCGGCGTGACGTCGTTGTGGTTGGGTTTACACCGCCAATGTCAGCAACTTAAGAAGAAAAACAAATGGGGTCAGGGGACGAGTCCCCTGCGGGGTATGGGGCAGCGCCCCATGGTTTTGGCTTAAGTTGTTGACATTATTTACACTACTGTACGGCGACTCCCCAGAATTTAGGCCATATAAGGGAAGACTCGGAGAGTCCCTTGACCTTCGGAGAATAGATGTCGTAGCTGAAGTAGTCTCCGACTTTCATGACCGGCACTTCCTCGTAGATCAGCTCCTGCAGCTTGTCCCAGACTTTTTTGCGCGCGGGAAAGTCCATCGTCTCGACAAAAGCCTTGGAGAGCGCGGCCTTGGCGTCGGTTGCCCACCAGCCGGGGTACGAGTCGCTCATGAAGCTGTAGAGAACGGGGTCCGGCACGAAACCGTGATGGGTGAAAAAGATGTCCCACTGCGCGGGGTCGGCGCGCTTCGAGACCAGCGTCGCCCAGTCGAAAATTTGATGATCCACGTTGAATCCCGCGTCCTGAAGCTGTTTCACGAGAACGAGCGTGATGTCGTAGTGTATCTTGTAGGAAGTGGAGGCCATGAACACGATCTTCTCGCCCTTATACCCGGCCTCTTTCGCCAGTTTTTTCGCGAGCGCCGCGTCGTGTCTGCTGTACTTGTCGGTTCCGGCCGTCGAATACCATTCGGTGGTGTCCGGCATCATGGAACCGGTGGCCTTCCAGAGCGCCTGGGGCCCGATCGCGGCGCGGAGCGCGGGTTCCATGTCGAGAGCCGCCTCCAGAGCCTGACGCAGTTTGTAGTTGCCCTTGAAAATCCCGGCGCGGGAGTTGAAGAACGCGAGGCACTGATTGGCCCCCTGGTTGATGGAGACCTTGACGGAATCGTCGTCCCTGAGGGATTCGAAGAGGTCGCCCAGCATTTGTTCGGCGTAATCGTAATCGCCCGCTTTGACTCCGTTCAGACGAGTTCCGGCGTCCGGGACCGGGATAAACAGAATTTCGTCGAGGATGGCCTCTCTCTTTCCCGCGTACCCGTCCGCGGGTTCGGTTCTCGCGGTGTAAGCGTCGTACCGGACGAGCTTGATGTAACGCCCGATGTTGCGTTCGGCGAACTTATAGGGGCCCGTTCCGATGTATTTGGAGGGGTCGAGAGGGGTTTTGTCCGCTCCCTCGATAATCTCCTTCGGGTAGATGACGGGGCCGCCGTTGATAAACGCGAGCAGGTTTTTCCAGGGCGCGAAGGGCGCCTTGAACGTCAGCGTCAGTTCCAGTTTGCCTGTGGCCTCGATTTTTTCCAGGTTGTTGAAAAGAATGGGGCCGCGGGAACCGTGCTGTCCCCACCGCTTCAGCGACGCCAGCGCGTCCTCGGCGCCGAAATCCGATCCGTCGTGGAATTTGACGCCCTCCCGCAGACGCAGGACGACGACTTTTCCGGCGTCGCGGATTTCCTCGTCCTTCACCAGCATCGGAACGGGATTGTACTTCGCGTCGAACGTGTAAAGCCCCTCGAAAATATGCTGCGCGATCGTCGTCGCCAGGTCGGAAGTAGCCACGTGCTGGTCCAGCGTCGGAGGCTCGTCGATGACCGCGACCCGAATGGTTCCGGCGGCGCCGGCAGCGCCCGCGGACACCCACACGGCAAGAAACGAAACCGAAAGCAGGAAAACGGCCTTTATTGCGCTCAACTTCATTGCTCTTAACTTCATAGCACACATCATTACTTTTCACCCCATGTCCTGAATTTTCAACTGAATCTCCGTATAGCCCCGAATCCATGCCCGCCTTTTCGCCTTTTTATTTTTACCGGACGCCCACCTCCCCTGTTTTACGCCGTATGCCGTCACCGCGGGGGAATGGAAATAGGAATGGAAATGAATTCTCCCGGCCTCACGCCCGCGTCGCCGGGAAGCTCTCGATAGTCCG
>JAISMH010000150.1 GCA_031276855.1 Synergistaceae bacterium
TTCGCGTTTTCAAATAGAAGAAGAGACCCATCGCCGACAGTAAGGGCAGCAGATCTCGAAGTGTCCGTCAGTCCGCCCGCGGCCGATAGCGCCGCGCTGCCTCTCATAAATACTCCACCCTGGAGTTGCCCCAATTGAAGGCCGTTGCCTGTCCCCGAGCCGGTAAAGTCGAATTTCCCATCGCCTTGGAGTATGAGAAAGTTAACACGCCAGTCCCCTTCTTCGCAGCGCAGCCCAGAATAATCTCCGTTGCCGCCGCTTGCCTCGAGGATAGAGTCCTCCAAAACCGCGTCCAGAATCACAACAGCGTTGGACGCGGATTGCGAAGGGAGGGCCACCAGAAATCCCTCTCCGCCCCAGCCGTTAAGCGTCACAGTGCCCGCAATCCTGATGTTCACCGAAGCGCCGTTCAGCTTGAACGCGGGGCCGCTCTCTGCTTTCACCTCCAAATTCTGCAGCGTCAATTTCGCGTCGTTGCCGTTTACCACAATGCTTTTGCCTTCGCCGCTGACGACCGTGTTGGCCGGGAGACCTTTCGCGTTTATGGTCAGCACATTGTCCCCATCGCTGAAGGAGTAATGCGTGCCTGATACGGCGCCGCCCGTAACTTCAAACCCGCCCCAGGCCCGCGGCGCCGCGGCCAGCAGCAACAACAGCGCCAGCAGCCCCGGCCCGACCTTTCGCACACTCTTCCTTGAAAACATCATAAACTTCAACATTGTCCAACTCCTTTCGTGTCCGAAAAAAACGCCCCCTGCGCAAAAGGGTATACTCATTTGCACGGCGTCGGGAGTTCGGAAGAAGCATTGTAAAAACTGGGTTTTTGAAAGGGGGATGCGCGAAAAAAAGGATGTGCAAATGAGTATACCCTTCTGCACACCTCTCTATAGAAATTTTTTCTAAATTCGAATTCTATATTTTTGAATTGTACATCATTCAAGCGGATTTGCGCAAGCCCTTTTTTCTCGGGACAGCTACGGGGAGGATATTATCGCAGACGAGTGGCACAAAAATTGTCCGCGGGGTTGTGAATATTTCCCGATATAATGTAAAATTTAGAGGTTGAGCCATGTCCGCTTTCCGATAAACAGCGGACGCGGCGCAGAAGCAAAGAAACATAAATTAATCGCCGGCGCCTCGCGGATACGGCGGGGCCGGCAGAGGAGTGAATTGCCGTTATGCAGTTTGCCGTATTTTTAATCTTGGCCGTGCTGGCGGGGGGCGGATTTGGCTTCCTCGCTTCCAAGGCTGTCGATAACACCCGTTTGACGGGGGTCCGAAATCAGACCATAGCGCTTCTGAAGGAAACGACCGAGGCCGCGGAACGCATCAAAAGGGATCGCGTCACCGAGGCCAAGGACGAAATCTTCAAGTTCAGGCAGGACGCGGAAAGGGACATCAAGGAGCGCCGCGGGGAACTGCAGCGGGCGGAGCGCAAGCTCGAACAGAAGGAGGAAAACCTCGACCGCAAACTGGACCGGGTCGGACACAAGGAAGAGGAGCTTCGGCGCCGTCAGGAAGAAATCGACCAGCGCGCCGCCGAAATCGAGGCCGTTTTGAAGCAGCAGATGACGCGCCTCGAGGAAATCGCGGGGATGACGCGCGAAAAGGCCCAGGAGCTTCTGCTCAGGAAGACCGAGGAAGAGGCCCAGTACGTCATCGGGCTCCGCCTCAAGGAGCTGGAGGAAAAAGCCAGGCGCGAGGCGGACCGCAAGGCGCGGGATATCGTGATGACGGCCGTTCAGCGCTGCGCCGTCGAACACTCCTCGGACGCGACCGTGAGCGTCGTTCCCCTGCCGACGGACGACATGAAGGGGCGGATCATCGGGCGCGAGGGGCGCAATATCCGCGCCTTCGAGACCCTGACCGGCGTCGACCTGATCGTCGACGACACGCCGGAGGCCGTGACGCTGAGCAGCTTCGACCCCGTGAGGCGCGAGATCGCGCGCCTTTCCCTCGAACGCCTGATCGTGGACGGGCGGATTCATCCGGCGCGCATCGAGGAATTGATCGAAAAAGCCGGCCGCGACGTCGAGGAACAGATCGTGGAAGCCGGGGAGGCCGCCCTTCTGGCGACGGGAATCAAAAACATGCACGCCGAGCTGATACGGACTCTGGGTCAGCTCAAATTTCGCTTCAGCTACGGGCAGAACGCCCTTTCCCACAGCCTTGAAGTCGCCCATATCTCCGGGATCATCGCGGCGGAGCTCGGCATCGACGAGGAAATGGCCCGCCGGGCGGGGCTTCTGCACGACCTGGGCAAGGCCGTGGACCATCAGGTGGAAGGCCCCCACGCCCTCATCGGCGCGGACCTCGCCAGACGCTTCGGCGAGCGCCCGGAGATCGTCAGCGCCATCGCATCCCACCACGACAACATGGAGGCGAAGAGCATCTTCGACGTCATCGTCGCTTGCGCCGACGCCATCAGCGCCTCCCGGCCCGGGGCGCGGCGCGAGAGCCTCGACGCCTACATCAAGCGCCTCGAAAAACTGGAAGAGCTGGCTCAGGCCTTCAACGGCGTCAGCAAAGCCTACGCCATACAGGCCGGGCGGGAGGTGCGGGTGCTGGTCACCCCCAACAACACCGACGACGGCACCGTGCACAAGCTGGCCTACGACATCGCCCGCAAGATAGAGGAAGAAATGAAGTACCCCGGGCAGATCAAGGTCACCGTGTCCCGCGAAATGCGCTCGACGGAGTACGCGAAATAGTGAGAGTCCTGTTCGTCGGAGACATCATGGGAAGCCCCGGCCGCGCCGTCCTGGCCGGAACGCTTCCTTCTTTGCGCGCTCGGCGGAGCTCCCCCGGCGCCGAGGCCTTCGATTTTGTCGTCGTGAACTGCGAAAACGCCGCCGCGGGCAAAGGCATGACCGGCAAAATCATGGAAGGGCTGTTCGGCTTGGGCGTTCACGGCATGACCTCGGGCAACCACATCTGGGACAAAAACGCTTTTTATCCCGTCCTGAGCGGCGAGACGCGGGTGATCCGCCCGGCGAACTACCCGGCCGAATGTCCGGGAACCGGATATACGATCCTCGAACGGAACGGGAAGAAGCTGGGATTGCTGAACCTTCAGGGGCGCGTCTTCATGCCGCCGATAGACTGCCCGTTCAGGGCGGCGGACGCGGCTTTGGACGATCTGAAAGAAAGGGCCGCCGGCGCCCCGCTGCTGGTCGATTTCCACGCGGAGGCCACATCCGAAAAGAAGGCTCTGGCCGTATATCTGGACGGAAGGGTTTCCGCGCTCGTCGGAACGCATACGCATGTCCAGACGGCCGACGAGCAGATTCTGCCCGGCGGAACCGCCTATATTTCCGACGCGGGCATGACGGGCGGGCATGGAGGGATCATCGGCGTGAAGACCGAGACCGTTCTGCCGCGCTATCTGACGGGAATGCCGTCCCGGTTCGAGATCTGCGACGCGGACGCCAGAATCAACGCCGTCGTCGTCGACATCGACGATGAGTCCGGGCGCGCCGTGAACATCACGAGAATCAACGAGCGCGCGAATCCGGCGGACGCCCCCGCGGTTTGATCAATCGGGGCCCCCGGGAAGTAAATTTTAGCTGGACGGTGTTTGGCTGAATGAGGGTTTGGCCGAATGGGATTTTTTGAAGAGGTGGTGAACGCCGCGCGCGCCTGCGAGGACGCGGCGGTGAAGAGCCTGGTTCTGGGCTGGCACTCCAGCGTCATCGTCGCGGCCGACGGGCGCTGGGGGCTCGGGTGCGTTCCCGACTCCCTGAAAGAACCGCACAGGGCGCGCGAAGAGCACACGGCGCTTCTGCTCGGCGGTTCTCTGGTTCGGCTGGCCGAGCTCATCGTCTCCCCGTTCCCGCAGGAGTTCGCGGCGGCGACGGCGGCCTGCGCGGCGCTTATGCCCTTCCCCGACGGCGGGTTCCGCATGGACGCCGTCCTGCCCTGCGCGCGCGGCGACAAGGTGGCCGTGCTGGGGTACGAACGGGAGGCGCTTTCCCTGATGCGGGACTGGGGCTGGAAAACGGCGGTCTTCGACGACCTGCGCCGCGGGCCGGACTGCTTTCCTCAAAACGAGTTTCCGGCCGGGGCGCGGAGCGCGGACTGGGTATGGCTGACGTTCGAGGCCGCGCGCGACCGATGGCTTCCCTCCACGGCGGACATTCTGAAAGAGAAAAAAGGCTGTTTCCTCCAGGGGCCGGGGCTGCCCTGGCTCCGCGAGAGCTTCGCCGCCCTGGGCGTGACTCACCTCGTCGCGCCCAGGATGACCGGTGACGCCGAAACGCTCCGCGCGCGCATCGCCGTGGGCGGAAGCCCCTGGCTCTCCCCCGAAGTGGAATGGCGCATATACCCGGGCCAGTAGAGCAGACCCCGCCGCGGCAGAAGCGGGAGACCCTGCAGTCCCGTCAGGAGGTAATTTTATGTTTCGCGAGACCTATGAAATCGTCGTCATCGGCGGGGGGCACGCGGGGTGCGAGGCGGCGCTGGCGGCCTCGCGGATGGGGCGCCGCACGCTTCTCCTGAACCATAACGTGGACAATACGGCGCTGATGCCCTGCAACCCCTCCATCGGCGGCCCGGCAAAGGGACACCTGGTCCGCGAGGTCAGCGCGCTGGGCGGGGAACAGGCCCGCGCGGCCGACGCCTCGACGCTGATGATTCGCTGGCTGAACACGTCGAAGGGCGCCGCGGTCCGCGCCCTTCGCGCCCAGTGCGACCCCAGAACCTACGCCGCGCACTATCTGAAGCTCCTGCAAACCCAGGAAAACCTCGACGTCCATCAGGACGAGGCCGTGGAACTGCTGACCGGGAAGTCCGGCCGCGCCGCGGGCGTCCGGACGCGGCACGGGTCGGTTTACGAGGCGCGGGCGGTGGTGCTCTGCTCGGGGGTCTACGGGGGCGGCCGCGTCCACGTGGGGGACGTCTCGTTCCCCTCCGGCCCCATGGGACAGACGCCCGCGGACGCGTTTTTCGAGACCCTGCCGGCCCTGGGCGTCCGCACGGATCGCATGAGGACGGACACCACGCCGCGCCTGAATCTGGACACCATCGACCTCTCGAAGACGCGGATTCAGAAGTCGGAGGAAACACCGCTCGCCTTCGACATCTGGGGCGAAAAGCGCGTCCACCGCTCGGATTACGCCTGCTACTTCTCCCACACGACACCCGAGACCCAGGCGATTCTGGCGGCCAACATCCACCGCTCGCCGCTCTTCACCGGGGAGATCAAGACGCTGGGCCCGCGCTACTGCCCGTCGCTGGAGGACAAGTTTCTGAAATTCCCCGACCGGGACACGCACCCGATCGTGTTCGAGCCCGTCTCCCGCGCCACGCGGGAGGTCTACGTCCAGAACTTTTCGACCGGCCTGCCCTACGACGTGCAGGCGGAACTGATCCGTTCCCTCCCGGGCTGCAAAAACACCAAAATCATCAAGCCCGCCTACGCGATAGAATATGTGTACGCCGAACCCGATCAGCTCTCGCCGACGCTGGAGAGCAAAGTGATCGGGGGCTTTTTCTGCGCCGGCCAGGTCAACGGGACCTCGGGCTACGAAGAGGCGGCCGCGCAGGGGCTGCTCGCGGGGATCAACGCCGCCCTCCTCGTCCGGGAGGAGGAGCCGGTCGTCCTCTCCCGAAGCGACGCCTATCTGGGGGTTCTGGTCGACGACCTGACGACGAAGAACACGAACGAGCCCTACAGGATGCTAACCAGCCGCTGCGAGCACCGGCTTTTATTGCGGCACGACAACGCGGATCGGCGGCTGACCCCGATCGGGCGGCGCGTCGGCCTGATCGACGACGCGCGCTGGGAAGAGGCGTCGCGCCGCTGGGAGCGGACGGACGCGGAAATCGAAAGGCTCGAACGGACGCGGCTGGCCCCCGCGGAGGAGGTCAACCGGATTCTCGCGGAGGCCGGGGCGGACCCCTTGACCGAGTCCGTGACCCTGGCCGCGCTGCTGAGGCGGAAAAACGTGACTTACAGCCTGCTCGGGACTCTCGAATCCGCGACTCTCGGGCCCGAGACTCTCGAGTCCAATTCGCTCGGCGGCGATCTGCTGGACGGCGACGAGGCGTTCTGCGTGGAGACGATTCTGCGCTATGCGGGTTACATCGACAGACAGGAGCGCGTGGCCGCCCGAATGGCGGACATGGACGGCGTGCTGATCCCGGAAAAATTCGACTACGAAAGCGTCTCCGGCCTTCTGGCGGAGAGCCGTCAGAAACTCGTCCGCTTCCGCCCGCGCTCTCTGGGACAGGCGCTGCGCATCTCCGGCGTCACGCCCGCCGACGTGGAACTCCTTTCGGTGACCATCCGAAGGCGCTGAGCCCGCGGCAGGGAAGAAAATCAGAAAAAATTCAGAGGAAGTCAGAGGCAATGATGAGAAAAAAGGCGTTCGCCGGAAACGCGCGGGCCATTGAAGAACTGCTGGAGCGGGCGATTCCGCCGAATTTTTCCGAGCGGCTGAAGCTGAAGGAGGCGGAGGAAGGCTGGAAGGACATCGTGGGGAAGGTTCTGGCCGCGCGGTCTGTCCCGTCCGATGTCGCGGACGGAGAACTGCTCGTGACGGCGGAAACGCCTCTCGCGGCGCAGCGCCTGTCGATGATGGGCGGCAACATCGTCAAAACGCTGGAGAAACGGTTGAATTTCAGCGTGAAAAAAGTCCGGGTCGTCGTGGGGAAGCTCCCGCTCCGGGGCGGCGTCCTGTCATCTTCGCCCGCGGCGCCTTCTTCGCCCGCGGCGCCCGGGCCGAAAGAGGAAGAGGTGAAGAACCTCGCGCGGCGCTGTCTCGAAATATCCCCCGACCTTCCCGGGGACGCCGCCGAATCCTTTGCCGGGCTTCGGCTTTTCTTCGCGAAGCGATTTCACGGACGGGAACGCGAATCATATAAAAATTAACGTTTTTTAAGTCAAACGACTATAACCCTTCAAAATCAAGATCGGAAGAACCGAGCCGGCGGCGCGGACATCGGTTCCGCCGCGCCGGCGCAGAATTTTTGCCCTTGCGCACGGCGCGGGGCGGGCCGCAGGAGGCGTTTTACAGCTGCCGCACGTACTCCATAAACTCGCGGATGCCTTTTCCGTTGGTCCAGGGGATGTTGAGCGCGTGCTTCAGAGACAACCCCCCATCGCCCTTCGCCAGTATCTGGCAGCTGAAATCGCTGTCGGAAAAGAGCAGATCGAATTTGTAAAGCGTGTCGAAAGAGGAGTCCATAACGAGATACTTCCCGTCGGAGGTGATGAAAAGATTCAGCCCCTTCATGTTCATGGTCTTTTCGATAAAGCTGGTTATGAGATAAGACACTGGCCGCATATTTCGGTTCCTCCTGAATTCTGAGATTCACAACCGGGCCGCCCGGGATGGGGACAGCCCCAAGACGCGGATGCCGGAAGCATTACCCGGAATATTAGCATTTTGCGCAGCGAAGGACAAGGTTCGGAATCGCTATTCTATCACCCGTTTCCCGAAAACGGATTATAATCCGCGGAACACAAGGGCCGATGCCGGCCGGGACGGGTTATGGGAGGACGTCACGGCGCTATTTGGGGCAAATGGCGAAGACCCTTGCCGGAAAGCCGGTTCCGCCCTTCAGCTTGGGGAACGTCACAAACGCTATCGCGCCGGCAGCGGGAAGCTGATCCAGGTTTTTCAGGACTTCGACGTTCAATCTGTCGGCTTTCAGGACATAGCTTTCGGCGAGAAATCCCGTCTGCTCTTTGCAGGCGGGCGGATCGGTATCGGGAGTCTCGTGCCCTATCGCCCCGACGCGCCTCACGTCGACGAGCCACTTGACGCACTCGAGATCCCATCCGGGATAGTGCGCGCCGCCGTCCGCGTCTTTATTGTCGTAATCGGCTGGCGCGCGGCGAGACCAGTCGCTGCGGAATGCCACGAACGCCCCTTCCGGAATTTGTCCGTATTCCGCCTCCCAGGCCAGGACATCCTCTTTCGTCAGCGCGTAGTCGTTGTTTTTCGCCGCCTCGCCGGATTTGTCTATGACGCAGAGGGGATACGCGCATTCTTCGATCGGGATAGCCTCCATCAGTCTTCCGTTCGCGTCGAAATGCCCGGGCACGTCCGCGTGAGTGCCGTACTGTCCGGCGAGGGTGTACTCGAATGCCTTCATCGGAGCGACGTCGAAGTCGAACAGCTTTTTGACCCCGAGCGGCTGAAAACCGTACCAGTGGGGCGTCCCGGCGCTCAATTCATGAGTCAGGTCGACCCACTTGCACTTGGACTTGAGATCGGACAATTGGTTCCAGAGCGGATGCTTCTGAACCGGATTCGGCATGGCGCATTCCTCCTTATGGTGTGTTGCGTATTCGATCAAGTATACCCCAAGTAATATACGCGGTACCTACAGCCCCGACAGGGTTTCGTTCATGCTGCCCGTGCGGTAGCCCAGGAGGTCCAGCGAGACGTAGGCGAACCCGATTTCCCTGAACTGCCTGTATAGGGTTTCGCGCGTTTTCCGGTCTGTCAGGCGCGAGAACCCGTCCTCGTCGGTCTCGATGCGGGCCGAGTCTCCGTGGTGGCGGACCCGCACCTGCCGGAGCCCGAGGTCCAGAAGGACCTGCTCCGCTTGGTCCACCATGATGAGCCGCTCCGCCGTGATCTCCTCCCCGTAGGGAAAGCGGGAGGAAAGGCAGGCGAAAGACTGCTTGTCCCAGGTGGGCAGGCCGAGTTCTCTGGAAAGCGCCCGTATCTCCGCCTTGGCGAGCTCCGCGCGGCGCAGAGGGCTTTTGACACCCTGCTCCTGAACGGCGATCAGGCCCGGCCGGTAGTCTCCGTTGTCGTCCATGTTCGAGCCCTCGGCCACGTTCGCGATGCCGCGCTCCCGCGCGATGCCCCATATCTTGGAGAACAGCTCGTTCTTGCAGAGATAACAGCGGTTGACCGGATTTTTGGAAAATCCGTCGATCTCCAGCTCCTCGGAGTCGCAGACGACGTGCTCGATGTTTTCCTTCCCGCAGAAGGCCGCCGCCTCCCTGAGCTCCCGTTCGGGAAAGGAACAGGATCGGGCGGTAACGGCTATCGCGCGGTCTCCCAGGATGTCGTGCGCCGTCTTCAGCAGAAACGTGGAGTCCACCCCTCCCGAGAAGGCGACGGCCACGCTTTCGAGTTCCGACAGATATTGCTTCAGGTTTTCGTGCTTTTGGTGAATGTCCATAAATGTTCCTCCGAATTTTCGCGCGGCCGCTCCGCCGCCCGGCCGCTGTCCG
Organism: Synergistaceae bacterium; assembly: GCA_031276855.1. Classification (GTDB taxonomy): domain Bacteria; phylum Synergistota; class Synergistia; order Synergistales; family Aminobacteriaceae; genus JAISMH01. Next base: position 9,197 of record JAISMH010000150.1, read on the forward strand.
AGCGTCTGCCGCGTGTTACAGGACGCGGATTATCGTCCCGCCCCCGGCGATGCCGTCCGCGTCGTACAGGACGACCGCCTGTCCCGTGGCGACGGCCCGCTGGGGCTCGTCGAACTCCACCCTCACGGACCCGTCTTCCAGGCGCTCCGCCGTCGCCGGGCGCTCGGCCTGCCGGTAGCGCGTCCGCGCCGCGACCCGGATCGGGGCCTCGGGCGGGCGGACGATCCAATTGAAATCCCCGGCAAGGAGGGCCCTCGAATACAGATCTTCCTCGCCGCCGAGCGTCACCGTGCCGTCCGCCGAGTTCTTCCCGCAGACGTACATCGGCCGGGGAAAGGCTATCCCCAGCCCCTTGCGCTGCCCGACGGTGTAGCGTATCCGCCCTTTGTGACGGCCGAGAACCCTGCCGGCCCGGTCGGTAAAGTCCCCCGGCCGGGCCTTTTCGCCCGTGTACCGCTCGATGAAGTCCGCGTAGCCGCCCCCGGGAACGAAGCAGATATCCTGACTCTCCCGCTTTTGCGCGTTGAGGAAGCCCTGTTCCCGCGCAATCTCCCGCACCTCGGTCTTCCGCAGGCCGCCGAGGGGAAAAAGCGTGTGCGCCATCTGCTCCTGCGTCAGGGAGTAAAGAAAGTAACTCTGATCTTTCGAGGCGTCCAGCGCCTTTTTCAGGGCGAAACGGCCTTCTTCCCCGTCCCATTCGATCCGCGCGTAATGCCCCGTGACGATGAAATCGTACTCCAGAAGGCGCGCCCGGGCGAAGAGCCGCTCGAATTTGATGTAACGGTTGCAGTCCACGCAGGGGTTGGGGGTATCCCCTCGCCCGTAGGCCTCCACGAACCGCCGGATGACCTGCCGCTCGAAATCGCCGGAGAAGTTGAACACATAGTGCGGAATCTCCAGGCGCCAGGCCACGCTCCGGGCGTCGTCCGCGTCCTTCAGCGAACAGCAGGCCGAGTCCTCGACGCCGACGGCTTCGTTCGAAAAGAGCTTCATCGTGACGCCGGTGCACTCGCAGCCGCGGATTTTCATCAAATAAGCGGCGACGGAGCTGTCCACCCCGCCGCTCATCGCGATCATCGCCTTCGCGGTCATTGTCTTCCCAATCATTGCCTTCCGCCCGCCGCCTTCGGGCCGCGCCTCCGGTTACCAGCCCTTGACGGTGTCGAGGACGGAGTCGGGGATCTGGTCTTTGGAAAATTCTTCCATGGACTCCTCGATGATGTCGAGGGCCTTGTCCATTTCCTCTTTCGTGATGACCAGCGGGGGCTGAATCCGAAGGACGGAGCCGCTGAAGAAGGAGAGCAGGAGGCCCTTCTCCCACGCGCGGTAGCATATTTTGGCGGCCGCGGCGCGGTGACGTTCTCTTGTTTCGCGGTCCACGACGAGGTCTACGCCGACGGAAAGCCCGATGCCCCGCACGTCGCCGATGAAGTCGAACTTCTTCTGCATCGCGCGGAAACGCTCGTGGGTGTGTTCCCCCAGCTCGGCCGCGTGGGACAGCAGGTTCTCCTCGCGAATCACCTCGATGGTGGCGAGGGACGCCGCGCAGCAGACGGGGTTCCCCGCGATGGTGAAGCCGTGGACGGGCGCTTCGAGGACTTCCATCAGCTCGGCCCGGGCGACCACGCCGCTCAGGGGAAGCCCCGAGGCGATGGCCTTGCCCATGACGATCGCGTCGGGGACGACGCCGAAGTTTTCGATGCCGAACCACTTCCCCGTGCGGCCGAATCCCTGCTGCACCTCTTCGGAGATCAGAAGTATGCCGTGCCGGTCGCAGAGCGCGCGAAGGTTCTTCATGAATTTCACCGGCGGAACGACCAGGCCGGCGTCGCCCTGAATCGGCTCGATAATGAACGCCGCCACTTCCTCGGCGGGCATGTAGTTGTCGAAGGCGGTTTGAATCTGCTCGATGCAGTAATCCGCCGTCTGGCCGGGCGTCATTCCCGGCAGGGGCGGGCGGTAAGGGTCGGGGAAGGGCACGTGGAAGATCTCGGGCAGGAGGGGCCCGATTTTGCGGGTCATGGGCAGACTGACCGCGGAAAGGGAAATAGCGCCGTAGGTGCTGCCGTGGTAGGAGCGGATAAAAGAGACGACCTTGGGCCGCCCCGTGGCGACGCGCGCCATCTTGATCGCGCCGTCGTTGGCGTCCGAGCCGCAGAGCCCGTAAAAGACGCGCTTCCGGTAATCCCCCGGCGCTATGGAGATCAGCTCCTTCGTCAGCTTCACGATGGGCTCGTGATACATATAGACGTGGGTGTAGAGGAGGAGTTCCTCGGCCTGCTTCTTGACGGCCTCCACGACTCTGGGGTGGCAATGCCCGGTGTTGACGGCCCCGGCGCTCGACAGCATGTCGATGTACCGGTTTCCGTCGAGGTCTTCTATCATCGCTCCCCTCCCTCTCTTGATGGCCAGGGGATAATAGGGAATCTTCGCCCCCGGAGAGGTCAGAGCCTTGTCCTCCTCCACCAGCTTGAGGCACTGCGTCAAGTCTCTCATTGGATATTCCGTCCTTTCGTTTCAGTCAAAGTCATGTCAGTCAAATTCGTTTCATTTCATTCGAGCAAACTCACGCCGGCCGGCCCGAGTCCTGTCTTATCGGCTATCATATCTCAGCCGAACAGTCCGCGCCAGAGGGCGCAGAATTCCTCGAACTGGTTCTCGGGCGGGACTCTCATTCGGACCGAGCCGGCGCCCAGCTCGAAGAAACGCCCCGATTCGGCGCATATTCCGGCCTCCATCAGCTTCTCGAAGAGATCGTCCTCTTCCTTGCTTCCCTCTCCTTTCCAAGTCAGCAGGAAAATGGGGACGGCGGGATGGGTGTCGGCTATCGCGAACGCGCCGTAGCCCGCGATGAACTCCACGACCCGCGATTTGAGGGCCTGAACTCTCTTTCGCATCGCGCCGAAGTCGATTCGGGGAAGAAGCTCCGCGGCCGCCGCCGCGGCGATGTCGGACACGGCGTAGGAAAGCGCCCGTTCCTCGCAGGCGCGGCGAAGCTCGGGATTTCGGATGACGGCGTAGCCGATCCTCAGGCCGGCCAGACCGCAGCCCTTGGAGAGCGTACGCATACAGATGATATTGTCCATGTCGAGGTTGAACGCCGACTCCGCGTCGTCGAGGAAGTCCGCGTAGGCCTCGTCCGCGATCAGAAGCGTCCCGCGGGAAGCGCACTCCTTCGCCAGAAATTCGACGTCCTTCAGGGAAAGGGCCGAGCCCGTCGGGTTGTTCGGGTTGTCCAGATAGAGCACCGTCGTGTCTTCTTCGAGGGCGTCCGCCAGAGCCCGCGCGCCGAGAGCGAACCGGCCGGGAGAAAGGCGCACCGTGGAGACGCGCGCCCCCGCGAGGGCGAACTCCCTCAGAGCCGGCATGAACTGCGGCGTGACGCCCAGCACTTTGACGTTCCGCCCGGAGAGGATGTGGGCGAGGTTGGAGATGATTCCCATGGACCCCGCGCCCCACGAGAGATTCACGGGCCCGATGAGGGGCCACCGGGCGCGAATCCGCTCCGCCAGAGCCTCGGGGTTGTGCGGATACCGGTAGGTTTTGGAAATGTCGATCGTCAGACGGTCGATTCCGAAGATGTTGTTCAGGGGGTTTACCCCCAGAGAGCAGTTCACTTTGACGGGACGCGTCTCGGGCTCGCCTCCGTAATCCTGAAATTGAGGCTCGCGAACCCAATCGGGCCAGTCTTTTTCCCAATTCAACGCCTTCTCGCGCTTCGGAGTCATCGGTTTTCCTCTCTTTCTGCTCTTCCGGCATCCGTGCCCATTTTGGAGAAGACAATGGCTCTGACACAAACAAGGCGGGGTTTTCCCCGCCTTGTCCCTCAGGTACGCAAAATATTTTTACGGTCTGGGAATGCCGGACTCCTTGTAAACGCGGTCCATCAGTTCTTTGCCGATCAGTTCCTCCATCTTCGGCCAGACGGTCTTGCGGACATGGTCGGCGATCCTGGTCAGCTCTTCGGGCGTCAGGATGACGATCTCCCAATCGTACTCGTTCTTCAGCTTCTGGCGGTATCTCTCGTCCTCACCCGCGGCGTTGTTCCACTGGATGTCGGACTGTTCGAGGGCCACGGACTGGAGAACCGCCTGATCCTCCGGCGAAAGGGACTTCCAGAGGTCGAGGTTGATCGCGAACCACCAGGACTCGAAAAAGTCGTTGTACTGAATCCAGACCTTATTGACGTCCTTGAACTGCCACGCCTGGAAGGGGGGCCCTCCCATCTGGCCGTCGGCGATGCCCGTCTGGATGGCGCTGTAGGCCTCGGCGTAGGGGATCGGGGTGGAAATGTAGCCCATCGCTTCGTAGGTTATCTCGCAGGGCTTGCTCGGCATGACGCGAACCTTCATGTTCTTGGACGCCGCGGGGTCGGCGTAGTTGGCCGGCTTGCTCCGCAGGGAGACGCCCGCCATCCCCACCGGAACGACGGAGAGCGCCTTGACGTTGTGGGACGCCCACAGATCCTGAATGATGGGGTAGGCCCAGCCGTCCTTGCCGTACACCGTCCGGGCTTCCTCCATATCCTTCACGAGATAGGGGAAATAGTAAACCAGGTTCAGTTTGGGGTCGAAATTGGAGTTGGCCTGCGCCAGGTTCAGTTCGAGGGAACCGCGGGACAGCATCTCGAAGGTCTCCGTCCAGTCGCCCAGAACGCCGCCCGAGAAAACGTCGATATGAATGCGCCCGTTGCTGCGCTCCTCGACCTTGCGGGCGAAATCTTTGGCGAGGATGTCGTACTCGCTGTCCACCGGGTGAACCTGCGCCAGGCGCCACGTGTACTGGGGCGCGGCCGCGGCCGGCGAAACGGCAGAGAAGGAAACGGCAAAAAGAACCAGACAGATAACGCAACAGACTGTTCTACATCTTTTCATCAATAATAACCCTCCATTCAGATATCGAAAACTTGACCGAAAACACGATCAAAAACACACCCCGGCACGTACGGCTCCGAAACGCCGTTCCGGCCGCCTGCGGACTTTCGTCTTTCTCTCCCCCTTTCTCAGCTTCACCTTTCTCAGCGTCACTTGATATTCATCACGAGCCGGGGCAGCCAGAGAGAAAGTTCGGGCAGGTAGGTCGTCACAAGAATGACCGGAAGGTGCCCGACGATCATGTAGACCAGCGCCGGCCGGATGTACTCGTTGATGGGAACGTTGCCGACGCGCCCGCCGAGGTAGAGGATCGGCGCGGTCGGCGGCGTGACGTTGCCCAGTCCCAGGTTCGTGCCCAAAATCGCCGCGAAGTGAACGGGATGCACCCCTATCTTCAGCATCAGGGGCATCAGAAGAGGAGCCGTCAGCATTGTCCCGCTGATGTCGTCCATCAGCATACCGATGATGATGAGGAAGACGTTCACCATGAGAAGAATGACGTACTTGTTGTCCGAAACGCCGAGCAGGTAGTTCGCGATCTTCATGGGAACCTGCTGCATGGTGTAGATTCGCCCCAGCATACTCACGAAAAAGAGCATCAGGCAGATGACCCCGCTCGTCGTCGCGGAGACGCAGAAGGCCTTCCAGAGGGCCTTGGCTTTGAGTTCCTTATGGACGAAGAGCCCGATCAGGATGGAGTAGGCCACCGCCACGGCGGCGGACTCCGTCGGCGTGGTGACGCCGCCGTAGATGCCGCCCAGAATGATGACGGGCATGAGCAGGCTCCATACGCCCCGCCTCAGGGCGTGCCCGATCTCCCTGTTCCGCTCCCGCGCGGGCAGAGGCGGGTCCACCCGGATCGTGGGAAAGTTCTTGCACATGAAGTAGTTAATGACGCAAAAAATCGTCATGAGGATCAGCCCCGGAACGACCGTCGCCAGGAAGCAGGCCGCGACGGACTGCTGCGTCACCCACCCGTAGAGAATCATGGGGACGGAGGGCGGGATCAGCTGTCCCAGAACCGAGGCGCAGCTGACCATCGCGGTGCTGTAGTTGCGCGGATAGCCCAGCTCCTCCAGACGCGGGATCATGATGCTGCCGATGCAGGCGACGGCCGACGAGCAGGTCCCGGAAATGGCCCCGAAGATGGCGCAGGCCACGATCGTGGCCGCTCCCATTCCGCCGCGTATGCGCCCCAGCATGGAGTTGGCGAACCCCGTCAGACGCTCGGCGATTCCCGCGGAACTCATCAGGGAGCCCGCCATGATGAAGAAGGGAATGGACAGAAGCGTCAGGGAGTTGAGGCCGCGAAACCCCACGGTCATCAAAAAGGAAAAGTCGGGAAAGTAAATGACGCCCATGTAGAGGGCGGCCGCCATGAAACAGAGGGGAACGGGAATCCCCAGAACGATGGTTCCGATCAGAATGGCAAGGTCAATGACGATGTGCATGGCTCAATATCCTCCTCTGCCGCAGGGTTCAGGCTTTGTCCGCGGGGGGATTGGCGAAGCGGAAGGGTTCGTACCCCAGGGCCTGACGGACGTAATCCAGAAATTCGACGAAGAAATAAAAGAACATGAGAATCGCGCTGACCATCATGCTCGCCTGAGCGCAGACCATGGGGATGCTCAGGGCGGGGGAGCGTTCCCACGATTTCATGGACCAGAGGACGTAGCTGACGGTCCACTCCACAAAAAGCCCCGTCAGGACGATCAGGATAAACGAGATCAGGGCCTTCGCGCCGTTGAGCGCGCGTTCGTTCCGGATCATGATGTTCAGAAGGTCCGCCTTGATGTGGCTGCGCTCGCGCGCGCCGTTCGCGGCCCCTATGAAGTAGAGCCAGAACCCGCAGAGGCAGGCCAGTTCCTCCACGCCCATGAGGGGCATCCGTAAAAAGTAGCGCAGCGCCACCTGCGTCAGGATCAGCAGGACGATGGCGACGGAGGTCGTCACCATCACGATTTGCTGAAGCCAGTCCAAAGTGTGCCAGACAAACATAAACAACCGCTTCATTCACGACACTCCTCACCAGAAATTCGATAATAAAAATCCGATAAAAAGCCCGGCTTCCGCCGAATACAGGTATTACAAAAGAAAAACGCCAGATTTAAGAAACGCCCGATCCTCCTCCCCTCAATCCTCTTCCCGGCAGGGTCGGCTCAGAGAAAACAAGGCCGTCTGAAAGGTTAAAAAAATTTCGCTTCATAATACACCAGAAGCACAGGATTGTCAAAATTGGTCTCACTGATTTGTGTCCGGGAAAATGTCCTCTTTCGAGGTCAAACACCCGCCGCGCGTTTCCCCGCGCGCCGGGCGCCCTGCCGATTCCTCCCCAGAGGGTTGCGCAAATCCGCTTGAATGATGTACAATTCAAATTAGAAAAAGATTTTATAGAGGAATGTGCAGAAGGGTATACTCATTTGCACGGCGTCGGAAGTTCGGAAGAAGCATTGAAAAGACCGGATTTTTGAAAGGGGGATGCGCGAAAAAAGGAATGTGCAGGAGGGTATACCCTTCTGCACATTCCTCTATAAAATCTTTTTCTAATTTGAATTGTACATCATTCAAGCGGATTTGCGCAACCCTCTGGGGAGGAATCGGCAGGGCGCCCG